>CAYXJG010000369.1:0-5396 GCA_964465285.1 uncultured bacterium
GAAAATAAAGTACCCGGAAAAGAGCAGCGGGCTGCGCCCGCTGCTCTTTATCTTCCGGTATCTTTTTTAGCCGCAGATCCCTAATTAAGTAATCCAAATTTGTTGAGTGGCGGCGCTCTGCGCCGCCACTCAACAAGACTCGGGTATGTTTAATCAATTTTCTCACGGCCATATCTAGTCAATCTGAATTTGTGTGGGAGCTGTTCCCCCAGAAGATGTCGAAGCCCTCCGCTGACGGAAATCAGCATAAAGGCGATCGCGCCACTCGAAAAATCGGCCATAGGCTGAGCTATCCGCTAAGCCCGGTACACCGCGTCCCTTCAGTCCATCGGGAATGTCCAGAAAATCTCCTGCAGGAAATTTGACATACATCGACAAGCCTGCCACTGCAAAATCTGCCATCGTCGGCACCTCTCCTAGAAGATAGGGACGATCAGTCAGCAATAAGCAGAGAGCTTCCAAGGACTGCTCTATGGTCTGACGTGCTCGCATAATCGCATCTGGCCCCAGTCCGACCCCTATACCAAGAAAATCGAAAGCTTCTCCAGGAACAATGCCAACCAAATTTTTCACGAAGTCAGGAGTTTGCTGCGGTAGGATAGCTGCCCGCAGATCAGGGTCTTTGCCGAAGGCGTTGAGCATAACTTTTCGAGCGTTCAGCCCAATGGATTCATCAGCCCATTCTTCCATCATCAAGCATAGGCCCCGCTGCACTGAATCGGTAGGCATCAGCGGTCGGTCGGGATATTTTTTGTCGATATAGAAGGCGATCGCCGTCGAATCGGCAATAACGTCAGCCCCATCTTTCAAAACTGGAACCTGTTGTTGTCCCGATAGTTGATACACATCGAGTTGTCCAATGCCAGGTATCACTTCAACCTTGCGATACTCCAGATCTTTATAGTCCAGAATGAGACGGATTTTCTCCGCATAGTGAGACATTTCAAACTGATATAGCTCTAGCATAGGTAGAAAATAGCCTTCTTAAGGTGATCTGCAATGGCTTGGTAGCTCTAATGAAACCGGACTGACGCAAGTCCTGTATATCCAGCGTATCTTGTGGGGGGAGGGGACAGGGCCATTTCATTGCCAATTTTGTCGCCGAGGCAAGCTATACCGAGCTCAGCAAAGGTCATGGGCGACTTGAGAAGCGGGTTATCAGCCTCTGCACCACCCTCAACGACATCAAACCATAGCTAGGGCTGGAGACCCTCATTCGAGTGGAAAGTGAACGCCACTTCAAAAAGGGGGACAACCCCGCCTAGAAACCGAGACCTGCTACTCTATTGCATCGTTTTTAGAATCGGCTGACTCCTTTGCCCAGCGCATTCGAGGCTATTGGGGGGTGGAAATTTGCCAAGTCGTGTCTAAATTATACTTTTAGACAACATCTTCTAAATCTGCCAGCTAGGAGCGATACATCTCGTCATCCAGAAGTTTTTGCTTCCATTGATAGTAAATATACTCATAGAAGATTAGCCACTGAACTAGCACTTCCCCATAACGCAGTCGAGCAATTTCGCCATCTTGCTCAACCTTTCGGGCATCGCTATACCAGAGTTCTGCAAGATTAGCATTTTGAATTAGCAGCGAGTTAAACGCCCCTGCTTGCTCTGCTAGCGATCTAGCATTTTCCGACCTTGCCAGCCTAGCGCCTTCTCGCAGCTGATACCGAATGAAACCTAATGAGACAACAACCAGCACAGCCTGGGCAATTTGGGAAATATTTGCAAGACCTGTGAGGTGCCCCATAGTGGCAATGGTCACGACTTGGCAAGTTTCACGAAAAAATAGGGGTTTGGAGCGCGCTTCGCGTGCCCCAAACCCCTATTTTTTCATTGTGAATTTGAGAACTTTGCCAAGTTGTGAATGGTTGGAGGTGAGCCGCAAGACAATTCTAATTATGAAAATGTCGGGGGCAAAAAGGTTGCCTCAGGCGACCTTTTTGCCCCTGACATTTGTACAAGTGAGCGACTGTAGGGCGCGAAGTTTCCCAAAATGAGAATTGCTGCAATCTCGGCGGCCTGATTGACAAGATTGGCATTGCCATAGCCTCGGTCATCGATCGCTAAGGGGCGTCCCTCTAACTGGCGACTCACCTACTTGAGTTGGCAGGCGGCTCGGCTGACGGGCGTTGCAAAACAGGTCACTCGCTGGCAACACAGGGATAGCGCCCAACTCCCACTGTCTTCTGGCATCCAGGCCAAGGTACTGTAACTGTGACCTGCCCTGATGCCGCTGCTTCCTCCACCGAAAAAGGTGCGCTCTTTCAGAGGCTTAGCCGCAGGCCGATGCCACCGACTGACATCCTCAGCCAACACGGGCGGCTGCTGCGTTGTTTAGGCATGAGCGAGCCTTACATCATGCCCATGCCAGGCATGCCCATGCCACCCATGCCGCCCATGCCACCCATGCCGCCCATGCCGCCCATGCCGTCCATGTCAGGAGCAGCAGGCTTCGCTGGTTCAGGTTTCTCGACAACTAGAGCTTCGGTAGTCAGCACCATACCTGCGATGGAACCTGCGTCTTGCAGGGCAGAGCGCACAACCTTTGCCGGGTCAATAATCCCAGCAGCTAGCATATCCTCAAAGGTGCTGGTCAAGGCATTAAAGCCCTTGCTGCCCTCAAACTCGCGGACTTTTTCCACAATGACTGAGCCTTCTGCTCCCGCATTTTCAGCGATTTGACGGAGGGGGGCCTCGAGTGCCTTGAGGACAATGTCAGCACCAATCTGTTCTTCCGTGGACAGACCTTGCTTAAAGTCGGCTCCTCTTTTGGACAGTTGAATCAGGGTTGTCCCACCGCCCGGAACAATGCCTTCTTCGACGGCTGCGTGGGTCGCGTTCAACGCATCCTCAATGCGGAGCTTCCGGTCCCTGAGTTCTGTTTCGGTAGCGGCTCCAACCTTGATCACGGCAACACCGCCTGCAAGCTTCGCTAACCGCTCTTGCAGCTTCTCCTTGTCGTAATCGGAGTCGGTCGCCTCAAGAGCCTGACGGATTTGGGTGATCCGCTTTTCAATGTCGGCTTTGTTACCTGCTTCCGACACAATGGTGGTGTTGTCTTTGGTGATGGTGATCTTGCGGGCACTTCCCAGCATATCTGTTGTTGCGGTGTCGAGGCTGAGGCCAATTTCTTCAGAAATCATCTGCCCGCCCGTCAACACAGCAATATCTTGGAGCATAGCCTTGCGGCGATCGCCAAAGCTAGGGGCCTTCACAGCAACCACATTCAGCACACCCCGCAGACGGTTCACCACTAGCGTCGCCAGGGCTTCCCCTTCAATATCTTCACCAATGATGACCAGGGGACGGCCTTCCCGCGCAATCTTCTCCAGAATGGAAACCAGATCCTGGATACTGCTGATTTTCTTGTCGGTGATTAGAATCAGCGCATTGTCCAGTTCGCAGATCATCCGCTCCTGGTCAGTGACAAAGTATGGTGAGATGTAGCCCCGGTCAAACTGCATGCCTTCCACAACTTCCAGTTCCGTCGTGAGGGACTTGGATTCTTCCACGGTGATGACGCCATCTTTGCTGACCTTATCCATCGCCTCAGCGATCATCTGGCCCACTTCCTCATCATTGCCGGAAGACACGGTCGCAACCTGGGCGATCGCATTTCCTTCAATGGGCTTCGCCAGTGCTGCAATTTCTGCCACCATCTTGTTGACGGTCTTCTCGATGCCCCGGCGGAGGCTAACGGGATTACTCCCTGCGGCCACATTTTTTAGCCCTTCACGAATCATCGCCTGGGCCAGCACGGTCGCTGTAGTCGTACCGTCACCAGCCAGATCCTTTGTTTTGGACGCCACTTCGCGAATGAGCTGTGCCCCGGTGTTCTCCAAGGGGTTTTCCAGTTCAATTTCCTTAGCAATGGTGATGCCGTCGTTTACAATTTCAGGCGCACCATATTTCTTCTCAAGCACAACGTTTCGACCCCGTGGCCCAAGGGTAATGCGCACCGCATCGGCGATCGCATTGACGCCACGTTCCAGAGCCTGCCGAGACTCTTCATCAAAGACAACAAGTTTTGACATATCCCTACAGTTTCTCAATTCTCCATTCAGTAATGTAGCACTGAATCTAGCACTCCATCAGAGAGAGTGCTAATTTTTCTGAATTGTTTTAGTACACGACTTGGCAGGTTTCACGCAAAAACAGGGGTTTGGCGTTGTGAATTTGAGAACTTTGCCAAGTCATGTTAGTAAGCGATATGCAAATTGGCTCTACTCGCCCAAAAAGTATTGCGTAACGGCACGGCGCACTGTCACACAACACCCTCATATTCAAAGCGCTTACAGTGCGCTACAAACCAGGGAAACGGCAGGGTGAAATCTTGCCGGTTTTCTTCGATGGTCTCGCATCTATGCCAGATGGCATCTATGGCATCTGGCATCTATGGCATCTGGCATCTATGCCATCACCATGCCGCCGTCCACGTTAATAGTCTGCCCGGTAATGTATGCCGCTGCGGGGTCGGCGGCGAGGAAGCGCACCAGTCCCGCTACTTCGTCTACGGTTCCATAGCGTCCGAGGGGAATGAACTTGAGGATGTCTTCAGACTTGACCGCTTCCGTCATGGCCGTTTCGATGAAGCCAGGGGCTACCGCATTGACCGTTACGCCACGAGTTGCCAGCTCTTTGGCAACCGTCTTGGTGAAGCCTACGACCCCCGCCTTTGCAGCACTATAGTTGGCTTGCCCTGGATTACCCATCAGTCCAGAGACAGAAGCGATGTTAATGATGCGCCCTGACTTTTGCTTGAGCATCGTTTTTGCTGCCAGGCGAGTGCAGAGGAAAACGCCTGTCAGGTTGAGATCAATAACTCGCTGCCAGTCCTCTGGCTTCATGCGCAGCAGCAGGGTGTCGCGGGTGATGCCTGCATTGTTCACCAAAACGTCGATGCGCCCCCAAGTATCCATCACTTTCTGGAAGAGGGTATCAACCTCTTCGGCTTTGGATACATCTGCTTTGAGGGCGATTGCCTCTGTTCCCATCTGTTGGATGGCCGCAACTACCTCATCGGCAGCCTGGGCAGAACTGGCGTAGTTCACCACCACCTTGGCCCCGACTTCGGCAAGGTTGAGGGCGATCGCCCGTCCAATGCCTCGGGACGCCCCGGTAACCAGGGCTACATTATCAGTTAAGGGGTTTGAAGCGGTAGGAGAATCAGCCATTGAGTGTTCAACCTCAGTCATATCGTGAAACAACGTAAATAACTTAACGGTGTGGGCAAATGCTCAGAAATTTATCGAAAATTTAGCAGGTTATATTATGACGATCCACTGCCATTTGGTAAAGGGTGACCGGAGGTTAGGAAATATCGCCTGCGCCTTAGTACCTTAGGGACTTGCAAGAAAATAAAGTACCCGGAAAAGAGCAGCGGGCTGCGCC
>CAYXJG010000370.1:0-5383 GCA_964465285.1 uncultured bacterium
CAGCGGCAGAGACACCCTCAACGGCGGCGGCGGCAGTGACGACCTCGATGGCGGGGGCGGCAGGGACACCCTGAACGGGGGCGGCGGGGCCGATGACCTCAACGGCAGCAATGGACGAGATACCCTCCTAGGCGGTGGTGGCAGCGATACGTTGAATGGTGGGGGTGGCGCTGATTTTCTCGATGGAGAGGGCGGCAACGATACGCTGAATGGAGAGGCAGGTAACGATACCTATGTCGTGGATAACAAGGGCGATCGCCTCAATGAAGCGAATAACGCAGGTAAAGACACCGTTCTTGCGTCCATTAACTTCACCCTAGACGATAACTTTGAAAACCTCGTTCTGTCTGGGAGTGGACGGCTTAACGGCACGGGCAACGATGCCGGCAACGAATTGACGGGCAACAATTCAAAAAATACCCTTAACGGGGGAGGTGGTAATGATGAACTGATTGGGCTAGGCGGAAACGATCGCTTGATTGGAGGAGATGGTAAAGATATCATCCGGGGCGGCGACGGAGGCGATCGCCTTTTTGGGGGAAACGGAAACGACAGGTTATTTGGCGGCGCAGGGGGCGATCGCTTCAGCTTTAATGATGAGAATGAAGGCAACGATAGAATCCGTGACTTCAACGTCCTTGAGGATGTCATTGCCCTCTCGCGCCAGGGATTCGGTAACGGGCTCAACAAAGGCGTTTTGAAAAATCGGCGGTTCGTCATCGCCGGGTCAGCGCAAGATCGGAGCGATCGCATTATCTACAACGCTAACAGCGGTGCTCTATTCTTTGACCCAGATGGCACCCGCAGCCAAAATCAGGTCAGAATCGCCACGTTGTCCGCAGGGCTGGCAATGACGAATCAAAACATCGTCGTGTTCTAGGCGCACTTTAAGGATTTACGCTTATGACCAGAGAATAGCGGGTACACTAAACTGCTCCCTTTGCTCCCTTGCCCATCCTGCCATGACTCAACTCCTTCAATTGCAGCCCGATGGCCAAATTGTCGTCAATGCGGGGAAGGGTGTTGGTTTACTGGGAGAGGCGATCGCCGCTCAGTGGGCTCGGGCGCAAGGCTGGGAACTCCTGCATCACCGCTGGCACTGCCGCTGGGGTGAGCTCGACTGGGTTGCCTGCGAGCACCCTCCTCAATCATCATCCCAGCATCTTGTCTTTATCGAGGTGAAAACTCGCAGTGCCCGCAATTGGGACAGCAATGGATTGATGGCAATCACACCCCAGAAGCAGCAAAAGCTCTGGCAAACCGCTGAACTATTTCTCTCAACCTTTCCAGAATGTGCAGCATTCCCCTGCCGTTTTGATCTGATTTTGGTGCAGCATCGGCGATCGCCCGTCCAGAAGGGCAAGCCTACCCCCCGACGACAACACACCCAGTCTTCAGACTCCAATTCCCAAACGGTGCCGCATTATAATTCGACCGTCAACAGCCCAAAACCATCGTTTCTCGTCGTTCCCTCTGTCCAGACTCAATCATTCCCTTCAGCCTGGATTGCCCTGGATCACTATCAATTGCGCATTGAACAACACATTCAGAACGTTTTTGAGGGGTGATGTCAATTTTGGATTTTGGATTTTCGATTTTGGATTGGCAAAGCTATAGTTGGCATAGGTCACGACTTGGCAAAGTTCTCAAATTCACCACGCAAGAATAAGGGTTTGGGGCGCGCTCCGCGCGCCAAACCCTTATTCTTGCGTGAAACTTGCCAAGTCGTGTGTAGTTCTACTTTCAAGAATTGGTATAAAGTGGCATTTAGATAATTGACGCTAACCCCTGATACAAAAGCATCGGCTCTCCTATAGAGAAAGCCGATGCTTTTGCTAGGGGACTTGCGAGAAAACAACGTACCAAGGAGAGGGGCGGCGGGCACCGCCCGCCGCCCCTCTCCCTGGATATCTTTATTTAGCCGCAGATCCCTAAGTTTCGCTTGTTTAGGCGGTAGCCTAGGAACACGGATTAAATAGAGTCCAACCTTATTGGAGCAGCACGACGATGCCGCGCCGCTTCACCAAAATTTGGTTCAAGTTATTTAACTTTCATTCCTTAGGCGAGGGTTTCAGGACAATATCCTAAGCCTTGAACAAACTGTTTACGGAATGCCTCAATCTCCTTCTTGTCGGGAGCACCGTGCGAGACTACGGCAACCTGATACCGACGCATCACGTCGATTGGTGATTGACCTGTTTCAAGCCCCCAAAACGCCATTCGGACGCGAATTTCAGGCTCGTAAGGAATACCAAGTTCGTTCAGGAAGGCTTTGAAATCCCCATGTTCGTCGGGGCCTAGCTCGTGAGTCAGCTTGACACGTACAACCCACCCATCAATCTGGTGAATAACGGTCATGAAACGGACTGGAATCCAGGGCGTCCAATGAAGATACTCCACAACCCTCAGAGTTAAACTGGCATTCGCAAGGTAGTATGTATATTCCATCGTTCAACTCCAGGCAACTGCTGTATCTCTATCATCTCGATTTATGTACTGATCGGTAAGGGGAAGACTCCCCACCTTTGCAGCATCGCCATAGGGAGTTTCACCCAATGGTTCGATCCATTGCCATTTCTAGCTTTAAGCTCTCATAGTATTTTAGGCTCATAACTTAAGCCGGAAATGATTTAACGGGATACTGGTGCGCTGAGCAGCTCAGTATCCCGGCTTAAACTACAAGCCACCCACTTGTCGGTCACATTCAATCTCCGTGGATTCATGCACTCATCAGATGAGCAAAACCATCTAGCGCCGTCCTCTCAGGACATGCAGTTGAGCGCTTACGACTACGATCTTCCTGAGGGTCGCATCGCTCAGGAACCCGTCACTCCTAGAGACAGTTCTCGCCTGTTGGCTGTAGTGTCGCCCACAGAGCATCGCCATTGCATTTTCCGAGACCTTCCTAATCTGCTGCGTCCGGGTGATATTTTGGTTCTCAACAATACCCGCGTGATTCCAGCACGACTCTTTGGTCAGAAGCCTAGTGGAGGTGAAGTAGAAGTGCTGCTGGTAGAAGAACTCGGCCCTAACCGCTGGCTGACTCTGGTCAAGCCAGGAAGACGCCTCAAGCCCGGTGCAGCCATCACGTTTCCACTTTCGGGTTGTGACACGGGTGAAGCTGGAGATGATGCGACAATCGATACCCCTCCGTCGATTTCCGCAACTATTCTAGAAACAGACGAGTCGATTAATGGGCGTATTGTTGACTTCCACGTGCCTGAGGGAACGGATTTGTGGGACGTCCTGCCGCGATTGGGTAGAATCCCCCTTCCCCCCTATGTCACGAATGATGAGATTGAGAGCGATCGCTATCAAACGGTTTACGGCAACCGACCAGGGGCGATCGCCGCTCCTACTGCCGGCCTTCACTTCACCCCAGAGCTGCTGCAACAGCTTGACCAGATGGACATTCCCCACTGCTTCATTACCCTCCATGTGGGTGTAGGAACCTTTCGTCCGGTGGAAGTGGAGGACATCACCACCCACGACATGCACAGTGAATGGCTGGAGGTTCCCGCCCAAACGGTAGAACGACTCAAGGCTGCGCAGCAGCAGGGCGGGCGCATCATTGCCGTGGGCACTACCGTCGTGCGGGCACTGGAGTCTGCAGGACAAACGGGAACCATTCAACCCTATCGGGGTAAAACCGAGCTGTTCATCTATCCTGGCTATCAGTGGAAGGCGGTAAACGGGCTAATTACCAACTTTCACCTGCCTAAATCAAGCTTGATGATGCTGGTGAGCGCCCTGGTGGGACGCCCGAGGCTATTGGCGCTCTATGAAGAGGCGATCGCTCAGCACTACCGCTTTTACTCCTTTGGTGACGCTATGGTTATTCTTCCGGAGGCATGGTCTTAACCTAAGAGGCAAGCAACGCTCACTTCTTGCAGCAACTAGAGAGCAGCGAGAGCGCGACGGGTGGCGCTGATGGCTTCGTCGATCTCCGCCGCTGAAATGATCAGCGGCGGCACATATCGCACGACTTGGGGGCCAGCAGGAACAACCAACAGCCGCTCTACCATAGCGGCCTTGACGATGTCGATGGAGGTGTAACTTGCGTCTGCTCTAAGCACTAGACCGTTGATCAATCCCCAGCCCCGGACTTCTTCGAGCAGATTAGGATAGTCCTGGGCGATCGCCCGTAACCCCTCCCTTAATTGCTCGCCCCGTTCCTGCACATTTGCCAGCAGGTTTTCTCGCTCAAGGGTTTGACAGACGGCAAGAGCGACCCCACAGGCAAAGGGATTGCCGCCGAAGGTGCTGGCGTGGTCGCCGGGCTGAAATACATCGTAGGAGGATTTGCACAGCATGGCCCCAATCGGGATGCCGCCACCCAAGCCTTTTGCAGAGGTGAAGATGTCAGGCTCAACACCTAGGGCTTCGTGACCCCAGTAGTGACCGCTGCGTCCCATGCCCACTTGCACTTCGTCAAGAATGAGGAGGATGCCCTTCTCATTGCAAATCTGGCGCACCCGATGAAAATAGTCGCGATCGCCTGGACGGACGCCCCCCTCCCCTTGCAAGGGTTCTAGGAGAATGGCGGCAACCTGTCGCCTGTCGCGGTCGAGGTGGGCGATCGCTCCTTCCATAGCGGCTAGGTCGTTATAAGGTACGTAGTGAAATCCCGGCACCAGGGGATTAAAGTTCTTCTGATACTTGGGCTGCCCCGTTGCCGTAATCGTGGCCAGGGTACGCCCGTGAAAGCTAGCGTTTGCGGTAATCACCACAGGGTTGTCGATGCCTAGTTTGGTGTGAGCATATTTCCGTGCCAGCTTAATCGCCCCTTCGTTGGCTTCTGCCCCAGAGTTGCAGAAAAACACCCGATCGGCGCAGGAATGCTTCACCAACCAGTCTGCCAGCGCTCCCTGCTCTGGAATGTAGTAGAGATTGGAGACGTGGTGCAGAGTTTGGATGTGGTGATTCACGGCCTCTGCCATGACAGGATGAGCATGGCCTAAGGTACAGGTAGCAATGCCTGCCACACAGTCCAAATAATCATTGCCATCAGTGTCCCATACGCGGCATCCCTGCCCTCGAACGAGGGACAGGGGAAATCGCCCATAGGTTTTCATCACAACCTGGTCAAAATCATCGGTATTGTAGGGAACTGCCGATGGCATAGGAGACTGGAGAAGGGTGTCTGGACTCACGATCAACCTCTTGCTTTAGGACAGAGCCTTGGGGACTCACCCCAACAGGAAAGACCCCAAGAAAATTGTTGTGACTAATTCTGCGTGGATAAGAACCTCGGCACAATCATAAATCAGATATAAAACCCTGCGCCGCCCGCGCAGCCAGCAGCGCAGGGTTTTATGGATTTTACATTAATAGTGCTCAAACAATGCTCACCTACCGACTGAGAATCACCGACTGAGAATCA
>CAYXJG010000371.1:0-5383 GCA_964465285.1 uncultured bacterium
GCCTTCTGTCTCCTGTCTCCTGCCTCCTGCCTCTCGCCTCCTGCCCCCTGCCTCCTGCCTCCTGCCTCCTGCCTTCTGCCTCTCGCCTCCTGCCTCCTGCCTCCTGCCTCCTGCCTCCTGTCTCCTGTCTCCTGCCCCCTGCCTCCCGTCTCCTGTCTCCTGCCTCCTGCCTCCTGCCTCCTGCCTCCTGCCCCCTGCCCCCTGCCTCCTGCCTCCTGCCTCCTGCCTCCTGCCTCCTCCCTCCTGCCTCCTGCCTCCTGCCTCCTGCCTCCTGCCTCCTGCCTCCTGCCTCCTGTCTCCTGTCTCCTGTCTCCTGCCTCCTGCCTTCTGTCTCCTGTCTCCTGCCCCCTGCCCCCTGCCCCCCTACTCCTCTGGCCAACTGGCCTCAATCTCCTCCAGCACTTGCTCTAGCTCTGCCCCACCCACATAGTCCACCACCCCCGTCCAAAAAGTACCCGTTCCCACTGCTCCGGGCATCAGGTCTGAGCCGTCGAAGCGAATAGTATCTGCCTCTGCCAAAAGTTCTGCTTGAGTACGAGTAAACGCATCGGCATAGGCATCCAAGCTGACCTGCTGATGGGGAGAGATGTAATTCTCTAGCCCGACCCAAATCTCGTGGGGTTCCGGCGTCAGCAGATATTCCATAGCTGCCCGCACTTCCTCTCGGTCATTCAGCATGGCGAAGGTAGTGCCCGCTACCAGAATTGGCGTCCCGTGGATGGGGTCAATGGGGGGGAGCACAAAGACCTCCACATCCTCGCCGACGGTCACATCATCTGGGAAAAAAGAAGCAATGAAGTTGGTCTGCCGATGGAGGTAGCAACCAGGCGGATTTTTGAATAATGGCAGGGGTGCATCCCCAAAGGGTGTGCTGATAACACCCACTGTTCCTCCCAACACATAGTCGGGATTCAGGACAATCTCTCCAAACTGCTCAAATGCATTGGCGACTTCTGGAGCCGTAAACGGAATCTCATGGTTGACCCACCGGTCATATACCCCTGGCCCTGCTGCCCGCAGCATGATGTCTTCAACCCAGTCAGTCCCCACCCACCCCGTCGCTGCACCGCTCTCGATGCCAATGCACCAGGGAGGAGTGCCGTCCGCCACCATCTGGTCGGACAACGCCACCATCTCGTCCCAGGTAGAGGGGATCGTGTAGCCGTGTTCGGAAAATACATCCGGGCGATACCAGACCAGGCTTTTCAGATCGGCTCGTGCCCACAATCCATAGAGGCTGCCGTCTACCTTGCCCAACTCCAACCAGTCATTGGTGTATGCCGTCGTCAGGCGATCGCCCGCCAATATGTTGTCCAGGGAAATCAAGTCGCCCGACCGAGCTAGATCGGCCATCAACCCAGGTTGGGGAAACAGGGCGAGGTCAGGAGCATTGCCGCCATCGACTCGCACTGGGAGCACCGTCGCAAAGGCATCGGTTCCCTCATACTGCACCTGGATGCCTGTCTCTTTGGTGAAGGGGACGAAGATTTGCTCCAGGGTATCCTGCCCGTCTCCAGTGATTGATCCCAAAATAGTGACCGTCGGGGTATTTGCGTCGGGTGATGCTGGGCGATCGCCACACCCCACCATTGCCCCGGCACTACTCATCACCACCAGGGCCATGACTCGGCAAACAGCTCCCCTATCAGGAATCCTTTGCTCTTCTTTGCGATACGTCCGCGAATAATACATCTGTAATAGCGGTTTCATGGTGCTGCACGTGAGGAACGAGAATTTAATATAACGCTGTGCAAGCGCATCGAGCATACCCAAATATTGTTGAGGTGGCGGCGCAGAGCGCCGCCACCTCAACACACTGCACTTAACGCGCTGGCATAGCGCTGCATAAGAGCGCTACATAATTAGGTGAGCACAATTCACTATAAAACTCGTAAACCCTGCGCCGTCCAAGGAAAGGCTAGAAGCCGCCCTGTTCAAGAATGTGATCGGCAATGCCACTCACGATTGCCTGCATGGTGGTTGGATTCCACGTATGATTCAACGCGACGGTGATGATGTATCGATCGCCCCCAATTACCGCAGCCATCGTCGTCCCCAGAACCTTCGAGTTCCACCCTGTTTTCTCACCCAGCCACTCCATGCCCCTTCTATTCAGGGCGGCCTGCCCCATGCGGTCATCGGTCTGAGTCGCCAACATTTCCCTCAATGCTACATTGCCAGGACGCTTTTGGAGATAGATATCTACCATCATTGCCGTCAGTTCATCAGTCGTGATGCGGTTGGTGCCTTGGGTGCCAAACTGTGCTGGAAAAATGCGATCGCCCACCAGCTTATGCCCCACCTGTAGGGTCGGGTAGCCGCGATCGCGCAGCACTGTGTTGATGTACTCAAACCCTAAATAGTCGATGAGCTGATTTGTGGCAATGTTGCTGCTCTGGTTGATCATCCGGGCTGCCACGCGCTGCAGGGAATGCTTGGCTCCTACGCTAATGTCTGATGCATCCTCGGTGAAATTATGCGGGTCAACATAAATCTCAGTAGACAGGTCGATTTGAGACTCTGTAATCTTCTGCATCATCGCCACGGCAATGGGAACTTTGATGAGGCTGGCAGGGCTTGCCGGAGGGCGATCGCCCCTCAACCGGCGACATTCTCCCAGGGGCATCATTTCATTGACCTGCTCAAGACTGCATACAGTAATGTGCGCCACATCAACATCAACGCCCGCCGATTCGACAATGTGCCGCAAAAATCTCGAATGATGCGTATCGGATCGATAGGCGAGCTGCCTCCGTTGTTGCTGGTACTCCGCAATCCTATCCGCCACATTTTGGACAACCAATACCCCAGGGGGAATATGTTTTAACTGTTGGATTGCGGCTAACCAGGCCGCATCGCTTTCTTCAAGCCGAGTCATCGTCAGTGGACGCTGCTGTTCGAGGTGTCGAGCACGCCGGGCTAACTTTTCGGCAGTAATCCAGTGATAGTAGGCCATCTCCTCCACGTGAAGGCGAGCATCTAGGGCATCTAGCGGAAGACGATCTGCAACTGCTCTATGCGCGTTGATGCTGGAGCCATCCCCAAGGGCTACTAAGGTAGCGGCTGAGGAAGCCGTGGAGCTGCTGCTAGAGCGACGATCGCGCAGTGCCCGTAGAGCATCCAGAGGTAGAGTATTCAAAGCTGGTGGGAAAGATGCTTTGGCAGAATGGAAGTATGAAACAGGGGCAATTTCAGGAGCCACGGCTACTGGAGAATGGATACCCTGCGTCCCGACTGCCAGGCCCGTTGTCATCAGCGGCACGGAGATCAGCGGTGCAGAGATCAGCTGAAATCCCCATTGCGAGATATGCCTGTGAATGTAAGACGAGATCGCTGCTAGCTTCATCTTGATAACGTTTTGTGAACACTTGTCAAAAACATACAGGGCTTTTGTGCCATGTTGTGCAATGTGCGATACACGTCTTCAACATTATTCACAGCGATGCATCAGAGATGAGCATCAAATCATTTCCCGATTCGGAATGCCATCACTCATATAGTGGTGTACAAGTTGATTAAGCACGGGTATGGGGCGGCGCTCCGCGCTGCCCTATACCCGTATCGTACTTAATACGCTTGCAAAGCGCTATAAATTAACCCTGCTTTGCCCCTATGCATGGGAACCACACCCCTCTAGACTTATTCTTGTGAACTCACTCATACAGAACATGACTTGGCAAAGTTCTCAAATTCACAGCGCAAAAACAGGGGTTTGGTGCGCGCTCAGCGCGCGCCAAACCCCTGTTTTTGCGTGAAACCTGCCAAGTCGTGACAGAACCCATTCATACAGGGACTATGCAAGAAAGCATGCGAATTTTGTTTGTTGCAGCAGAGGCAGCACCACTCGCGAAAGTTGGCGGCATGGGGGACGTGGTCGGCTCGTTGCCCAAAGTATTAAGAGAAATGGGGCATGATGTACGCGTTTTCATGCCCTACTACGGCTTCATTGCCGATAAAACCGATGTTCCTAAAACGCCAATCTGGACAGGCAATGCCATGTTCCAGGACTTTGCCGTGTATGAAACAACGCTTCCTAAAAGCGATGTGCCTCTGTATTTGTTTGGGCATCCGGTTTTCTGGCCTCGGCGTATTTATTCAGGGGAGGACGAAGACTGGCGGTTCACTCTCTTTGCTAACGGAGCAGCTGAGTTTGCGTGGAACTATTGGAAGCCGCAGATCATTCACTGCCACGACTGGCATACAGGCATGATCCCCGTGTGGATGCACCAATCACCCGATATTGCTACGATATTCACCATCCACAACCTGGCCTACCAGGGGCCGTGGAAATGGAAGCTGGAGCAGATGACCTGGTGCCCTTGGTACATGCAGGGCCACAATACAATGGCAGCAGCGGTGCAGTACGCCAACATCGTCAATACTGTTTCCCCTACCTATGCCCAGCAAATTCAAACGGCAAACTACGGTGAGACCCTGGAGGGGCTCCTCTCTTTCATTAGCAGTAAGCTAGTGGGTGTGCTGAATGGCATCGATATGCAGTCCTTCGACCCGATTCAGGACAAACAGCTCGCCTCCCCCTTCAGTGCTGATAATCTGGAGGCTCGCAAGGCGAACAAGGTTGCCCTTCAAGAAGAGATAGGGTTAGAAGTCAATGCCGATGTATTTCTCATTGGCATGGTTTCTCGCCTTGTCGAACAAAAAGGACTGGATCTCATTCTGCAAACCCTGGATCGGTTTCTTGCCTATACGGATGCTCAGTTCATCGTCTTGGGGACGGGCGATCGCTACTACGAAACGCAGCTATGGGAATTGTCGTCCCGGTATTCTGGACGCATGTCAGCCTATTTACTCTACAACGACGGCCTAGCTCGCCGCATCTATGCAGGGTCAGACGCCTTCCTCATGCCGTCGCGGTTTGAACCCTGCGGCATTAGCCAGATGATTGCCATGCGCTATGGGTGTGTACCCATCGTGCGCCGCACTGGCGGACTGGTGGATACAGTGCAGCACCACGATCCCATGAATGCGGCGGGCACGGGCTACTGCTTTGACCGCTACGAACCCCTCGACCTTTATACCTGTATGGTGCGCGCCTGGGAAGGGTTCCGCTTCAAAGACGCCTGGAAAGGGCTACAGCAGCGAGGAATGAAGACAGACTTTAGCTGGGACAAGTCGGCAGCGGAATACATCCAAATCTATCGGCGTGCGCTGGGACTTTCCCCAAAAGAGGAATCGACTGAAGCCGCATAACGTCGCGCCACTGTGGGATCGCGCTACTGTAGGGTCGCGCCACTGTGGGATCGCGCCACTGTGGGATCGCGCCACTGTGGGCACGAAGCAGCGCTCCCTTGCTTCGATAGTTGTGTTCACGACTTGGCAACTTTCTCAAATTCACAACACAAAGATAGGGGTTTGGCGCGCG
>CAYXJG010000372.1:0-5363 GCA_964465285.1 uncultured bacterium
AATTCAAAAATTAAGCATGTAACACGACTTGGCAAAGTTCTCAAATTCACAACGCCAAACCCCTGTTTTTGCGTGAAACCTGCCAAGTCGTGTTTGTGGCCTGGCAAAGTATATCAGGGGTAAAGCTACTGCTTCAGGAGGTTGATAACTAGGTGAGCACAGTTAAAAATCAGATATAAAACCCTTCGCCGCCCGCTGTGCAGGCAGCGAAGGGTTTACGGGCTTTACTTAATTAACTGTGTTCACTTAGGTATGATCTTGAGCGGCAAAACTACATCCCTGCTGTATTCTTCGGGACATTCCAGGTTTGGAATTGCTGAGTAAATACCAGCGCAGCATATTCTTGCGAGTTTCTATGCTATCCTTTATATCCTATAAGGACGTATAGCTCAGTTGGTTAGAGCACCACGTTGACATCGTGGGGGTCACTGGTTCGAGTCCAGTTACGTCCATCAAGCATTACAAGGGTTTCAGCGATTCCGGCGACAATTCCGGGGCATTCGAGCTTACCGGGATTTGACGGAATTATAAGGTTTTCCCATAGTAGAGAGTGTTCTGATTTTTGTGTAAGCGCCTTGGGATTCAAACTTTGAAGCGTTCTGGGAATAGGATAGCAAAATGTAAGGGAGCGGCTTTCCAATTTTAATGGGCCGGGTCCACCATTTAGAGATGTTGTTCAAAGCCAAATACATCAACTTGAAAACAGACTCTTCATCAGGGAAGACCGCCTTAGTCTTAATCACCTTGCGCAGGGAGCGATTGACGGACTCAATGGCATTAGTGGTGTAGATGACCCGTCGAATGTCCATGGGGTAATCGAAGATGGGAATGATGTTCTCCCACACGACTTGGCAAATTTCTCAAATTTACAACGAAAAAATAGGGGTTTGGGGCGCGCTCCGCGCGCTCCAAACCCCTATTTTTTCCTGAAACTTGCCACGTCGTGTTTTGAACCAAGAACTCTTAACAGAGTCTTCGGATAGGCACCTAAAGTGTATTTACGGACGCTAGGCACTAAGGACAAGTCATTAAAGATATGAAAGTTAGGTAGTCTTAGCGACGTCTTAGCGCCTTGTGGCAGATGAGAATTGTAATAACTTCTGAAGAACGCATTCGAGAGAGTCGCGATTTGGGGGCAATTTTCGCCAAACTCTCTTGCTAAGAACGCGTCCTTACAGGCAGTTGCCTGGCCTTCTTGGGGGCTTGTAAGGCCAGGCCCTTCCTCTTCTTACTCGTGAAGCATTCTCTACATCAGCGTCCAACAACAAACAAATCTGTCGTTTCCAAATGCTAAAGAGGGAGGTGGCTGTTGCTGCCCCTCTCTTTACGACTTGGCAAGTTTCACGCAAGAATAAGGGTTGGGGGGCGCGCTCCGCGCGCCCCCCAACCCTTATTCTTGCGTTGTGAATTTGAGAACTTTGCCAAGTCGTGTGGCGAACACGACTTGGCAAGTTTCACGCAAGGATAGGAGTTTGACGCGCGCTCCGCGCGCGCCAAACTCCTATCTTTGTGTTGTGAATTTGAGAACTTTGCCAAGTCGTGTACCTTTAAGAATTGGTCTAAGATTTTTGTGTGGCGGTGCTTCACGGGGTTGCTCCTTGAGGTTCGGGTGCTCGATCCGTTCTCCAACCCAACAACGCCCCTGCATCAAAACGTGGTAGTGTGCCGACGGCTGGGCATGATGAGAACTTTGTCTACCCGGTTGCCGTCCATGTCCATAACCTCAAACCGTAGGCTGTGCCACTCAAAATGGTCGGCTGACGCAGGGATGCGTCCTAAGTGAGTAATGACAAATCCCCCTAGAGTTTGGTAATTGCCCTGTTCTTCACCGGGCATGTAATTAATGTTGAAAATTTCTTTAAACTTTTCAATCGGCACCATGCCATCCACAAGCCATGACCCATCCTCTCGCTGAATAGCAGGCTTCTCAAGGGGCTGATCGGCAAAGGGGACATCGCCGATGATGACTTCCATTACGTCATTCAGCGTCACCAATCCCTGAATAACACCGTATTCATCCACCACAAAGGCGATATGCGTGCTCGACTGTTTGAATAACTCCAGTACCTTGAGGGCGCGGGTACTGGCAGGAACAAATAGAGGTTGCTTGAGCAGTCTTGTGAAATCCAGCGGCTCATTCTGCAAGGATTGGGTTAGCACGTCGGTGGCGTTCAGTACCCCCAATACATTGTCTAAACTATCGTGGCAAACAGGAAAGCGGGTGTGGTGGCTGTTGATCATCTTTTTTCGGTTCACCTCGGTGGAATCGCTCAGGTTGAGCCACACAATGTCCAACCGGGGGGTCATTAATCCTCCTGCAATCTGATCGCCCAGACGAAATACCCGTTCAACCATGTCTTGTTCTGCCACCTCAAACGTGCCAGCTTCGGCCCCCTGGCGCACCAGCACTTTGATCTCTTCCTCAGTCACCAGCGGTTCAGAGGTTGCCTGCTCTACCCCTAGTAGCCGCAAAATGGTCTCAGTAGAGGTGCTGAGGAGGTGAACAATGGGCGAGGCTACCGCAGAGAGGAACTGCATTGGTTTGGCGATCGCCACTGAAATCTTTTCGGGGTTGTTCAGCCCTAACCGTTTGGGCACCAGTTCCCCCATGATCAGCGACAGGTAGGTGATGGAAACAACGACAAGGCCCAGGGCGATCGCCCTGCTGGATGCTGCCAGTCCAGGAATTAGAGCGATATATTCAGCAAGGGACTCTGAAAGGGTCGCCCCCCCAAATGCCCCTGCTAGAATACCGATTAGCGTAATTCCCACCTGAACGGTTGCGAGAAACCGATTCGGTGAGTTAGACAACTCTAGAGCTATCCGAGCCTTATCATTACCTTCATTTGACAGCTCCTGGAGCCGCGTCTTTCGCACCGAGATAATGGAGATTTCTGCCATCGCAAAAACTCCATTGGTGATGACCAATGCCAAAATGATCAGAATTTCAAGAATGACAGATGACATGGGCATACCTGCAAGCGAAGCGGACTGACTCAAGGAGCCTGCTCTCAAGGGACGGTGAGAGGGTTCGGCACTTCCCCTTAGCTGTCTAATTAGCGTAGGCGGCGAAATCCCCTACGCTAATTAGGGCGAGTTCGCTGGGCAAGCCGTAAGTCTGGGGACAAACGCGGGCAGCATCGCAGTCCTAAATCATATTGACCAGTTTTGTCCGGATTTCTTCAACTCGCTTACGGTTGACACCTAAATCAGACTGGCCTAGTCGTGATGCTGAACGAACATGGACGACGCCCGCTTCTTCATCTAGATAAAATTCAACATCATCCACAAACCCCATCAGGGCGCTAGTGAATTCAGCATAGAGATATTGGTCACTCTCAGTAACAATTTCAGTTCGCTCCATGCTGTTGATGACTGATTTCAGAGCGCTCATTGCCTCAGATGGAGACTTGCTATAAGGCAGGGGCGGTATGAAATGTTCGCTATCCGATTCCAGTGCCTGACTGCTGACGCAGTTGGGAGTACCAGGGCAATCGGCTAACTTTCCGTCAGTAACACCTAAATTTGAGGGACGGGTTCCAGAAAATGAAAACATAGGACTCTTTAGGGCAAATTGGGCAACGGGAATTGAATGGGTGTGACTACTTGATGCAGGGGCGATCGCCTCAGTTGCATAGAACTGGGCAGAAGGCACGACGAATTGGGCGTGGGCCACAGACGGAGCAAAGAAAGTGCCTACTATCAAACTGGTTAGCGTAATCAGTATCAATCGAACCATGGGAAATATGTCTAAGCGATTAAATGTGCAGCACTGCAATACTTATTGTCCAATACTTTACTAATGTTTGACTTGAATGCGGAACATACAGATTTTTGTAGGCGGTGGCAGACGGTGACCGCGACCCTTCTTGGGGGACTTTCTTCTGTGGCGCGTCTCCAAGTTGTGCAATGGTTGATCTGAGAATCTATGGGCAATAATTTGCGATTTTTCATCACCGCTCTCCTGCCCTGCGGAGAATATACGAGCATTTTGAACAAATGCTATCGGGAATCAAGGTGGTTCTTGACATATCCCTTTACAATGGTGACGAAGTAACTTGGAATACCTTCACGAGTGGTCGAGGAGTAAGGCGTGTCAAAGTCTGGAAAATTTTTAATCGTTGGCTCAACCGAAGCATACAGCGGCAAATCGGCAGCAGTTTTAGGCTTGGCCTTTCAGCTTCAAGACCAGGGCCTCAATATTGGTTACGGAAAGATACTGGGAAGCTACCTCGCTGACCATCATGCTAACAGCCTCGATGAAGATGTTCAGTTTATTGCTGAGACACTGAAGCTGCCCAAAGAAAACTTATACATGCCACTGTTGAATCTACACGATGCAGCCATCGCCAAGCGTATTGCAGGGGGTGACGACACCGACTACCCTAGCCTGCTCAGACGCTATTTAGAGGCTCAGCGGGGAGATATCTCCTTGCTGGAAGGCCCAGGCAATCTCTGCGAAGGAAAGCTGTTTGGCCTGTCATTACCTGAATCCGCTGACATCTTAGACGCCTCGGTCATTCTTGTGAGCCGCTACCACTCGTCTCTGATTGTTGATTCTCTATTACAAGCGAAAGAAATTCTGGGCGATCGCCTCCTGGGCGTTATGATTAACGACGTTCCAGAAGAAGCCCTAGAGCACGTCCGCCATTCGATGGTTTCGTTTTTGGAAAGCAAGGGCATTCACATCTTTGGCATCCTTCCCCAAAGCGAAGTCTTGCGCAGCGTTAGCGTCCATGAACTGGTCAAACAGCTGAATGGGGAGGTGCTGTGCTGTCCTGACCGCCTCGACCTCATGGTAGAGAGTTTGAAGATTGGGGCAATGAACGTCAACTCGGCACTGAAGTATTTTCGGAAAGCCCGGAACATGGCAGTGGTCACGGGGGGCGATCGCACTGACCTGCAGCTAGCGGCTCTCGAAACCTCGACCCACTGCCTGATTCTGACAGGGCACCTTCCCCCTACTGACGCCGTCTGCCACCGAGCAGAAGATCTAGAAATCCCAATTCTTTCCGTTGATTTAGATACTCTGACTACCGTTGAAATTATTGACAATGCATTCGGGCAAGTTCGTCTCCAAGAGCCCATTAAGGTGGAATGCATCCGTGACATGATGGCGCAGTACTTTAACACTGACCAGTTACTGAAGCTGCTGCAGATAAGCTCCTAGCTTTCAACTGCGGTTGTACCAAGGATCTTGCCATCACTCGATCATTGACCTACTTCAGGGGCTGAAGTGGAGTATTGGGCATACTTGAGCCCAAGCACGTGCTGCACATCACGACTTAGCAAGTTTCACGCAAAAATAAGGGTTTGGGGCGCGCCCCAAACCCTTATTTTTGCGTTGTGAATTTGAGAACTTT
>CAYXJG010000373.1:0-5337 GCA_964465285.1 uncultured bacterium
AGGTGGCTTCTGGCTCCTGTCTCCTGTCTCCTGCCTCCTGTCTCCTGAACTCTATCCTTGGGAAAACTTCCCACCTTGAGGAATACGCCTATCAATTAGGCCAATGTATCAATTAGACCAATGTATCAATTAGGATTGTATCTCATTAGTCAGAACTCTATTGAGATTTAATGGCATCTAAATAAACGCTTCCCAATACGCTTTAATCCCACGACTTGGCAAGTTTCACACAAAGATAGGGGTCTGGCGCGCGCTCCGCGCGCGCCAGACCCCTATCTTTGTGTTGTGAATTTGAGAACTTTGCCAAATCGTAATCAGATAGACCTTGCCAGGTCGTAAACTTAGCCTTTGAATTGGGGAAATCCTTCATACAGCCCAGGATTTCCCCAATTCAAAAATTATAGTTGCAGCTTGTGGAAGCATAAATCCATACCTTTATCACGGATCCTAATTATTTTGCTGTTCTATGTTTTTGCAGAGCATGGCATGGAAGCATCCATCGCTTGCTCGGATGCTTTATATAAGTTAACAACTAGGCTATTGAGAAATATTCTGATCTGTGTTGAAATCATATAAATGAGAATGCAAGTCAATAACTGCTTCCCTGGGGTGCTTTACCTGCAGAACCCAGTCTTGGGTTTTAGATAAGTTGTTTGTAATGTTTACAGCCTAACTGATGTATTGCCTGACTGAAAGGAGTTGGTATGACGAATGGACTCTTTTGGACTCCGCTGTTGCGATCGCTGGGTTGGTCGTTTAATGCCACTGCCGATGTAGGCGCTCCCTTGCTAGCGGGAAATATCCGCTTCAAGGATCTCTCCGGGCGTTTACTCGGAGCACACGTTGCCCATGCAGGGTTGATTGTGCTGTGGGCTGGGGCCATGACGCTGTTTGAGCTGTCGCGGTTCGATCCCAGTTTACCGATGCATGAGCAAAATCTAATTTTGCTTCCCCACCTGGCGACCCTTGGTATTGGGGTTAGTGCTGGGGGCGCTGTGGTGGATACCTATCCTTACTACGCGATCGCCATGGTGCATCTAATTAGCTCTGCCGTCTTGGGGGCGGGTGGTCTTTATCATGCCGTGCTGGGGCCAGAAAAGCTGGATGAAAACAGCTTTGGCTATGACTGGCAGGATGGGGGTAAGATGACCACCATCCTTGGCATTCATTTGCTGCTGCTGGGTGCGGGTGCGTTTTTGCTGGTGCTCAAAGCAACCCGGTTCGGCGGCATCTATGACCCCCTGGCAGATCAGGTACGCCTCGTGCAGCCGAACCTCGACCCCGGTCGCATCTTTGGCTATTTGTTCGGCATCAGCCCCCACGGCTGGACAATCATGGGCATGGCCAGTGTAGATAACTTAGAAGATGTGATCGGGGGCCATGTTTGGGTGGGGCTGCTTTGTTTAGGGGGTGGCCTGTTTCACATTGCCACTAAGCCCTTTGCCTGGGCGAAAGAGCGATTGGTGTGGTCTGGCGAGGCTTACCTGTCCTATAGTTTGGGCGCGTTGGCGATCGCAGGCTTCAGTGTCGCTGTGTTCGTATCGGTGAATGAGGTTGCCTATCCACCCGTTTTCTACGGTCCTATCGGCGGCACTCAAGAGTCCATTCGAGCAGCTTTAGCCAGTGTTCATGCAGCGCTGGGCTTTCTGGCGCTGCTCGGGCATCTCTGGCATGCATACCGCTCCCTCAGTGTTTCCCTGGGTAATTCTCGGGGCACATTTTTTGATGTGCTGGCCAATCGCAGGCCCCGTTTAATGGAACAGTCTGTCAGTTAATGACTTAATTCCTATCCAAAAACTTCGGTGAATTTTTAGAACCCAAACCTCCTAGCGGAGGTTTGGGATAGGTTTCAACATTTGTAAAAGGGAGGATATTGCCATGGCGATCGCCACGGAATCTATCGATACTCAAATCCCCTGGCGAGCAGGGAATGCTCGTCTGGTTAATCTGTCGGGTCGCCTCTTGGGTGCCCATGTGGCCCATGCCGGCCTAATCGTACTCTGGGCAGGTGCCATCACGTTGTTTGAATTGAATCGGCTTAATCCCTCTCTGCCCATGTATGAGCAAGGGCTAATCCTGTTGCCCAATCTGGCTCGCTTGGGCATTGGTGTGGGTGAAGGCGGGGCCGTTGTCGATACATATCCTTACTTTCTTATTGGCGCACTTCATTTGATTAGCTCTGCCTTTTTGGGAGCCGGGGGTCTATTCCATGCCTTATTGGGGCCTGAAAAGCTAGAGAATAAGTTTTCCTTCTTTGGGTATCGCTGGGATGACACCAACAAGATGACCGATATTTTGGGCATTCACCTGACCTTGTTGGGGGTCGGAGCTTTCTTGCTGGTGGCAAAGGCCATGTACTTTGGGGGACTCTATGACCCAGTCATCCAAAATGTGCGGATGATTGTGAATCCCACACTCAGTCCACTCACCGTCTTTGGCTATCTGTTTGGCACCGAAGGGCGCTTCTGGATAGCTGGAGTAGATAACCTGGAAACAGTTGTGGGTGGTCATATTTGGGTTGGAGTCATCCTGATTTTTGGCGGCATCTGGCACATTGCCACAAAGCCACTGCCCTGGACGAAAAATCTTTTTGTCTGGTCAGGGGAAGCCTATCTGTCTTACAGTATTGGAGCCGTGAGCCTGATGGCATTTGTAGCCACCTTATTTGTTTCGGTGAACTCGCTGGTGTTTCCCACGGAGTTTTTTGGCCCCACCCTTGGCCTCGCCTTTGACCGCTTTCCAGTATTTGTAAGTCCTGATGGCATAACCACAAACCGAGTATGGTTAGCGAATGCCCATTTTTGGCTGGGTTTCTTCTTCCTCCAGGGGCATATCTTCCACGCTCTGCGGGCAGCAGGTTACAGCTTTACAGAAGGTCGCTTGGTGAAGTCGATGCGTGGGGAGGTCAGTGATCTGTGACGACCACTCAACCAAACTTTCTCAAGCCGCTTGGCTTTACGGACGATAAAGCGGCACAAACGACGTATGTTGCGGATTCACTGAATCCCTATTCATGGTGGGCTGGGAACTTTCGCTTTGCCGATTTGTCAGGCAAGTTACTCGGTGCCCATGTGGCCCATTCGGGGCTGATTGTGCTCTGGGCGGGAGCGATGACGCTATTTGAGCTGTCTCGTTTCAACCCCAATCTGCCGATGTATGACCAGGGGTTGATTCTCCTGCCCCACCTGGCGAGTCTGGGCATTGGCGTGGGTGCAGATGGCATTGTTACCGATACCTATCCTTACTTCGCCATTGGCGTTGTCCATCTAATTAGTTCTGCTATTTTGGGGGCGGGCGGCATTTACCATGCAGTGCTAGGCCCTGATAGGCTCGATAAGAACGGCTTCGGCTATGACTGGGCTGATAGCCGCAAGATGACGAGCATTCTCGGCATCCATTTGGTGCTGCTGGGGGTGGGAGCCTTGCTGCTAGTGATTAAAGCGGTATTTGTCGGGGGCTTATTTGACCCGGCGATCGCCAATGTGCGCTTGGTAACGCAGCCCACGTTCAATCCCCTGCGGATTTTCGGGTATCTGGCTGGCATTACGCCCCAGGGCTGGACAATGCAAGGGATGGCTGCGGTCAATAACCTGGAAGATGTGGTGGGTGGTCATATCTGGATTGGCGCTCTCTGCATCCTGGGCGGCATCTGGCATATCCGCACTGCACCAACTCAGTGGGCGAAAGGCTTATTTGTCTGGTCTGGGGAGGCGTATCTGGCTTACAGTCAGGCGGCTCTCGCCTACATGGGCTTCTTTGCGGCTTACTTTGTCTGGGTCAACGGCACGGTTTACCCCGAGGTGTTCTATGGCCCTGTGGCCACCACCACCGTGGATGGTGTGATTACGCCCCGTACCTGGCTAATGTTATTTCAGGTGGTTTTCGCCAGTTTGCTGCTGGCGGGTCACGTCTGGCACGGACTCCGGGCGCGGGCGATCGCCGCAGGCTACCGATTCAGTCACGTGAGGTTTAATCCAGGCGCGTTATATGGCGATCGCCAATTCAGCAGTCAGCCTCTAGTGACGGGCATCATCCTCCCACCCCAGGGCAATCCACAGATCGGGATGCTGGATACACCCATCAGTGCCAGTCCACTCACCCGCACCTGGCTGAAGAATCTGCCCATCTATCGGGCTGGGCTGGCACCCATTGCCCGAGGGTTGGAGATTGGCATGGCTCACGGATACTTCCTGCTAGGCCCATTCCTCAAGCTTGGCCCCTTGAGGAACACCGACCAAGCCCTGCTCGCTGGATTGGGCGGTGCTTCTGGGCTGGTTGTCATTCTCAGTATTGGTCTGTTTCTGTATGGCGCTGCGGTTTTTCAGGGCCGCACTAAGCCAAAGGGTAGCTTACCTGACAATCTCCAAACGTACAAAGATTGGAGCCTCTTTACTTCTGGCTTTCTAGTTGGTGGCATTGGCGGTGCCATCTTTGCTGGCTTCATTTTGTTAGAAATTAGCCGGGCAGGCATTGTGTAATTGACCCGAAATGGCTGATGGTGGGCGATGCCTGCCATCGGCAGTACATACATCAGCAGTACATAAGAGAAAAATAATAGAGAGCAACCCATGAGCATTCCTTTACTGAATTATCCCCTATCCAGCCAAAATCAGCGGGTTGAAGGGTTTGAGGTTCCTGGGGATGAGCACCCCAGACAATACACCCTCGATGATTTCCCATCTGATTCCGAAATGGATGATGTGATTTGGGCTGCCTATCGCCAAATTTTTAACGAACAGCAGATTCTCGCAGCCCACCGACAAATTGTACTCGAATCACTGCTTCGGACGAGGCAGATTACGGTGAGAGATTTTATTCGCCAACTTCTCTTATCTGATTCCTTTCGACGACTGAATTATGAGACAAATAGTAACTATCGATTTGTCGAGCTTTGCATTCAGCGGGTTTTGGGGCGGGCGGTCTATAACGAGCGGGAAAAGCTAGCTTGGTCAATTGTTCTTGCAACGAAAGGACTCCAGGGATTTGTCAGTGAGCTACTGGCGACCGATGAATATTTAGAGGCATTTGGCGATGCTGCAGTCCCCTATCAACGTCGCCGCGTCTTACCGCAGCAGGCGATGGGTGAGTTGCCCTTTGCCCGCATGGCTCGCTATGACCAGCACCACCTGGATCAGCTCTATCATTCGGGCCAACTGCGCAAGTTAGATAATGGCGTTATCGATCGGAGTGCCGCTGTTTATCGGAAAGTACTGGTTTTGGTGCCAACGACTGCCGCTGCTCTGCTGGTGGCAACATTGTTACTTGTGACATCTCCCTAGGGATCTTCGTTTAGCTGTAGATCTCCACAGGTAGATCTCTACAGGTAGATCTCTACAG
>CAYXJG010000374.1:0-5333 GCA_964465285.1 uncultured bacterium
CTCCTGTCTCCTGGATTCTATCCTTGGGAAAACTTCCCGCCTTGAGGAATACGCCGCATCCCACTTTTGCAAATTGATTAATTTTGTTTTGTTGGGTGGGCGGGCTGCGCCTGCCCACCCGACAAAAGTGGGGTGCGCCCTACGATTGTAACGTTTGAATAGGGGGAATCCTTAACGGCGCGCAGGATTCCCCCTATTCAAACGCTACTTAGGGACTTGCAAAAAATTGCTTGCAAAAAGTTAAAGTACCGAGAGAGGGGCTGCGCCCGCTGCTCTTTTCCGGGTACTTTATTTTCTTGCAAGTCCCTTATTCCTTCGTGAACTTTGCCAAGTCGTGTAACGACTTCAATTGGACTTCAATTGGAAGAGCAGGGAGACTAACGAGCAGACGGCATGACCACTGATGAAAGCGCCTTCGTAGCGTCTGAAGGGGGAATTGCCTCAAGCTCAACGCCCTCATCAGATTGCACACAGGCTTCTAACGTCTCCAGAGTATAGCTGTGAATCACACCCGGTTCGACATGGGTCGCCTGCTCTCTCCACAAAGATGCTCTAGAAAGTGGTGATCCTGAAGCATCTTCCCACGATGGAGCAAAGGGTGGGATCGCTAACTGGCAAGCCTTCCAGCGACCAAGAACAGGTGCCCCAAGCTGTTGGCATTGCCCCCCCCGACGCCCCTCAACAAGATAGTGCTGGCAATGGCGACAGACGGAGACAGGTGGATTAAGAGTTGTCATGCGACGAGTGGATTGAACTCAGCAATAAGTAGGTGAGCACCATTAATAAGCACCATTAAATGTAAAACCCGTAAACCCTGCGCTGACCACTGCGCAGGCGACGCAGGGCTGTGCATCTGGCTTTCAATTGTGCCAAGCTACTTACCATTATTGTGCTGATCTAAAATAGAGGTTTTTCTCTTCAGAAAAAACCCAGGGAGCATTATGTAAAGCACCTTTCAGCGATCCCAAATAAAATCTTAACTTTATATTCTCTTTATATTCTCCTTATGATCCCCTTAAAAACTGGACACATTCTGTAAGGAGAATTGATGGAACTGCCATCAATTGCTCGGTAAGAGTAGGCGCAGCCCTTTCACCACCCCAAAAATGCGCTAGAGATGTGTGGCAAGAAAGATTCCCAGCGGATGGGAGCCTGAATAGCATTCAAACCTTCAGCATTAACTAAATCATCACGGCGTTTGAAACCGATACGATAACGAATTCGAGATTTTGGAGAGCATCTTGACACTCTTCTTCAATTTTCATGGAATAACCTCACTCCGCGTTCATGAAATCTACGTAGCGTTTGCTTAATGCTTGGACGGCTAATTCATACAAGACCTTGCCGTGCTCTGGGGTTGCTAGGGCAGGATTCGACCCCATGCGTCCGTCTGGATAGCGCCGCCGAAAATCGGCAGGGCTGTAGATGGGATAGCCCGATGGCACAGGAGTCATCAAGGGAGCCTGCTTGATAGCGTCAGGGTAGACAAACTGGGTCACCGCTATTTCACTGGGGGTGGCATGGGAGCCTTCTTCTTTGCCGTACAGTTCTTTGGCTTTGGCATACACTGACGGACACATGTACCAGTTCGACACCTGACATTGCACCCAGTTGGCTTCGGGGATCGCCATTTCTGCCAGGACGGTATAGGTTTCTGCAAAGGCGGCTTTGAGGGTAGCCACATTGCCCCCATGACCGTTGATGAAGAAAAATCTGCGAAATCCTGCTTTAGCAAGGCTAACGAGGTAATCGCGGATCACCAGAATCAGGGTGCTGGGGCGCAGGCTGATGGTGCCGGGGAAGGAGGTGTGGTGAAGCGCCATGCCGACGTTGATGGTTGGCGCGACTAGGGCGTGGCTGTCATCGCCAACGCCACGGGCGATCGCCTCTGCGCAAATGGCGTCCGTGCCGATAAGTCCTGTGGGGCCATGTTGTTCGGTGGAGCCGATAGGGAGGATGAGACCGGGCGATCGCTCTAGATACGCCTCGACTTCCGGCCAGGTTGATAGATGGAGCAGCATAGGTTATGGGTGATTGCGATCGCTACAACACACGACTTGGCAAAGTTCTCAAATTCACAACGCAGGAATAAGGGTTTGGGGCGCGCGGAGCGCGCCCCAAACCCTTATTCCTGCATGAAACTTGCCAAGTCGTAACAACAGAAAGAAGATCAACAGAAAGAAACCCAACATGAAGAACAGCATGTTGCAATGGTAATACTGAGCTTTTAGAGAATCATGCTTTTTTAAGCCTTACCGAGGGCATTTCATTAAAGTCATCCGCTGATTGGTGGATTTGTTCGTCATAACACTTTAGAATAAAAAGCCAAGGAATGAGAATTGAACAACTTAGGCCAAATTTTGTTGAAGCGGTACGGCGATGCCGCACTGCCCCAGCGAAATTTGATTCTTTTCATCCTTGTTCCTAAAGGTTTTGTTGCGTCAATTGGATTTCCATGG
The DNA here is from genome assembly GCA_964465285.1 of uncultured bacterium. Lineage (GTDB taxonomy): Bacteria > Cyanobacteriota > Cyanobacteriia > CAKZMO01 > CAKZMO01 > JBCCWF01. Next base: position 2,460 of record CAYXJG010000374.1, read on the forward strand.
TTCATCCTGCAGATGTTCGAGTTCTTCCGTCTCTACAATGGGCCAGATCACGTCGCTGCATGGGAAAGAGGATGGTTGCTGTTCAATTAATTTGAGTTTTGGTGGAAGTAGCGCTTTGTATCCAGGGCGTTAATTTTAAGATGGCGCATTTAAGATAGCGCATTTGAGATGACGAATTTGTTTGTGACAGCGCATAGTTGCGATCGCCAATAGCTTGACAGCTTGATTCCGTAGGCTTTGTTCCATAGACGATGTAGGGCACCTTCGTAGGAGACAGTCCATGCTACACCGAAAAATTTATCAACTCTGCTGTGACGGTCGTGAAGTCTGGATCTTCCTGAGAGATCAGCAGCGGTGGATTGAGCGCGCTCGGATTCTTGACATTGAGGGCGACTTGGTGACCGTTCGCTACGAGTCTGATGAAGAGGATGAAATTTGTTCCTGGGAAGAAATGATTCGCCTGGACAGCATTGGCTCGGTTATGCAGCGGCTCGCAACGGTTCCCAAAGGCGACGTGGAGCCACTGATTGCTGACGACTGCCCTGAAGCAGAGCAAATTCGCAATCCCCGCCCAGACTCCAATGATTGACATGGGTCAATGACGGATTAGTTCACTCGATTGGAATTCTTTGTTCTGAAATTAGCCTGCCTGGGTTACGACTTGGCAAAGTTCTCAAATTCACAACGCAAAGATAGGGGTTTGGGTAATGTCCCTCTGAGGATGGGGCCAGATAGAACGGCGCAGTATTGCCGCGCCGCTCTACTGGTATCCAGTTCAAATTACTCAGTCCTTGCTCCTAGGTCAGTCTGAATGGAGAAAATGTAGAGAATTGTGCTGGCTAACTTCCAGCTTGTCTAGCTGCCTTCATCGCCTACGCCCACTGGAATTCGTCCACTGTTTTGCTCAGTATACTTAGTCCAGAGAGTTGAAAGTTCTTTGGCTTTATCCATCCAGTTTTCGCGAATCTGGTACATCCGCCGAGGCCGACCCCGACCCTCTACCTTTTTCCAATATCCGGTAATCGCGGATTCATCCTCTAGAAACTTCAGGGCACTGTAAAGGACGGTGTCAGACAACCGATAGGCAGGGTGCTCTTCTTCCAAAAGCTGAATGAGTTCGGTGCCATAGGAATCCTTGCGAAGCAGGACGTCTAAAACGTAGCAGACAGCCAACTCTTTATTTAGATAAAACGGAGGAGGATTTTGGAAAAACTGATAAATATCGTCAAATGAGGTCATGGTAATTATTCCAATCGTTAACCAGCAACTTACAAAGTCAAGTAGGGGAACGAGCGTGACCCTGGTGAAAGCTATTTTGATAGTAGGTCAGAACCCGTACAGTACACAGACACGGTATATAAGTTCTAAATGATTTTTGGCAAAACATGTATCCTGCAATCGAATGATTTTAAGGCTATCAAGCAAAATTATTTTTTTATTGCTATGTCGTCCCAAAATTTTGATATCTCATCCGCAAAAAGTGCGGGATAAACGCTTACGCCTTATCTAGAGAAAAATAGATGCTGCTCTATAGATGCTGCTCTATAGATGCTGCTTCACCTTTTGTAGATCCATATATAGATTCATACATAGTAGATCCGTATATAAACGACTCGTACATTTATAAAGATGTTCCGATTGAGTCAGCACCTAAATCACTCTTATTATCGTCGGTGGCGCAAAACATGACCCAAGATATGTCCTAAATGTTCATGAGCTTCTACATCACTTGGGTCATAAGCCGAATACGTACAGCTTACAGTACCCCAATAACAAGCAGCTTCAGTGCTTCTATTTAAGGTGTGTTGCCGTCACTAAGGTGATTGGTGGCCGCCAGTTGGTTAAACAATTCCAGCCCGTAGAGCGACAACTGCTGCTTGAACCCGGTCATCAACGGCAAGCTTATTCATGATCCCCCGCACATGAGTCTTGACTGTATTAGGACTGAGATAGAGTTCTGTAGCTATTTCAGGGTTGCTGCGGCCTTCGACCATCAGCTTTAACACATCCATTTCTCGCTGCGAGAGCTGCCCAATCGCAGGATTGTCCTCAGTCGCAAGGGGAGTTTTCAGGTGATCCATAACGCGACGGGCAATCTGGGGATCGAGATAGCTAGCGCCCTCTCGTGCTGCCGTAATAGCAGTGACTAGATTCTCTACGCTGGTACCCTTCACGCAATAGGCATCTGCACCACTTGACAATGCGCCGATAATCTCATTTTCCGTCGTGTGGGAGGTCAGCATTACGATATGAATATCAGGCTGAGCTTGTTTGATTTTCTGAGTCGCGGCAATGCCATCCTGGCGGGGAAGGCCGATGTCCATGACGATCACATCTGGTTTTTGCGTCAGGGCTGCCTCGACTGCCAAGTAGCCATCATCAGCTTGACCAATGACTTCCAGGGTGTCGTAGTTTGAGAGGGACTGCTCCAGCCCGAGCTGCATCATGGGGTCATCTTCGACAATAAAAACTCGGATTGGCAGAGAGGGGTCAGATACGCTCATGGGAGTTGAAGGGTTAGATCAGGGTTATTAGATCAGGGTTAAGAGGTGAGTGTTAAGTATGTAGCCTGTTCGTCTATCTGCGACTCGGCAATATTTCGATCCTCTCTAGTCCGACTTCAGCGCACTAGCTAGGACTTATGCAAGTCTTGCATATCTAAAGAATGCTTGCGAAGGGGTGACTACTCAGGCTATGAATAGCCCACCCTGCGGGAAGAGCAAAGCTCTACATCCCCTAGCCCCTGTTTCGCACACCCTCCGGTCTACTCCCAAACTGGGAGAAGGGGAACCGAACCCATTCAAAGTCCCTCTCCCAGCTTGGGCTACTGTGTACACACATCTCGGCTCGGATCCAAAACTCTGCGAGATCCCC
>CAYXJG010000375.1:0-5322 GCA_964465285.1 uncultured bacterium
AAGTCGTGTAGGGCATAATTTTGAAGAGGGGCAGGCCACGCAAGCCCTAATCAGTCCTCCCCTAAGGTGATTGATTCACCTGGTAAATTCTGCCCCATGAGGTAAGCGCTGGGTAGAAAGCTGGCTCTACCATAGCATCGTGGAGAGAAATGCAGATCGGACTCTTTTCTTAGCGACAAATTCTGCTTTTTGAGTGAAACCTGCATTTTCTCCGAACGATAAGGACTGCGCAGACTCACAATGCAGGAGATCAATGGTATGACACACGAAATTAAAATATCCAAACGGGCGATCGCCTCAGCCGCTGCACTGGTCGTTATGTTAGGGGCTGCCCCAGCGGCACGGGCAGAGATGACGGAGGATGCAGTAGGCAACGTCGCGAAAGATGTTGCGGAAGAGCAGGAAGAGGCCATCGAAGAGTTGGAGCGATCGCGCACAGTATTTCAGGAAGTAGCGACGGACCCTGACAGCCAAATTCCACCCTCGATTATGCAGCAAAGCAAAGCCGTCATCATTGTCACCAACGTTGGGCAGGGGGGCTTCATCGTTGGTGGTCGTCGAGGAGACGGACTCATGGTGCTTCGTCAGGCCGACGGCACATGGAGCAATCCAGCATTTATGACCCTCGGCGGTGGCAGCTTCGGCCTTCAATTTGGAGGGCGCAGCAGCGATCTCGTCCTGTTAGTCATGACGGAAGATGCCATAGACGACATCCTGGACGGGAATGTGGAACTGGGGGCTGATGTCACCGGAACGGCTGGCCCCGTGGGCGCATCAGTGACGGATCCAGCAGAAGCAAATGGCGACATTCTCATCTATTCACGCAGTACGGGCCTGTTTGGCAGCGTGACCGCTTCAGGCTCGTCTATCGAATTTGATGAGGAGCGGAATGCTGCTTTTTACGAAGTTCCTGGCATTACCCCATCTCAGATTTTTGCAGGTGCTAACGTAAGGCCCGTCGCTAGTTCCGCTGGCCTGGAGCAAACGCTGTTAGCCATCGAGTAGCGTTTGGCAGATTGCATCAAAGCTGGGACGATTAGCTGGAATGAGATGCAGGCAGTCCTGCTGGAGTTGCCGGAGGCGGTTGAAGATGGCTGCATCACCTGGGTCGGTATCGTGCTGATTTACATTCGCTTGAGAGACGTAACAGCGATTGAGCAGGTCGTCCAATAGGCAGCCAAAGGCGCGCACTTCAAGGGATTCCAACGGGTATCCATGAGGATATTGCCTTGATCCAGAGGCTGAAGGATAAAAAGACGCTGCCCCAAAATCCCCCAAAATACTCATTCCCGCTTGGTTAACCAGAATGTTGTGGGCATAGAGATCGCCGTGCATGATGCCCCGCTCGTGGAGATGAACCGCGACGGAGGCAATGCTCTGGAGAATATGCCGGACTGCGGGCAGCGTGAATGATACATCTGCCTCGAAGGTATCTCGGGTGCAGGTATCCAGATCGGGCGGATTCCCAAGGTTGCTGTAGTCCGAGGGGATGAGTGAGAATACCAGCCCTGCTTTACCGTCAGGATTGTTATGCACCGTCCCCAGGACATTCACTAAATTGGGATGGCTGCCAGCGGCAATGTAAGCGCGCATTTCATCTAGGGGATTGCCGTCGCTTGTCATGGTGCCTTTGAAAAGTTTGATGGCAACCTCTTGAGTCGGATTCTGTGATGCTCGGGGCGATGAAGATGATGGGGAGGTAGACCACATTCCCTTGTAGATGATGCCCGATGCCCCTTGCCCAAGGACTTCTCCCACCTGTAGGTTTTCCCAATGGATGGGGGGGAGCGATCGCCCCGCTTCTGATTCCGCTAGGGATGCTGCCCCATTGCAGAAGGGATTGCCTGCGAAGGCCAGCCAGGACAGGCGAGGTAGGGTGAACAACCAATCCGGCAGAGAGTGCAGACGGTTAGCCGCGAGGCGAATCAGTTCGAGATTTTGGCAGTTAGCAAGTTCATCGGGGAGCGATTGCAACTGGTTTCCTGCGAGCATGAGTTTTTGCAAGCGAGTACACAGGCCAATATCCGCTGGCAGTGACTCAATCTGGTTATCAGTCAAAATCAACCAGCGCAGAGATGGGGGAAAGCTGTTGCTCTGAATTGTCCTGAGCTGATTGCCCTTGAAGCTGACCATTGACAGCTTGGGGCAAGCTTTTAGCATCTTTGGAAACTCCTCGAAAGCATTATTGTTGAGAAATATAACCTTGAGATTGTGCAACTGAGCAACTTCCTCGGGGAGTGCCGTCAGTTGATTATCCGATAGGTCCAGAATTTCCAGTGAATCTGCTAAGTCGAGAAGTTCGAGGGGAAATTCAGTCAAGCCACCTGACAGGTTCAGCCGCTTCTGGCCTTGAAGTTCTGCTGTGGGCGGGAGATGGGAGAATTCCATATATCCAATCACTCTGCAAAATGTATTGAGCCCATGCTGAACTCGGCGGTAGGGACGCTGCCGTGCCACTAAAATTTGGTTCAAAGTTCGCCAAGCAACCTTTGAATCGTTGCCTGGTGATTAGGATGCGCGAAGAGCACCCCATTCGCCAGACTTTATTGGGTTAGCTCGTCGGCAAGTCGAAATAAAATGTACTCCCTTGCCCCACCTCGGACTGCACCCTAAGATCACCCTGATGTTGCTGCACAATGCGCCGACATAGGGCGAGGCCAATGCCGCTTCCTTGCTTTTGTACTGATTGTATCTGGGCAAACATATTAAAGATTTGGTGCTGATGTTCTTCAGCAATGCCGGGGCCGTTATCGGTGATTTGAAATTGATACCTGTTTGCCTGTTTCTCGACCGAAACAAGAACGAACGGCATGTCATTGTCGTTGTGAACAATGGCATTTTTAATCAGATTGCTGATCAACCGAACTAGAAGGTCTCGATTGCCAGTTACGGTCGGAAGCTCCATCCGTTCGATATGCACTTGGTGAGTATCGATCAAAGCCTGGAGTCCCTGCAACGCCTGCTCGACAACGTCTGTCATGTCCACAGAGTCGAACATAAGGCGGCGGCGATCGCCCAACTTCCCAAACTCCAGGAGCGCCCGCATGGTTTGATCCATACGCCTAGAATTGCGTAGACCCATTTCAACGAGGTGCTGTTGTCTGTCTTCCAGGGGCGATCGCGCCAGGAGATCCAGGCTGGTCATCATCACCCCCAGCGGATTGCGTAGCTCGTGGGCAACGGTATGGCCAAAGCTCTCTAGGGTCCGGTTACTCTGATGAAGTTCCTGGAGGATGTCGCGCAGAGCATACTGCCGCTGGCGATTTTGCAAACAGGATTTGATCACTGAGAGAAACTCGTGATGTTTCAGCGGCGTTTCCAGCATCAGGATACTGCGCTGGCAGTGGGTTTCTCGGAGCAGTCGGAGGCAGGTTGTAAATTGACGGCAATCTTTCAGTAGAAAAATCACGGGAATGTCCGACCACTTTGGCTGTTGGTTAAGGCAATTGGACAACCAGTCAATGGTCGGCGCTGCCGCAAGCGCCTCTTCTGTGATGATGACTAGCGCTGCATCAGCTTGAATGGCATTGATAATCTCCTCCACCGCTAAGGCGATCGTACAGGATGCTCCCTGAGAGGTCAGCAACTGCTCCATCGCGTCCGCGTTTTCTCTGAACCGAGCGGAGACTACAATAGGCTGATTCAAGATAGGGAGGGTTAACGCTTGCATAGCATGGGTCATGGCTCTAAGCTTCGCGATGTATGGTACCACTATAGTTTGGGATCCCCGAAAGAATCCCCACAAATTGCTCTAGGGTTTGCCCAATCTTAATCCTGCCAGATGTTAACTGGACTTCGCGGATGCTATTTTCATGGGAACCGTATCGTTTTTTATAGACGCTAATGGCCCGATGCAAAAACCCTTTGGCTTCAAAATGGCGCAACAGTAAAACCGTATCAGATAAGTAACTAATGTCGAGGTGCTGACCAATGTTGGCTCCAATCACGCCGTGCTGGGCAACGACCAAAATAGTTAAGACATTTTGGCGATTGAGGGAAATCAGAAGCTCATGCATTTGAGTAATGAGCCGTTTCGTATCAGACATCAAGTTGGTGTAACCCGTTAGGCTATCGATGATCACGATCCCTGCTCCCCAATTGTCAACGTCTTTTTGCACAAGGTGAGCAAAATTTCCCGGTGTGATACTAGCCAGGCCAATTTCATGGATACGCAAGTGGTTGGGCATGGTGTCAGGGTCAAACATCATGCCAAATCTTTGTGAGCGCCGAAGAAAAGTTTTGCGAAGCTCGTCAAACAGAAAAACGCTGACTTTGCCACCTTCCTGAATCAACTGGTTTGCAAATAGGGTTGCGATAGAACTTTTACCCGTTCCAGAGGGGCCAATCACCAGGCAAGATGTCCCAGATGCGAGGCCACCCCCCAAAAGATTATCCAGTTCAGAAATGCCGCTGGTCATCAATTGTTCCGATAGCGGACGATTGGAATTGAACTGATGGTACAGGGGATAGACGCACATTCCCTGATTAGAAATCTCCATGTCGTGAACGCCCCGATTAAAATCGCTACCCCGAATCTTAATCACTTGCAAATAACGATGGTCGAGGCCAAATCCTGATGGGGCTGATGACAAAGCCAGCACCCCATGAGCGATGGATGCCAGCTCATGATCTCCAGGTCCCAGGTTTTGGGTATCAGTGAGCATGACGGTGATGTTGTGACGGGCCATATAGTCCCGCAAGGTCAGCACATACCTCCGGTATGTCACTGGATTATTGGCCAACATGCGGAGATAGGAAATCCCATCGAACACGATTCGATGGGGCTGAATCTCCTCAATCACCTGGGTAAACGAGGATATGGTGTCTTCTAGGTCAATTTCAGATGTATCAAAGACTGTTTGTTGCCCGAATGAAACCTGAAGGGATTGTTTATCGGTTAATTCCCGAAATAGAATGCACCGGGTATCAATACCGACCGATGCCCCCGTTTGATGCAGGCTTTTAACGCGCTGCGAGAGGGCAATGCAGAGGGCTCGTTCGCCAGCATCCACGCCCGCTTTCAAGAAATGGAGTGCCAGGATAGTTTTACCTGTTCCAGGCGCTCCGTTCACAACATACATTTCGCCTTTGGGTAATCCACCAGAAACAATGGCATCCAGGGATTCAATCCCTGTTGAGACTCGAACCAATCCGTTTCCATTCTGATCATTCTGCATGCTGGCTTGGCATTCTCTTTGAATTAGCAAAACTATTATGCCACTACATTTGTCTGGAAATTTTGTCAGAAAGTGTTGATGCTTACGACCTGGCAAAGTTCTCAAATTCACAACGAAAAACTAGGGGGTTGGGGCGCGCTGAGCG
>CAYXJG010000376.1:0-5270 GCA_964465285.1 uncultured bacterium
GCGCGCCCCAAACCCTTATTCTTGCGTGAAACTTGCCAAGTCGGGTGTTATGTCCAACTTTACGGCAGAGTCAGCTTTCTAAAAGTTTTGTCAGTCAACTAGCACTCGATGGCGTAAATAGCCCCACTGTTTTTATAGGCAGAACTCCTGGCACATAAAGAATCCCCATTTTGCCTTCATCCTTCTGACTTCTGCCTCCCGATCCTAGGTCAGCTAGTGCTCTGTCATCTCCAAGTTTCAGCCTGAACGGGTTCATAGCAACCCGCGATACCGGATAAACAGCAGAATTACCGCCCATGACCCAAGGGCGACCTTAATCGCGACAAGAACGTTTAGCAGGGGGATGACGCCCCCACTGACTAGCCCCCCCAACTCGCCACTGGGCAGTTCAACGCCAATGAGGGTTAATGCAGCCAGCAGGATAAAGATCAACACGGATACTTTTTCCCAGGTGGCGGCGTGCCAGCGCTGGTAGATTGACTCCATCAGCTCTGAAGAGGACGTGATTGCCGCCAGGCCGATGGCCGTTCCCCCAGCCACGCCCGCCGCAAACCCACCACCGGGGCTAAGATGTCCCCGAATTGCCAGCTCGATGCTGACAATCGCCGCAATAATCGCGCCTAATCGCGCCATCACCACGGAGGGATGATCCGTAACGTGGCGAATTTTACGTGATGGAGCTTCATTTGCGAGTAAAAATCGGCACCCCATGATTGATAGGGTAAACACCACCACTTCAAAGATCGTGTCGTATAGGCGATTGCGGAAAATGATGCCCGATACAGCATTTGGGACGCCGCTGTCTTGAACCACAGCTTCCACGATGGCAACATCAACGACTTCATCCGCCACACTCGGCATCATCAGCATTTTGATGTAGAGCGCGATGCCCGCTGCAATGTAGACCCAAATCATAGCTACTCCTCCGCCAACTCGCGGCTCTTGGGATTCAAAACGGTTGCAGCCAATGCGGGGGTGTCGGGGGTCTTGGCATAGGTGATGACTGCATCAGAGGGGGGCAATTCAGCACTAAGAATGTTGTACAGACGATCGATTCTGACTGTGAGAAGAATATCAGCTTGTTGGTCCGTGTTGCTCACTCGCGTCAGGGTGTCGGGGTGGGGTAAGATGGGACAGTGGGGGGCACCCAGGGGCGATCGCCCAAGCTGCACACAGGTACCGTGGACATCCTTATCGATGAGAGCCTGCTGCAGGGCTTGCTCATCAGGGTAGGTCACGCATTCAAGACGCATATAGCGCGTTTTGAGGACGCCCCGCAAATGATCGATTAAGTCTTCAAACCGATGCTCGGGGTTCCTGGGGCCACGAACGCTATCGAGTTCTTGCAAAGCCGTTGAATTCACTGGTGTTGGCGGTTCCATCGCTGTTGGTGGCTTCAAGATAGACGGGTCATCAGGCTGTCCACCCTGCTCACTAGCCTCAGGTCGATCGTCCCCAGCTTGGGCATCCTGCTTCATCTCCTCAGGTCTCGTATTTTGGGTTTGCCCATCGTATGCGTCAATCTGAAGAATGCCCAGGCGCATAACCAGAGACGAACGCACCGCCACTGCATAGAGAGTAATCGTCAGCATGGTTCCCACCAGCGCTTCGGTGAGCGCTACATCCGCCGCACCCAGCGCCGCATAGACCAAAGCCGCCACCGCTCCCAAAATGCCTCGGATCACGAGCGCATTGTAAGGATTGGCCTGACAGACCAGCATTAGGGCAGAGAGGGGCATCAGCACTACGATGAAATCAAGGGAATGGTCGCTCAGAGGGCTATCGGTCATATTCTTCTCCAGGACTCGAGCAGTAAGCTAACACATACCCCAGCACCGTATTCCAAATGGCTAGAGAAATGATGGCGAGAACCAGGAGAGGCCACTCACCGGGAATTCTCAACAGTAGCCCGACCACAATCGCCATTGATCCTAAGGTGTCGGCAACCGATAGGCTGTGAATTTTGAAGAGGACAGAGCGATCGCCCAGGAGGGGCCACGTTCCCCAAATCCAGAAAATCAGGCCAATACTAATACAGAAAAAACTCAGTGCGTCAATCATTGAGATTCGATGACTTTACTTAGATGACTTTGTTTGCCAGTACGACTTGGCACGTTTCAGGCAAGAATAAGGGTTTGGGGCGCGTTCCGCGCGCGCCAAACCCTTATTCTTGCGTTGTGAATTTGAGAACGTTGCCAAGTCGTGTGCCAGGGTATTTTGGGGGGATATTCATACCGGAGTATTCATACCGGAGTATTCATACCAGAGTATTCATACCGAATGAACTGCAGACCTATTTTTCCGGCGGAAACCCTCCGAGGAGTATCTCCCAGAAGACGATGCCTATGGGGTCGTGCAGTTCCTTAACGATTTGAGCGAATCGACATTTCATCTCTTAGCCTATCCCGGAAGGGTTCTTTGAACGGTTCATTCATACGCTTAATGATATGAGCCAACAACATCAGGGCTGCATTGCCCACGCTGAGAATAATCACACCTACCACACCAATCATCCAGTCATCCCGCAACACGGACACGACCAGAATCATGATGGATGTCTTCGTGGCGATGCTGGCGAACGCCAGCATCTTCTGCCAGATATCTTCGTCCTGCCATGCTTCAATCATTGGGATCAACAGCACTCCGAGCATAACAATCAAAACCCAATTCATCTTCCCTCCTTGCTCCCCTTGTAGAGTGACGTCTCCTGCTGTCCGAGACGGCCTTTGAACGATCGACCTGCCGCCAGAACCTTGCCGCATCCTATACCTGGCGACCTTTTGCTGGATTAACCTACGACCTTGATGCTTCTTGCTGACTGGTGCCTTCTGCCTCCATTCTTTTCCGCCTCACCCAATGCACCTCGTACCAGCCTCGCTCGTGATACTTCAACACAATACTTTTCGGTGTAAACGTAATTAAAAAGATATCGAGAAAAATGAGTCCCGGCGTCCGCCGTGGCCTAACGCGCTCCATCGTTACTTCTTCCTGGGTATGGGGCCGTAGGATAAGCTCGACAGCTTCCCAGTAGGCTTGGGGGATAGCCACAAGAATTTCCCACAGGGTGATCAGCCAATCTCGGATGGCGCTGGGACGAGTGGCACTGCGGGGCAGAAGTAAGGCAACACTCACGCCAATGACGATGTTTGCCAAACTCACATCCGCTGTGAGCAAAAACCAAATCGATAACCGCAGGATTAGATCTAGGCTTCCAATCATGCCAGCACCACCCAGAACAGAAAAATGACCATTAAACTCATTACTCCAATCAGATGGTCAAACTGCTCAAGCATTCGCGGCAATTTTAAGGTCGTTCGACGGAAAATGAGCAGATACAGCACCCAGCCCAGTGCGATGGTTGCCAAGGGCTTGATGATATTAGAGAAAGAATAGGCTTCATAGTAAACCCCATTGGCAGCGACTAAGCCCCCTAATAGCAAAATCATGGCGACCCAAAAGCCTGGAGATACCCGCTGATCTGCTTGTGGAGCATGGGGTAGGAAAATGAATTTTGCAAACGAAATGGCGGTTCCCAGGGCGGCAATATTCATGGCGATAACCTGCCAGGGCACAAGATTTTTCATCGTCAATACTTTAGCCCCAAATCCAGACAGCAATGGAAACCCAGAAATCGAAAAGCTGGCAATGACCAGGGCAATCCACAAAGGCGTGTGAATGGGCTGATGCCTGAGTTCTTCAAAGCTACGACTGGGTAAGTTACCCGCAATTAAAAACAGGGCAGCCTTTACGAGACCGTGGGTGAGGGCATAAAACCCGCCTACCTCCGGAGCCGCCATCACAAAGCCCAACTGAGAAATGGTGTGAAACGCCAGCATACGTTTTGTATCTTTCTCAAAGACAGCATAGCCAACCCCCAGCAAAGCTGTCCCAGCCCCAAATATTCGAACAATGGGGTCAATGTCTTCTAACAGCAGAGCACACCGGACGAGCGGAAAAATTCCGGCTTTAACCACCACCCCAGACAGCATGGCAGATACGGGGGATTCTGATTCTGAATGAGTCAGCGGTAGCCATAACCCTGACACAAAGATGCCGCCCTTCGTCAACAGGCCGAGAAAGATCAGGGCGATCGCCTCTGGTGGGGCATTACCAATGCCGGTGTATGCAAATGAGCTGGTGTTCTGGTAAACCAGTGCAGTTCCCACCAGATAGAACAGCATGGCCGTATTGCTGACGAAAAGGTAGCGCAGGGCTACCCAAATTGAGCGATTGCTTCGAGGGTAGGCAATCAGCAAAAACGCCGCAATGCCAATCACCTCCAGCGCGACATACAGGCTGAGGAAGTCTGCACAAATAAACGCCGCATTGACGCAGCCATGAAGCAGAATAGTTTGCGTATAGAAAAACGCCGATTTATTGGTTGTCCAGCAATAGGCAACCACAGCCGCCGTGACTAACGCATTGGTGAGAATAAAGAAGCCACTGAGCGAATCGGCAATCAGTGTGACCCCCCCATAGTCCAGCAGGGTGAGGGTAACAGGCGATGATATAAAAAAGAGGGTCAGGGCATACCCCATTGAGGCGATCGCCACGCCCAGGGCTAGCCCACGGGCGAACTTGGGCAGCAGATACATGCTGAACCCCACAAACAACGGCAATGCGATCCACGCCATTGTTACTGTCGTCATTGCAGATAGACTCATGGGGTATGGCTCCGCTCGATTTCGCTGGTTTCCAGGGTAGGAAGATCTCGCGACAGCTTCATGACCCCAACCAGCATAAGTGCCTGGATGGAAAATCCAATGACGATCGCGGTTAGAATCACCGCCTGGGGCACTGGATCAGCAAATGAAATAGCCGATCCTGTTTCGTCGATGAGCCCCTCTGTTAAATTGCTATCCAGCACAATAGGGGTTACAAACCCATCCCGTGAAGCCACTAGCACGTAATAAGCGATTACCCCGGTGCTCATCACGTCCATGGCAATGATCTTCATCAGCAAATTTTTTTTCAAAATAATGCCGAAAAAACCGCAGAGGATTGTCGCGAAGATATACGCTTCTAACACTGGACTTGCCTACTGATGACATTTAACAACTGCCTGCATTAGGCCACTGGCATCAAGCCACTGGCTCAAGAATCGGATAATGGCTAACGAGGGCGAGGGATTGCTCAGCCCTAAGGCCGATCCGCTCAGGAGAACGTCTGGGGATAGCCTATCCTTGCAGCCTATCCTTGCAGCCTACCCTTACAGCCTATCCTTGCAACCTATCCTTGCAACTGATCAGGCATTGCCATATCGGGTGGTT
>CAYXJG010000377.1:0-5267 GCA_964465285.1 uncultured bacterium
ATAACGCATTGATATCTCATAACGCATTGATATCTCATAACGCATTGATATCTCATAACGCACTGATATCTCATTACGACTGTGCAAGTTTCACGCAAGAATAAGGGTTTGGGGCGCGCGCTCCGCGCGCCCCAAACCCTTATTCTTGCGTTGTGAATTTGAGAACTTTGCCAAGTCGTGTCACCAGGCAAGTTACCCGGCGAATATCCTCAATGGTCTCGGTGATATGTGCGCAACACACGCCACACCACCGAGGTCGTAAACTCAATTTTTGAAGGGGGGATGGAAAATTTTGTGTGAAGGTTACACTTGGGGAGTATGGATCAAGCACGGAATAAAGTTTAGCCTTGTCAAGGCGGCGCGACAGACCTGCATCACCCTAGCAAGACCTCGCTTAGATGATTGAATGCTTGCTTCAAACCCTGCATTATTAAAAACTCACAGGGGCATCGTCTATGGTTAGTTCTCCCACCGATGTTCAATCTACTGCTCAATCTATGAGGGAAGAGCAATTTAGCGGCCACCGGGTCACCTCTGCGTCGGTGATGTTTGTCCTTCTACCTGTTCTTGGGAGCACCGGGGTGCTGCCTGACCGAATCACAGGCAGCCCGGTGATGGATTGCCCGATCGTTCCGCTGGGCGATCGCTCTGTCATGGGTGTTCCAACAGCTCAGCTACAGGCAGGGATTGATTTTGACCGTGATGAGCAGCCCTCTCATTCGTCTGGTGTAGCTGCCGCCGACAACTCAGCTTCCTATCTCACGCTTCTAGAGACCGATGGAACCCTGGAGCGGGGCGATCGCATTGCTTATCAGGACGGCAGCCTCTATGACGAATATGCCATTGAGGGCTCCCAAGGGCAGCAGATACATATTCATTTAGAAAGTCCTGAATTTGATCCCTATCTTGTAGTGATTGGCCCCAGCGGCAATATTGTGGCCCAAAATGACGATGTCGGCCCTGGCAACTACAGCGCCTTTTTGGATCTGGTGCTGCCATCGGATGGTATTTATCGCGTCGTAGCAAATGGATTCGACCGCTACAGCCAGGGTGACTATCGGCTGATAGTGCTCACGCCATCGCAGGGCTCCGAGAGTACCGAAGACACCCAAAACGCCCCCAGCGAATCCCTAAACTGATCAGCCTTTATCCCCCCCTCTAGTTCCATGAACAAACGGTTTGCCATCATTGCCGCAAGTGCATTTGCTGCCCTGGCAGCAGGCGGTATAGCCGCATACTGGCTCCTCAACCGATCGCCCGGTGGCGGAGCCCTCCCTGTCGGCGTTCGGGCTGTCCCGCAGGATGCTTTGATGACCCTATCTCTGACCACTGACGAGGCTCAGTGGTCGCAACTGCAGCAGTTGGGAACGGATGAAAGCCAGGCTCAACTTAATGCGGCCTTGAATGCATGGAGCGATCGTCTTCTGACTGCAAACGGTTTAACCTATGCTGATGACATCCAGCCCTGGATTGGAGATGAGATCACTATTGCGATTATGGGGCCAACGGAGTTGTCGGTGCCGACGCCCCCGGAGCCGCCGGATGGAAATCCAGCGAATAAGAGTGCGGAGGGAGCCGGGTCGGGAACCGAGAGTGTGCCTCCGGATGCTGAGTCAGGCAGTTCCCCGTCTGACTCCCCCCTGGACTTTGATCCTGATCTGATTGATCCCACCCAGGATCAGGCGGCGGTTATTTTCTTGCCCATCGCTAATCCTCTGGAGGCCCAGCAACGGCTCACCAATGCTATTGAATCTGGTACACCTCCCACCGAACGGGAGTACCGGGGTGTGACGATTCAAACCTTCGAGGATAACGAAGAGGCTCCCTATGAAGCCGCTGTGCTAGATCGTCAGCTATTGGCGATCGCCACTCAAACTGATGTATTGGACACAATCATTGACACCTACAAAGGCGATCCGGCAATTACTAACACACCGGGATACGAAGACGCTGTGCAAACTGTGGCCACGACTCAGCCCTTCGCTCAGGTCTTTGTCAATGCAGAGGTAGCGCGGGCGATCGCCGCTGCAAATGCCACGGATGCTGCCCGTCCTCGCAATCTAGCTCCCTTACAAAATACCCAGGGCTTTGCCGCCACCGCCACGGTTAATCCCGACGGTGTTCGTTTCCAGAGCACCAGTTGGCTCTTGCCAGACAGCGACCCCATCCAGCTCGAAAACCGGGGACGCAGCCCCATGGCAACCCACCTGCCTGATAGTGCGCTCATCGTTGTGTCTGGCAGCAACCTCAAGAGCCTATGGGATGGCTACAGTCAGCGCACAGCACAAGTGGCAGAGGGGCCACTCGCCCCTAAGAACCTGCGAGCTGCGACTCAAACGGTGCTTGGGCTAGACCTGGAATCAGATGTCATGGCATGGATGAACGGTCGCTTTGCCCTGGCGCTTGCCGCCGCAGACGATACATCCGCTACCCTGCCTGCGGCAGGGCTGGTTTTCCTGGTTGAAGCCAGTGACCCGACGTTGGCAAAACAAACCCTGACTCAATTAGACGACACGGTAGAGAACCGCTATCGCTTTCGCGTCACTGATGCTCAACTGGGTGGCCAGGAAGTGGTGAACTGGCAGTCCCCCTTTGCCGCCATCACCCTGACTCGGGGGTGGTTTCAGGATGGGGTGGCCTTCTTCGGGTTCAACAGCGTGACCAAGAGTATGCTTCCCGAACCCACGAATGCCCTTGCTCGCTTCGATCTATTCCAGCAAGCCATTCCATCTGAGTCCAACGCTAATACAGGCTATTTCTTTATTAACCTGGAAGCATTTCTCCAGGCGCGGGATCAACTTCCCGTGCCCAACTTTCCAGAGGGGCAGGCTGTTTTCATTAACGCGATCCGGGCAATCGGAGTGACCACCCGTGTAGAGGGCGATCGCCAGCTCTACTACGACATTGCCGTCGTGACCCACACGATTGATGATGCGGCCAATTAAAAAACGAGAATTTAGATATAGCGCTGTGCAAGCGCATTAAGTACAGCGTGTTGAGTGGCGGCGCAGAGCGCCGCCACTCAACACGACTTGGCAAAGTTCTCAAATTCACAACACAAGAATAAGGGTTTGGCGCGCGCAGCGCGCGCCAAACCCTTATTCTTGCGTGAAACTTGCCAAGTCGTAACTCAAGACATTTGGGTGTGCTGAGCCAATTGCACACCGCTATAACTTGAGCCCAATTTTGTTGGGGGAGCATGGTGATGCCGCGCGCGCCAACAAAATTGGATGTATGGCGCTGTGCGCTGGGGTTAAGCACAGATGGTAAGGTGTAGAACTCTCCACACGGCTGTTTTTGTCCTTCATCAGGTTGCACAGCGCTTGAGGCTTTTACTCCCGTGCTCGACCGTAGGTAATAGTCAGATGGCGGAGGCGATCGCTTAGTTCATGGGTCAGCATGTCCTCCTTATAACGCCACCCCCAGTTGCCGCCTGGTTTGCCGGGAGTATTCATACGGGCCTCTTCCCCTAGACCTAGCAGATCCTGGAGGGGAAAAATGGCCGTATCCGCAATCGAACTCAATGCCAGGCGAATTAAGTCCCAATGGATGCCGTCAGGGCTAAAATGCCCCAAATAGTTGACCAACCCATCCCGATCCCACGGCTGGATACTGTTAAACCACCCCACTGTCGTATTGTTGTCATGGGTTCCGGTGTAAACCAGACAGTTGCGGGTGTAGTTAAATGGCAAATAGGGATTGTCAGCCCCAGATCCAAAAGCAAATTGCAGAATTTTCATGCCTGGGAAGCCAAACTTATCGCGCAGCGCTTCTACATCAGGAGTAATAACGCCTAAATCTTCCGCAATGATTGGCAAGGTTCCTAACTCTTGCTTTAGAGTTTGAAACAGTTCGTCACCAGGAGCTTCAACCCACTTTCCATTCATCGCCGTTGTTTCGCCCTGATGCACTTCCCAGTAGGCTTGAAAACCTCGAAAATGGTCAATCCGAATCCAATCCACATAGTCCAGCATGGAAGAAAAGCGGTTTAACCACCACTTAAACCCCCAACTCTTCATTTCTTCCCAGTTGTAAATAGGGTTGCCCCAAAGCTGGCCCGTCTCACTGAAGTAATCAGGCGGAACCCCGGCCATAAGAGCGGGTTCAAGGGTTTCCTCGTCAAGCTGAAAGATATGCGACAACGACCAAACATCGGCACTATCATGGGCCACATACATGGGCATATCTCCAATAATAGCTATGCCGCGCTCATTGGCATACTGTTTCAAGTGTGACCACTGTTGGAAAAACTCAAACTGCCAATATTTGTGGTTATAAATTTGGTTAGAAAGCAGATGATGCCACCGATCCAGAGCATCCGGGTTTCGTTTGGCGGTGTCGTCATCCCAATCTGACCAGCGCTTGCCGCCGTGGGCATCTTTTAGCGCCATAAACAGGGCATAGTCGTCGAGCCAGAAACTATGCTCAGTGCAGTAGTGATGAAATTGTTCCTTCTGCTCCTCAGACGCACCATGCCTGAAGTTTTCTACGGCTTTGACTAGCAAAGGCTCCTTCGCCCGGAATACCTGCTCGTAATCAACGGCATGGTCTGGGAAATCAGGCATGTGTTCCAACTCGTCATGGGAGAGTAGCCCTTTGTCTCGCAGTGTTTCTAGGCTGATGAGCACAGGATTCCCTGCCATAGATGAGTAGGACATGTAAGGAGAGTTTCCGTGTCCGGTAGGGCCAAGGGGTAGTACTTGCCAAATCTTCTGTTTGCTTTTGGCAAGAAAATCAATGAATGGATACGCAGAGGGGCCAACATTGCCAATGCCATAGCTGCCGGGTAAAGATGTGGGATGCAGCAGAATCCCGCTAACTCGACCTTGAAGGGACATAAAAACTGAAACTCCGTGATACTGCTTGGCGCAACAGCAGCGTATGAATGCATAGGGAGCTAAGAATTAAATAAAATCAATATCGCCAGACAACGTGGCAATACCACGGCACCCTGGCAAAACTTGGTTCAGATTGTTCAATTCTTCTTCCTAGGGGGTGTAAAAGACTGCTGTGTTACTTGTGTTACTGCATCGACTTTATCATGAGGCTTTACGAAAGGACTGTGGAGTGAGGACTAAATCCACTCCAAAGGTGCTGAGGGGGGGTGAACCGAGGTGATGACACTGCAGTGAGGATGTAGGAGTCCAGTTGGAGTCAACCGATTTATACCAATTCTCGATTTTGGATTTTCGATTTTGGATTAACAAACCTTTAGTTGGCATAGGCTACAGGTTAGCTATCTGTCGTGCTACTTTCGCGATCCTATG
>CAYXJG010000378.1:0-5261 GCA_964465285.1 uncultured bacterium
GGATCAAGCCCAGCATTAGCTAGGCCAGATAACTTATGTGTACTTAGTAGCCCAATCAGGGAGAAGAGCTTTGAGGTGGTTCGGTTCCCCTGCTCCCAAGTTTGGGAAGAGGAGCAAGGAAATGAGGGGTGAGCTAAGGGAACTGCGGCGGGCGCAGCCCGTCCCAACTCTCACCTTTCATTTAGGATTGCTACAAGAGGCTGAGTAACTACAATTTTCGTTCCTAAAATGCTGCGTGGGCATCTACGTCATATAAATTTACCTTATCAGGGAGTTACAATATCCGATTCCATGTTGCTGTGATAAACGGCAGCAGCCTGGGATATCAGGTTTTACACTATGAAGTAATTAAGAAGTAACTCGATTAGAATTTCTTAAGCTAAATTTAACAGAGGCTGCTAGTCTAGCTTGACTTTTAGCAATTGCATGAACATTTGGTACATGAACATTTGGTATCTGAGTGATATCGGAGCCAATGCATAGAACTGTTGGCTTGGCTGTTTTTTTTAAGCGCATAGGTTATGTGGTGACCTCTGTAGGAACGAGAATTAAATAATTTGAACCAAATTTTAGTGGCGCGGCGCAGCATCGCCTCGCTGCTCTACTAAAATTGGATTTTATTTAATCCTTGATTCTTAGTGACGGTGTTAAAAGGGATATTCGCAAAAGCATAGGCTCGGGACCTGCGTCGCGCATTGCAGATATGGAGCGGAAATCATGAGAAAGCTTGACGTGAAATCAGAAACCAATGAGGGTTGGATGGTGCAAGTGTATGGGCGCGATCGCCGATTGCTTTGTGTGTTAGAGCCATCCCACGGCTGGACATTTTTGATTGGATGCGGAGTTGGTCTAGCCGTTGCCATTCTTTTAGCCAGTCTGTCGGATTATCGTCCACCCTCAGAGCCGGTAGAATCGATAGAGACTCCTGCGTTTCAAGTGGATTAGGAATGAAAATTAAATAACTTGAACCAAATTGTGTTGGGGCAGGTCGGCGCTGCTCCAATAAAGCTGAATTTTATTTAACTCTTATTTCTTAGCTTGCAGATCAAAAACTTGCTGCTACCTAACCTGGATTATTCATGACTTCTCTGACGAGCTACCTGTAATCAAAGTCTACCAGGGCTTTTAGCGATCGCTTGTTTTCGACAGTGTGTTTTTATACAACGGCTAGATCTGTAGGACATTGCCCAACACTGGTTCATTGTCTAGGTTGCAAGGCTCAGGTGGGCGGTACCCACTTTATGAATAATTCAGGCTAACTTAATCGCTGTTTCCTTACCAAATCATGAGGGGACTGCGGTGTTAATAGTCCTCTCATGATTTTATTAGATCTTACTCACTTAAGAGGTGATAACGGGATGTGTCGTCATTATCTCTCAAATATAGCGCTGTGCAGGCGCATTAAGTACACAAGACTTGGCAACGTTCTCAAATTCACAACACAAAGATAGGGGTTTGGCGCGCGCGGAGCGCGTGCCAAACCCCTATCTTTGTGTGAAACT
This sequence comes from uncultured bacterium, assembly GCA_964465285.1. Taxonomy (GTDB): domain Bacteria; phylum Cyanobacteriota; class Cyanobacteriia; order CAKZMO01; family CAKZMO01; genus JBCCWF01. The sequence goes on from CAYXJG010000378.1 coordinate 1,503, forward strand.
TGCCAAGTCGTGTATCTGTGATGCTGAGTGAGTGTGATGCTGAGTGAGTGTGATGCTGAGTGAGTATGATGCTGAGTGAGTATGATGCTGAGTGAATAAGCGTGGGAAACAACAATCAAATCCTCACATCTCAACGCCTTGAACAATTCAACAAGCAATTCTTGGCTGAGAATATCTTGCGCTTCCATCCCATTATCCGTCCTGGCGATCGCCAGCAGGATTAAGTAGAAGAATAACTCTCAGCTTTTCTATAAGAATTACTTATTTGCAGGATTTAACAATTTTTTTGTAATTCGCAGGCACCGATTGAGAAATTGCGAAGGTTTAAAGATAGACTTGCTCACGTAAAGATTCAAATCTCCATAGACTTGAATCTATGGGAGGTAAACAATTTCCTTTTCGTTTATCTTCTTCTCTATTCAGAGAATGGCCACCTCTGGATTTAACCTGTCGATAGGATCTCGCGTAACACCTGTAAAGTGGGGGTGAAGCGCTTCATCCCTATTTTTTTGAATTCTCTGACTTTCAAGGAGGAATTGTAGAATGGATTTTGTGTCTGATTTCTTGACGCGCTTCGTAGCGCAGTTGCAGTCCCCGACACTTGGTTTTCTGCTGGGTGGTGTGGTTGTTGCTGCTCTCGGTAGCGAACTGCAAATTCCAGATGCAGTATATAAGTGGATCGTCTTTATGCTGCTGATGGCTGTCGGCTTGGAGGGCGGGATTGCGATCCGCGAATCCAATTTGGTAGAAATGCTGTTGCCTGCTCTATTTTCTGTGGCAATAGGTATCCTTATCGTGTTTATTGCGAACTTCACGTTGCGCAATCTACCAAAAGTCAAAGTCGTGGATGCCCTTGCTACCGGAGGCTTGTTCGGGGCGGTGAGTGGCTCTACTCTCGCTGCTTCTCTGTTAGCATTGGAAGCTCAAAATATAAGCTACGAGGCTTGGACCCCCGCACTCTATCCCTTCATGGACATCCCAGCACTGGTAACTGCAATTGTTTTAGCCAGTATTTACACGAGTAAGCAGCGCGACAAAAGTCTCAGCAAGCAGCCTGTTGCCGTAGGCGGATACCCCAGTGAGTCAGGCGGCACTTCGGGTGGATATTCGGACGAGTCGGGCGGCACTGCAGAAGGATATCCGAGTACTGCGAGCGAATATCGCAGTCAGCAAGGTCAGCCGGTCAAAATATGGCCCATTGTGAAGGAAAGCCTCCAAGGCTATGCTCTATCAGCATTGCTGCTCGGCGTTGCTCTCGGTCTGCTAACCCGCCCAGAAAGTGTTTTTGAGAGCTTCTATGATCCCCTTTTCCGTGGCTTGCTTTCAATCCTGATGCTGATCATGGGAATGGAAGCCTGGGCAAGACTGAATGAGCTACGCCAAGTTGGTCAATGGTACGTCCTATATGCCTTTTTCGGACCGCTGGTGCATGGGTTCATTGGCTTCGGGTTAGGCTATGTTGCCCACCTCGTCACAGGACTCAGCCCCGGTGGTGTTGTGGTTCTAGCTGTCATCGCTGCCTCAAATTCAGACATTTCGGGACCGCCCACTTTACGAGCAGGTATCCCTTCAGCTAACCCCTCGGCCTACATTGGAGCTTCTACCGCTCTTGGTACACCAGTTGCAATTGCTTTGGGCATACCGATCTACATTGCCCTCGCTCAGGCGGTGATGGGCGCTTAATCTCAGATAGTTCGTGGTTTGCCGGTATTTTCCTAATCCGGCGACCCCATCGTTCAATGAATATACGTATAAGGAGGTAAGCAACATGACAAAGCAAGCCAAGAAGCTAGTGATCATCACGGAAAAGTTGCTGTTGAAAAGAATCGCTAAGGTCATTGATGAAGCTGGAGCGACGGGTTACACAGTGTTGGCAACCGGTGGTAAAGGGAGTCGTAACGTACGCTCGTCAGGGCAACCTGTCGTTGGTGATACTGAGGCAAATATCAAGTTCGAGATACTTACCCCTACTCGGGAGATGGCTCTGAATATTTCAGATAAGGTTGCAGCAGAGTTTTTCAATGACTATTCGGGCATTACTTACATCTGTGACGCAGAAGTACTGTTTGCGCACAAGTTCTGATTTAACTCCCTAGGGAACAAGAATTAAGTAATTTGAACCTAATTTTGGTGGCACGGCCACCAAGATTGGATTTTATTTTATCCTTGATTCTAAGGAATTTGTCAGAAAGTAGATTTCCAAAAGAAGGGCAGTGAGCTTAGCTCACCGCCCTTCTTTTGGAAATCTTTGCTAGCCGCAGACTCCTAACTGAACATGACTTGGCAAAGTTCTCAAATTCACCATGAAAAATAGGGGTTTAGGGCGCGCTCCGCGCGCCCTAAACCCCTATTTTTTCGTGAAGCTTGCCAAGTCGTGAACTGAATCAAACGTATAAAAGCCAGGGCATGACGTGGATGCTATCCCCTCATTTTGTGCCGAACAGGCGATCGCCCGCATCTCCTAACCCTGGAATAATGTATCCATGGGCGTCTAATTTTTCATCAACTGCCGCCGTATATACGGGAACATCGGGATGGAGTTGATGGAAGTGCTTGATGCCCTCAGGAGCGGCCAGTAAACAGAGAAATTTGATGGATTTTGGTTCTGCTTCTCTTAGCCGATTCACCGCCGCCACTGCTGTATTCCCTGTTGCTAGCATAGGATCAACCACCAGCATGTCGCGATCGCCCACATCATGGGGCAGCTTGAAGTAGTATTCAATCACCGTTAGGGTATTGGGATCTCGGTAGAGGCCAATGTGCCCTACCCGCCCCGATGGCATCAACTCCAAAATACCGTCCAGAATGCCCTGTCCCGCCCGCATGATCGAGACGATCACTAGCTTTTTTTCAGGAGCCAGCACCGGAGCCATCATCGGGGCCATAGGTGTCGAAATGAGTTCCAGTTTTGTCGGCAAGTCGCGGGTGACCTCATAGGCTAGCAGCATGCTGATTTCTCGCAGCAGGGAGCGAAATTTGGCAGTACTTGTCTCAGCTCGGCGCATCAGCGTTAGCTTGTGTTGAACGAGGGGATGTTGAATGAGAAAGACTTGCGATGACCCGACAGACATAAATTAGGTACTCAAACGACAGTAATGATCAGTAGTTGCACAAAAGCTGCATAAAAGTTGCACAAAAGCGTTGGCATATTTTCCCAGGAAAACATCACTGGGGTGTTTTCCAGAAAAATACATGCATGGCGATTTCCGCAGAGGTGATTACGTAGTGAGGAAAAAATCAACCATTTGAACCAAATTTCGACGGAGCGGAGCGACGATGCCGCCCGACTCCATCAAGATAATTCCAAGGGCAAGGAATGTTCACGAGAGGCGAAATCTGACAGCGATCACTCAACTTGTCTTAGTGTCTCAGAACCCCACCTTAACGGGGAAAATCCATGAATGATGTGAACGGTGATACCGTCACCTTTGCACTTAGTAGACATAGCCCATGCCTCGGTTAAAAATATTGCATGGATCTCGTTCTTAAACCATAAGTTCATCACAGGATCCGTCCGATAATTAAGCGGTATGCAAGTTGATTAAGCACATGTGAGGGGCAGCGCTGAGCGTGGCCCCTCACATGTGCTGTACTTAATGCGCTTGCAAAGCGCTATAAGTAGGTCGGTATTAATAAACTCAGCCTAAAAACTGGGGTGCTCCCCCGGTTTTTAGGCTTTGATGTTATTTATGTTGGGTTACTTCACGACTTGGCAAGGTTCTCAAATCCACAAGGCAAAAATAGGGGTTTGGGGCGCGC
>CAYXJG010000379.1:0-5242 GCA_964465285.1 uncultured bacterium
GCGCGCCCCAAATCCCTATTTTTGCGTTGTGAATTTGAGAACATTGCCAAGTCCTGTACTTCACATTAATTGGATGGGGTGATTTCAGTGGCGCGATGCGCTGCTCAATTCACGTAACGTTCTTTCCTTCATGATGCACGGGAGAGGACGTTGGCTCTCTGTCAACCTGCTCTTATTTTACAAACCGGGTAAGGGCGTTTTGCAGGGGGTCAGATTCGTTCAGAATTAATACAAACGGCTCAATCTCAGTATGTTCTGGCTGTGTGGAAAACTTCCAGTAGAGAATGCCCTGGAGTAAGTCGGGATAGTGGGTCTGTACAGTGTCGTAAAGGGCTTCAATGGCAAGTACCCGTTCCTCCAGGTTCAAGGGCTGCTCTTGCCATACCAGGACATCATTTTGACCCTCGGAGTCTGCCTCAGTCTCAACTAGAGAAAAGCCAGCATATGCCCAAGGATGAACGGTGCTGTTCTGCCAGCGAGTGTATCCTAGTTCGGTAAAGATCACGGGTTTATCTTCGATGACTTCGGCTTTGCGTAATGCATCAATTTCACCCAACGCTTCAAGCCACCCTGCTCTTAGGGCCGCTTCTAACGCATCTTCCCCTGATTGATCTCGCTCGCCCGAACGTAAGGAAAAGTAAGCGTTGATGCCCATGTAGTCTAGGGCGTCCCAGAAACCAACCTGATGGTATTGGTCGAAGTTTGCCGCGTAGGTCAAATCGCCAGAATAAATCGAACGGGTTTGCCGAATGAGTCGTCGCCAGCGGTGTTCCAGTCGTAACCGACGTTCATTGATGCTGGCGATGGGGTCGGCAGTGTCCTGCCAGCTTACCTGGCCTGCCCAGGTTTGCCATGCCGTGAGTTCGCTTTGAAGATAGGAGTCCAGACCGTCGAACTGGCGATCGCCCCACGTCCACAACTGGTCAGGGGGAATTTGCCTTTGATTGTCCAGGAGCCCCTGAATTCGCGCCCGCTGCTCTTCCTCGTCCAGGTAATAGCGCTCTAAGTCAGGTAAGGTATCCACGGGCTGGGTTGACGTTAAGCTATTCAGTTCACTACCAATGCCCAGCACATCGACACCTTCAGCTTCGGCGATCGCCGCCCATTGGGTCACAAATGCCGCATATTTCTGAAACCAGCTCTCTAGCTGCTCATCGGTGCGGGGCATGATCAGCCCATGCCAAAGGAAGGTGTTGCGGTCATGGGAATGGTCAAGGGAGACCCGCAGGATGAGGGTTACTTGCATTCCTGCTGCCTTGGCTACCCGAATTTCCTCGACCACGCCAGCATTCTCATCATCAAAGATCAGCGTATCTGAGTCCCACTCCCCCTGGCGGGCATAGACGGTGATTGCAACCGTATTCATTTCGGCAGCCTGCATGGCTTCGATCCATCCCTGGGTGTCTGGTTCATTGACCTGGATGCCACCCAGGTAGAAGGCATCTGCCAGGGTCGGCTGAGAACAGCCAAACACCTCAAGTAGGCATAGGGATAGGAGTGCTGACAGCAACCGTGTTTTCATGGCGTGTACCAATTTGGGATTTTGGATTTTGGCTAGAGCGTGTAGGTAAAGTTCTCGATGAGTGCGCCAGGCACCCACATGCCGCCCAGTTCGCGGCTGCCATAGGTGCCGACTTCAGGAATAAAGTCCTGGAAGTCGCTCAGGTGAATCAAGGCGTCCCCAAAGCAGCAATAGAGGCTTTCATCAAAGCGCAGATTCTCGATAGGGGCGATGAGCGTACCGTTCTCTACCCAAAAGCAGGCATAACGGGTCATGCCTGTAATGCGGCCATTGGGGCGATCGCTCCAGTTCAGGTAATGCAAGTTTGACAGATAGAGTCCGGTGTCGAGAGCGCTGAGAATATCATCATGGGCAAGGGTTCCAGCAGAGACTTCGGGCGATCGCAAGCCTTCCCAGGGACTCGCTCCATTGGCAACTTTCCCGTATTCCTTGGCAGTGCGGGAACTAATGAGGGTGTTCACCAGTTTTCCCTCCTCGATAAGAGACAGATCCATCGGAGCAACTTCACCTAAATTATTGAACCGGGGAACGAGGCCATGCCTGAAGTTTTCCTTGAGATTAAATTGGGGGGATAGAGACTTTTCGTTGTTGCGCAAGAGTCCCAGGGCGCTGCCGCCTCGTTGCAGGGAGGCTTCACTCACCCCACCCCAGGAAAACATGCTAATCAGTTCTGCCACCGCTGCCGGAGCAAGATAGGTACGATATTGCCCCTTGGCAATTGATTTTGTGGAGCGCCTGAGATTTTTGAGCTGGAGCTTGGACTCGTTCAGCTTGGCAGCGTAGGCGTCCTGATCCCAGCGATCGCCCGCAAAGGTGCCCTTCGCGGCCTTCCCATCTTCAGTGAACAGGGAATAGTCGAGGGTAAAGGAGTCGGTGCAAAACCAGTGGGACTGTCCCACAGAGTCAGCGTAGGCACGAATGGAGACTCCGCCCGCATATAGTCCTGCGAAGTCGAGTCCGGCGACGATCGGTAGGATGTGATCAACGGCTTCATCCGGGGGCAGCAGCTTACCCCGGTGATCATCGTGGCTAGTTGCGTCACCAGAGGGAATGACGAGGTACGGATCGGCAGGGAGGTGTACAATCTCCTGGCGTAGAGTATCCAGAGCCGTCTGGACGACGGGCCGGTCGGTGTCAAAGTCCCCTGTGAGTGAGACCTCATAGAAGGTGGTGCGATCGCCCGCCATCAGCGTTAGCACCAGTTCCCCATCCCTTACGATTCCTGTTTGGCGAACCTTCGCTTGATTAAACCGGGTAAACTGACTCTGCTCTGCCATCAGGCTCAGGGTGATCGTTTCCTCGGGCTTGACCTGGTCGAGGATATACTGGGAAAGCCGGGAGAAAGTCTCCTCCATCCGTTTTGCAAATTGGCGAGTGTCAGGTTTTATGTGCTCAGCCACAGGGGTCATGCTGCACCTCCAAAGACTTCAATATTCTCAAAGGCACAGATTGGGGAACCATGCCCAACGCGAATGACCTGGTTGGGTTCTCCCTTGCCACAGAAAGGCGTGCCATAGATTTTCCAGGTGTCTTCATTGCCGACCTTGATCAGGCTATGCCAGAACTGAGGCGTGGTGGCGCGGTAGTTTGGATTTCGCACAGTCTTCGTCAGGCTGCCATTTTCAATGAGCTTGGCGTATTCACAGCCAAACTGAAATTTGTGCCGCTGGTCGTCAATAGACCATGACCGATTCGCCTCCATATATACCCCTCGCTCAATGCCCGCGATGAGGTCATCAACAGATTCCGCGCCTGGTTCCAGGTTGATGTTTGCCATGCGGTCAATGGGGGGACGATTCCAGGAGGTCGCCCGCGCACAGGCGACCCCTTCCACCGTGAGCCGAGATTGGCTTTCCAGGCTCCCCAGTCCCCGCTGTAGCACCCCGTCTTTAATCAGGTATTCGCGGGTAGCAGGTGCCCCAGTGTCGTCAAAGCCATAGCTGGCAAATTCCCCGGACACTGTTGGGTTGAAGGTAATGTTCATCAATGGCGACCCGTACACCAGGGAGCCGAAGTCTGACGGCTTCACAAAGCTGCCTCCAGCATAGTTGCGCTCGTCCCCTAAAATTCGATCGAGCTCTAGGGGATGCCCAACGCTTTCGTGGATTTGCAGCATCATCTGATCGGGAGCCAACACCAGGGTTGTGGTTTCAGTGGGACATTCCTCCGCCTCTAGCAATTCCAGAGCTTCGGTTCCCACGCGGGTGGCCTGGGTCCACACGTCCGGTGGCGGAAATAGTTCCCAACTGCCCTGATAGCAGTGGGCACGGAAGCCATTGTGCGATCGCGTCTGTACCAGCGAGCCGTCCTGAGCCGTGACGCCAAAATGCGTTTGTAAGAACAGAAATTTCTGATAGACTTCCGACCCATTGCTGCTGATAAACCAGGTTTCGATGACATTATTGACTGCTGTGGCGTTGGTCTGGATGATGCGGTCTGACACTTTCATCGTGTCGCAAAGCCGCACCAGCAAGTCGTTGATGTCCCCTGGCGTTAGAGCCTCAACATCTTTTTGAAAAGGAGAGGTGTACTGTCCTACAACTTTCGGACGCACGGCTGGCGTCATCGGGTGAATGCCCCACTGGCTAGCCGCGAGAGCCTGCTGGTAAGCCACATCAGCAGCGTACCGGATGCTCTCTGCATTCACGGCATTGGTGGCACCGTAGCCGATCTGTCCGTTGACTATTGTCTCTACCATCACCCCCTGGTTGAGCGATCGCCCGTTCATCTGGGGGTTGCCATCCCGCACAGCCCGGTAGTTGGCGTGCTCTTTCACCAGGCGGATGCCGATCCAATCCGCTGGACTGTCCAGGGTCGTGAGTATTGAAGCCAGTTCAGAAATCATAGGGGGACTTTGCTTAAGGTGTTTTAATCAGTGTAGTGATTCTGGAGCCGTTCGACATGGTGAGCCTCTAAGGGCGTCGAGCGATGTGGCGGCGGTAGAAGCGATAACTGGCTCGCAGGGCATCCAGGTATGAGATAAGAAATGCGCACCCGGAGCCAGGAAAAGATAGGCCGATAAACCCAGTAGTGGCCCCGCTTGAGATCGTCCCAAGCTATACAGTTAGGGATCTGCGGCTAAAAAAGATACCGGCAAAAAAGAGCAGCGGGCGCAGCCCGCTGCTCTTTTCCGGGTACTTTATTTTCTTGCAAGTCCCTTATCGGACTTTCTGAAGTCCGATATGTCTACAACAACTCCTTCGCCGTTGTGCATCATCACGCTACGCCCATGGATATCATGGGGATGCAGACCCTTTTGACGGGCAGCTTCCAGGGCGCGGTCAATATCCAGGATGACTTGCCTGGGAATGTAGAGTCCTTGATTTAGACAATCGTATAGCGTGACACCATGAAGGCGCTTTAAAACCAAAAATGGCTCTTCTGCGTAGAAGCATTGGGAAAACGATGGATGATCGCCCAAGCGGCGGTAGACCTCAACTTCGTCATGCCATCCTGGGCGATTTGGAGCATACACTTTTACAACCTGCTGAGGATAGTCAGGATGGCAAATGACTGCTGCATAGTTGCCTCTGCCAAGCACTTGCCAAGGATGGGGAATGGCATGAACGACAACAGGATGATCCGGATCAACGCTTTCGAGATGAAGATGGGGCAGCAGAGTCTGCTGAATGCAGGAGACTAGATGGCGCGTTGCACTAGATACCATCATGAAACGGTGGAGTTTCGCTATAGGATTCTGACATCGTATCTGACATCGTA
>CAYXJG010000380.1:0-5216 GCA_964465285.1 uncultured bacterium
TAGGGGGATCAGTATTGTTCCAGCGTGTTATCAAATACTTTTCAAACATTCTCTAGAGTTGGGGGCGAGCGCAGCCCGCCCCCAACTTTAGAAATTAAATTAGAAATTAAATTAGGATCGCCATAGCAGGATGACACTCATGCATAACTCATAGACAGCAAGCAAATTTTTCAGCAAAATTTGATACGCTAGGTCAAATAGGTTGATCAAGGGACTAAGCGCGTGGACATACAGATTGGACGGGGAAAAGTTGCACGACGGGCATACGGTATTGATGAAATTGCTCTGGTTCCGGGACGACGGACGCTTGATCCGTCCCTTGCCGATACACGCTGGCAAATTGGCGGAATCGAGCGCGAAATTCCCATCATTGCGAGCGCAATGGATGGCGTAGTTGACAGCGGGATGGCCACTCGCCTCTCTGAGTTGGGCGCGTTCGGGGTCATCAATTTAGAGGGCATCCAGACCCGCTACGAAAACCCAAACCCCATACTCGATCGCATCGCATTGGTGGGGAAAGATGAGTTTGTGTCGCTCATGCAGGAACTCTACGCTGAACCCATCAAGCCAGAACTAATTACCCGCCGGGTGCAAGAAGTCAAAGCGAAAGGTGGCGTTGCCGCATTCAGTGCTACTCCGGCAGGAGCGATTCGCTATGGAGAAACGGTAGCGGAGGCGGGAGCTGATTTATTTTTCGTGCAGGCAACGGTCGTTTCAACCGCCCACCTGTCTCCAGAAGCGATTACCCCCCTAGATTTGGCTGAATTTTGCAAAACCATGCCCATTCCCGTCATTTTGGGGAATTGCGTTACCTATGAAGTCACCCTCAGTTTGATGAAAGCGGGAGCAGCGGGAGTGTTGGTAGGCATTGGGCCGGGGGCTGCCTGTACTTCGCGGGGGGTTCTCGGCGTGGGCGTTCCCCAGGCAACGGCGATCGCCGACTGTGCGGCAGCCCGCGATGACTTTTTCCAAGAAAGCGGTCAATACATTCCTGTCATCGCCGATGGTGGTTTGGTAACGGGGGGCGACATCTGTAAATGCATTGCCTGTGGTGCCGATGCCGTCATGATTGGTTCTCCCTTTGCCCGCGCCAGTGAAGCACCGGGACGGGGTTTCCACTGGGGCATGGCAACGCCTAGTCCTGTGCTGCCGCGCGGTACTCGCATCCAGGTAGGCACGACAGGAACCCTGGAGCAGATCCTCCGAGGCCCAGCCCAGTTGGATGACGGCACCCATAATTTACTGGGAGCATTGCAAACCAGCATGGGTACCCTGGGAGCGAAGAACATCAAAGAAATGCAGCAGGTGGATGTAGTCATTGCCCCTTCCCTGTTGACGGAAGGGAAGGTCTATCAAAAGGCTCAACAGATTGGCATGGGCAAGTAGGGGCAAATCGTCATTAGATGACACTTGAAGAATACGTCAGAAAGACATATTTTCCTACGATATTTTGTTGAAGGTGGAGTGCAAAAGCACCCCACCTTCAATGTTGAGACTGGGATCAATCGTTAGAAAATACCAAACCCGCTCATGAATGCTGGTGTAACGCGTTAGGGTAGGAAAGAATGCTTCAGCCTTTTGATGCCCCAACCGTCTACTTAACCCTCTACTTAGCGAACGATCTCGGTACCCATTTCTATGAAACGCGCGTCTAATCCAATCCTATGGCTCATTGTGCTGGTGGCGATCGCCGTTGCCGCCATTGGTCCCGCTATCCATATCCTCACCGAATCCTGGTGGTTTGAAACCGTGGGATTCTCCAATGTCTTTTGGACGCGCATTACCTGGCAATTGGCGATCGGTTTCATCACCTTCTTGGTGTACCTGACATTTCTCTGGGGAAACTATCGCATTGCCATGAACCTCACCCGCACACGGGGCTTCCGGTTCTTGGAAGAAAGTGACCTGAGTATTTATGGCGATACGATACCCAATTATGTCGTAGGCACCCTCGTCTTCATCCTGTCTCTGGGCGCGGCCGCGACGGGCATTGAAATCTGGGAAAGTATTCTCCAGTTTCTCAATCCCACTGCATTCAACATGCAAGACCCCATTTATGGGCAAGACATTGGGTTTTACCTGTTTCGCCTCCCCGTGTGGGAATACCTGCAAGGCACGCTGTTGAATCTGTTCGTGTGGGGCTTTGCCTTAGCAGTGTTGGTCTACAGCCTGAAAGAAGCCATCCGGTTCCAGGATGACTGGCGCAATCTCCTGCAAGGACGCATCAAAGTCCACATTAGTTTGCTGTTGATGGCGATCGCCTTCCTGGTTGCCATTGGCTTCTGGCTGGATCGATACGAACTCCTCTACTCCCCTGATGGCGTGGTGTTTGGCGGCGGCTATACCGATGTCCATGCGCGGCTCCATTCCTACTGGATTATGGGCATTGCCACCCTGGTGCTTATCGGCGTGTTCACCCTGTCAATTTGGCGGACGGGGGTTGCCCTTCCCGTCTACGCCATTGGTGCCTACATCATCCTGTATATCTTGGTGGGACTGGTTTATCCCTCATTCCAGCAAAGCTTTGTGGTTTCCCCTAACGAGCTGGATCGAGAAGCACCTTACATCGCTCACAACATTGAGCTAACCCGCGCCGCCTATGGCCTGGAAGCCATTCAGCGGGAAGATTATCCCGTAGACAATGAGCTAGAGCGGGCAGACATCGAGGCAAACCTGCCCACCATTCGCAACATCCGCCTGTGGGACTATCGTCCCCTCCTCAGCACCTATAAACAACTCCAGGAAATCCGCCCCTACTATCAGTTTCGGGATGTGGACGTGGATCGGTATGTGCTGGACGGGGATTACCGCCAGGTGATGCTATCTCCCCGCGAGCTGAACTACCAGCAGTTGCAGAGCCAGACAAATACCTGGGTGAACCAGCGACTGCAATACACCCATGGCTACGGTGTGGTCATGAGTCCGGTCAACCAGGTTACCTCCGAAGGACTCCCCGAATTCTTCATCCAAGATATTCCCCCCCGCTCATCAGTGGATGTGGAGGTTGATCAGTCAGCGGTGTATTACGGTGAAGGCACCACAAGCTATGCCTTTACGGGCATGTCCATTGATGAATTTGACTTTCCCCAGGGCAATGAAAACGTCTTTACCCGCTATGACGGGGCAGGGGGCGTTCCCATTGGCAACTGGTTCCGGAAAGCGGCATACTCCCTTGATTTAGGGAGCCTTAACCTGCTGATCTCTGAATATTTCACCGACGAATCAAAAATTCTTTACCATCGCCAGGTACGCGATCGCGTCAACCAGATCGCCCCCTTCCTGATGTTTGACAATGACCCCTACATCACCCTGATCGATGGACGGTTGCAGTGGATTGTGGACGCTTACACGGTGAGCGATCGCTTCCCCTATGCCGAACCCTTTGCCCGCAGCGACAATGTGGGAGCCTTGCTGCCCGACAATCCGAACCTCCAGCGCATTGCCCAGCGGGGAGCCAACTACGTCCGCAACTCGGTGAAGGTAATGGTCGATGCCTATGACGGTACCATGCGGTTTTTTATCATCGACGACACTGATCCCATCGTCACTACCTATCAGAAAATCTTCCCGGCGCTGTTTGAGACCCCCGACACCATTCCCCCTGCCGTGTGGGATCACTTCCGCTATCCCCTGGATCAGTTCCGGGTGCAGGCACAGATGTACCTCACTTATCACATGAGCGAACCCACCGTGTTCTACAACAAAGAAGACGTGTGGCGATTCCCTACAGAAATCTACGAAAACAATCCCCAACTAGTGGAACCTTACTACATCATCATGCGGTTACCCAAGGCGTCGGAAGAGGAATTCATCCTGATTTTGCCATTCACTCCCGTCAACAAAACCAACATGATTGCCTGGCTTTCCGCCCGATCAGACGGTGAACAATACGGCAAGCTATTGCTATATGAATTTCCCAAGCAAGAGCTAGTCTACGGCCCCAACCAGATCGAAGCCCGCATTAACCAAAATCCCGAAATTTCCCAGCAATTGACCCTCTGGAACCAGCAGGGGTCACGGGTGATTCGGGGTGACTTGCTGGTCATTCCCATTGAAGATTCCCTGCTGTATGTCGAGCCAGTGTATCTCCGGGCAGAGCAGGGCGAACTGCCCGAACTGCGCCGAGTAATCGTGGCCTACAACTCTCAAACTGTCATGGCTACATCCCTAGATGCGGCCTTTGAAGAACTTTTTGGCAGCCCTGCTAATGCTCCTGACCCCGCTGCTCCCCCTGAGTCAGCCCCCCAAGGCGAAGAGGCTGAAGCACCTTCAGTGCAAGTCACTAGAGAAGTGCGAGATCTGGCACAATCCGCCCTTGACGCCTACGACAATGCCCAGAATGCCTTGAGAGAAGGCAACTGGACAGACTATGGGCGATATCAGCAAGACCTGGAAAGCCTGTTGCGCCAGCTTAACGATGAGTCTCAGCCCTAGTTAGAACTTAACCATGGCAATACTGCCACAGGCTACAATTCAAAAATTAAGCCTATGACCTGGCAAAGTATCACGACTACCCTAATCTTTCAGGTTTTCTTAAGAGAGGGCTGAACATCCATCGCTTGCGTTCTTTGAGCCTCCAAGGTGAGGCGAACCCAATCACCATGTAGGTTTACCTCACTACACAGTTCTCAATCAAGGCGATAGCGTTTAAATTGAATAGGCTAAAGGAGATGAACTGAATGGCTTACAGCACCGATCGCCCCATTACATTTGATATCGATAAAAACTTGCAGGAAGCGCTTGATTATGCGCATACAGTTTGTACTGCAAATGAGAACTCTCAAGAATGTGTTGCGGCTTGGGATGCAGTCGAAGAAATTCAGGCAGAGATCGCCCATAAGCGCCAAGCATCTCCCAAGAGCAGCTTTGAGACCTATTGCGATACTCATCCTGATGCTGACGAGTGCCGCGTATATGACGTATAGGTATCGAAGTAGGTGAGCACTATTAATTTAACCCGCAAAGCCCTGCGCCGCTTGCTCAGCAAGCGGCGCAGGGCTTTGCATCTGGTTTTTAATTGTGCCAAACTCCTATCTTTGCGTTGTGAATTTGAGAACTTTGCCAAGTCGTAAATTGGGCTAAATCAATTAGGCTAAATCTAGGGGGTAGTTTCTTGAGATTATTTCAGGAAGCTACCCTCTGCTTCGAGAACGTAACGACCTCATAAGTACCTATGCAGAATTAATTACAAACAAGTTTCCCAGGGGCACACCCCG
>CAYXJG010000381.1:0-5207 GCA_964465285.1 uncultured bacterium
AGGGTTTGGGGCGCGCCCCAAACCCTTATTTTTGCGTTGTGAATTTGAGAACTTTTCCAAGTCGTGTAACGTGCGAAATATTTGTTTATGCTATGTTGACATTTTTCTATAATTTAGTAACAATGAATACAGAAACAGAAATCGTTCATCTTCATAAATCTGTATTTTGCTTTTATGAAGACGGAAGTAGGGGAAACCTGAAGGAACGCGCCTCATCATCACGAATGATTGTTTCTTGTACTAAACACAAATTGAGTTTTGAGAGGCGATTAACTATGGAACTTCATTATCGCGGCGTAGCTTACAACGCCACCCCGGATGCAATTGAAACGACTGAAAGCAATGTAGTTGGCCATTATCGAGGAGCAACCTGGCGAATGCGTCAGGCGAAAAAACTCCCTCAGGATGGACAATCTCATGCAGGGCTGAAGTATCGTGGTGCCTGGGTTCGCTGATGTGTCCCTGTTCTGTGAAACGTCAGGAATGGGCGATCGCAGAATAACCGATATCTTCAGCGTCACGTTACATTTTTTCCACAGAATGAGTAGAAGAGATGTCGTCACTGGCGCTGCATACTAAGCTCTTCTAATGATGAGCACCCCATCTGGGGTGCTTTTTTATTAAGCGCCAAATTTTTAAGGATGAATCTATTGCAAAGAGTTCCACTGTCTGTTAGCTTGGATAAGCACTAAAATCAAGAGCGCAATTCGCCGGGATAGCTCAGTCGGTAGAGCAGAGGACTGAAAATCCTCGTGTCCCCGGTTCAAGTCCGGGTCCTGGCATTCAAGTAGATCAGGTGAAACGCAGGTATCTCAACGGTTTTGGATGTTGACTGCATTTTACGAGATTGCTTCTGTTGGGGCTTTTTGGTGAAATTTAGCCCCAAAGCTGGTGTAAAAGCTGTAGCCAAACTAGAACGTTTGATCTAGGCTGAGACATTGCTCTCAGTCGCTGGCTATGTACTCCACCCAGCCACCTTCACGGGCTCGTAAAGGCTCCGTCAAAGTTTTTAAGCTCAAATGGTTGACTGCAGCTTAGATTTAGCTGCGAAGGCAAACACCACTACGTCTCCACTGGGTATCCGGGTGAGCCTCAATATCGCAGCAATTCTCATTATAATTGTGATTACGGCAGAGTATATTCGCAATACTGTTGAATCAATTTAGCGACCAGTCCCGTCCACCCCGTTTGGTGGTTAGCACCAATGCCTGCACCGTTGTCGCCGTGGAAGTATTCATAGAACACAATCAAGTCCTGCCAGTGAGGATCGTTCTGGAAGGTGTCGATGCCACCATAGACCGGGCGTTTCCCATTCTTGTCTTTCAGGAAAATGTTCATCAGGCGGCGAGAGAGTTCAGTCGCCACATCCCACAAGGTTACCCAGTTGCCTGACCCGGTAGGACATTCCACTTTGAACTCATCTCCGGCGTAGTGATGGAATTTTTGGAGGGACTCAATAATCAGATAATTCACTGGAAACCAGATGGGGCCGCGCCAGTTGGAGTTGCCGCCAAATAGTCCAGTGCTGGATTCGGCAGGTTCATAGTCAACTCGATACTCTTCACCGTTAGCATGGAAAATGTAGGGATGGTCTTTGTGGTGACGCGACAGGGCACGGATGCCATAGTCACTGAGGAATTCGCTTTCATCCAGGAGCCTTGTGAGAACGCGGCGGAAGCGATCGCTCTCCACAAAGCTATGGGGCGACAGGTATGTTAGTGCCAGTAAGCGGCGGGCTTTTTGTCCCTGGGTTTCCATGCAGGCGACATTCCGCTTCAGGTTAGGGCGATGGTTAATAAACCATTCCAGCCGCTTCTTAAAGGTGGGTAGCTTATCCAGTACCTCTGGCTCCAGAATTGTGCTGGCAAATAAGGGAATCAGCCCGACCATTGATCGTACCTTGATGGGGATTTTTTGACCTCCAGGTAAGTTCAATACATCGTAGAAGAATCCGTCCTCGTCATCCCAGAGGCGAGCCTCATCCCCTCCAATATGATTCATCGCATCGGCGATGTAGAGGAAATGCTCGAAGAACTTGGTCGCCATGTCTTCGTAAACAGGATTTTCCTGGGCGAGTTCCAGGGCCATGGTGAGCATATTCAGGCAAAACATTCCCATCCAACTGGTGCCATCTGCTTGCTCGATGGAACCGCCGGTGGGCAGGGGCGCACTCCGGTCAAATACCCCAATGTTATCCAACCCCAGGAAACCACCCTCAAAGATATTGTTGCCCTCAGCGTCCTTGCGGTTTACCCACCAGGTAAAATTGAGTAAGAGTTTCTGGAAGACCCGCTCCAGGAATGGGCGATCGCTCTTTCCCGTTACTTTTTGGTCAATCTTATAAACGCGCCAGGTGGCCCAAGCATGAACGGGGGGATTCACATCGCCAAAGGCCCACTCATAGGCAGGAATCTGGCCGTTGGGGTGCATATACCATTCCCGCGTCATGATATCGAGCTGGTGCTTGGCAAACTCAGGGTCTACAAGTGCCAGGGGAATGCAGTGGAACGCGAGATCCCAGGCAGCAAACCAGGGATATTCCCATTTGTCCGGCATGGAGATGATATCATCGGCGTTCAGGTGCGGCCACTGATGGTTGCGGCCCAATTGGTGGCCTGCGTCCGGTTGGGGCGTGGTGGGGTCGCCAGCCAGCCAGCGGGTGACATCAAAGCGATAGTATTGCTTACTCCACAGCAACCCGGCAAAGGCTTGCCGCTGCACATTGCAGATGTCGCTTAATTTGCAGAAGGGGAAGACCTTTTCGTAAAACTCATCAGCTTCGCGCGTGCGGGTCTGGAGGATAGCGTCGAATTCCCCACTAAAGGGACTGTCGAGATTCCCTTGATTCGTCAAGCGGAGCTTGATCCAGCGAGTTTGGCCGGAGGGCACGTCTATCGTGTAGTCAGCCGCAAATTTGGTGCCGAGTTGGGCAGGATTCACCGCATCTGTTTCGCCATTCACGACGTAGCGATGGATGCCATCTTTCACGTAGGGGGTGGAATTGGCAACCCCGAAGAGATGCTCATCGTTAGACTTGTTTTCGGTAAAGAGTAACCGATCATCGGGAGTAATCCAGTTTTCGTGGCTCTGGCAGTACAGCCAGTAGGTGCCGAATTCTGGGTGAAATGCTTCGACAGTGCTGTAACCGAAGTGATGGTCCGCGACCTTAACGTGAGGTTTGGAACTGTTCTCATCCCAGGCCCAGGTATTACGAAACCAGAGGTGGGGCAATACTCGCAGGGTAGCTGTTTCGGGGCCACGATTCGCTATGGCAATCTGGATCAGCACGTCCTCAGGGCTGGCTTTGGCATATTCAACAAACACATCAAAGTAGCGATCGCCCTCAAGCACTCCGGTATCGAGTAGCTCAAATTCCGGTGCATGACGCCCCCGCTTTTGGTTCTCTTCCACCAGCCAACGATAGGGATATTCGGCCTGGGGATATTTGTAGAGTCCCTTTAAGTAAGAATGGGTTGGAGTGCTGTCCAGATAGAAATAGTATTCTTTGACATCTTCCCCGTGGTTGCCCTGGCTACCTGTGAGGCCAAAGAACCGTTCTTTCAGAATGGGGTCATTGCCATTCCACAATGCCAAACTGAAGCAGAGTTGTTGCTTTTCATCGGAAATGCCCAGCAACCCATCTTCCCCCCATCGATAAGCACGGGAATGAGATTGCTCATGGGAGAAGTAGTCCCAGGCTTCCCCCGTAGGGCTGTAGTCCTCGCGGACGGTGCCCCACTGGCGATCGCTCAAGTATGGCCCCCATTTTTTCCAGGGAACGTCGTGGTTGTGGGTATCATGCAATCGCTGGTGTTCAGCAGTCATGGGATTGCTCCTCGTAGATTTTGGATTTTGGATTTTGGATTTTGGATTTCGTTGGCTCTACTGTTCAATCACTCGCACGGCATGGCCATCGGGATCGCGAACGAGAAATCCTCTGCGAAAGCCTAAGGAGGTATCGGGCAGTTCTACTAACCCACTGGAAATGAACGGAATCCAGGCTTGCTGGAGTCGCTCGGCGGTTGTGGCAGCATCTTCCACCACCATCGCGATGTCCCAGTGCCCCAGGTCATTGGTTTGCGAGTCGGCGGGATAGGGGCGAGCCATCGCTGGGAAAAGATAGTCTAGAAACTTTACCCCCATGTCT
This sequence comes from uncultured bacterium, assembly GCA_964465285.1. Taxonomy (GTDB): domain Bacteria; phylum Cyanobacteriota; class Cyanobacteriia; order CAKZMO01; family CAKZMO01; genus JBCCWF01. The sequence goes on from CAYXJG010000381.1 coordinate 4,148, forward strand.
GACCTTGCGGTGAGTCCAGTGATGCGTAGCCCAAAATTATTATTTAAGCCCTATATTTAAGCCCTATATTTCAGGAATAAAGGCTACTTTCTGAAGTTTTTTATAGGTTCCCATGGCAAAACCCTCGATTTTGTACTCGTCTTCTGACTTGGCTTTAGCCGACATTTCCAGATTCTCTAGAGTTAAACCATAGTCAGACCGTTTCCAATACTGAATAGCATTAATAGCCGACTGAACATGATTTTTGTTAGCACCTACCTTAGTTAAGGCTAAGGAAATATCTCTGTCAGATGATTCTAACAAGTTGATTGGATTCGGTATCGTTTCAACGACTTTACTGGAACCCCCTATCTGTTTTTGGATAGCTTCGAGCTTATCGAATATGGTATTTAAATCGCCTGAGCCACTAACACCATCAGACTCGCCGAGAGAGTCAATTCTGTAATTCATCATGCTCAATCTTTCATCTAGATCAGTTTTGATTTTGTCGAAGCTAGATGTAATTGAATTTTTGATAGAACTAACAACGTGTTCAAGTTTCTTATCAAGTAAACCATTAATATCCAGATCAATGTTTTTAATGGAGTCGGAACCTTCAGTATGATTGACAGAGATTGATGTAGCTCCTACTAATTCATCCATTTCTTTAATTGTAGAAATTGCTTGTTCATCAGTCATATCAAAAACCCAGGCCCAAACTTTTTCTATCCCGAGTTCCTGTGCGATCTTCAACCAGTTAGCCCCATAAACCAACTCATATTCAATGTCTTCATCGTCATAATCATCTGTCCGTCGAATAATCAGAGAAACTATATTTGTTTTATGTTCTAATAAACTCCTCTCAATCGCTTGCCGCTTTTCTAAAGAAGTTTCCTGCTGCCTCGAATCTGGCAGAGCAATTTGAAACGCATAAACCTGACCATGATTAATCGGCTTAATACCAAGATTTCTACCGATAAGTTCGCGACGAATATCTTGACTCATGGGTGCATCTAACTCCTTAAACGATATTAATCAAATGCTTGGCTAAGTTCTCTAGTCTTTCAATCGCTGTTTGAGC
>CAYXJG010000382.1:0-5203 GCA_964465285.1 uncultured bacterium
TGTATAGAACCACGAATTGGCAAAGTTCACGAAGGAATAAAGGTTTTGGGCGCGCTGCGCGCGCCCAAAACCTTTATTCCTTCGTCATGGATTTGAGAACTCTGCCAAGTTGTATAGAACCCAACTGTACAAGGGCGGCATCGCCGTGCTGCCCCTACACGATTAGGTTTAGCCCTCTAAATTCTTGCTCCCAAAATATAAATCAGCCTCGCGGCACATTGGATTTTAGGTACACTTCAATAGGAGTGCATGAAATTACGACGGTTGGAATGTCGCATGATGAGTGAACCATACCAGTGAAAATATGGGCTTTTACGCGAATTTCAAGCAAAATAGAGGAAGCTTTAGCAAGTCTTCAAGGGAGTTCCCGCAAGAATCGCGCTACGTCTCGCTGCCTGAGTCGAGATAATGGTAACCAAGGGTGCAATCGATGAATACGTACCCCGACGTTATCGAACAGAGGGTCAGAGATGCTAGAGCTATCGGAAATGCAGAGTTGTCCTGAGCCGTCACTGGTTTCATCCCGGCGTTCAATGGAGCGAGAGTTTGGCATGAGCTATTGCCTGAATCCAGCGTGTCCTCATCCGGAAAATCTGACGCACACTGAGCGGTGTCAGGCTTGCGGTACGCCACTGCTACTGAATGGAAAGTATCGCATTCTTCAGGAGCTAGGTCAGGGCGGGTTTGGGGCGACCTTCTTAGCAATTGATGAGTCTCTTCCTGGTAAACCCAACTGCGTCATCAAGCAACTGCGTCCTGCCACATCAACGCCGCATGTATTGCAAATGGCGCGGGACCTATTCAAGCGTGAGGCAAAGACCCTTGGTAAAATCGGCGATCATCCTCAAGTGCCCCGACTCCTCGATTATTTTGACCGAAATCAGGAATTTTATCTTGTTCAAGAATATATCAGCGGATCGACACTCCAGCAAGAAGTAAAGCGCTCTGGACCATTTAGCGAAGCAGGGGTTAAGCAGTTTTTAAGCGAAATCCTGCCAATGATTCAGTATATTCACAGTCAGCAGGTAATTCACCGCGACATCAAGCCCGCTAACCTGATTCGCCGCAACCAGGATAAGAAGCTTGTTCTCATTGACTTCGGCGCTGTCAAAGACAAGGTGAATCCAGTTCAGGCGTCTGCGTCAGAACAAACGGCATTGACCTCTTACGCCATTGGAACACCTGGGTATGCTCCTCCTGAGCAAATGGCTATGCGCCCCACCTATGCTAGCGATATTTATGCCTTAGGCGTGACCTGCCTCTATCTCCTCACAGGCAAGTCGCCTAAGGACATGGCCTATGACCCTGCAACGGGTGAAATTCTTTGGCAAGACCACGTACATATTAGTGAGCACTTTTCCTCAGTACTCCAGAAAATGCTGGATGTCTCCGTGCGCCATCGGTTTCAATCTGCGGTTGACGTCATGCGCAATTTAGATCTCGTGCCCTACATGGATAGCTTAGCGGAGAGCATGGTAACGGCTAGGCCCCAACGATCGGGTGATCAGTCCTCTGCTAATTTGACAGGTAATTCGGGTATTGCCGATTCAGCGTCGTCTGCCGGAAAAATGCATTCTTCTCCCACGGCGCGGCTTGCAGCGCAAATTCGAGCCCGCAAATCTCGCACCGATTCGACGGGAAAGACACGAGTCCAATCATCTCAGAGTGGTCGCTCGAATCGAGCCGGTTATTCTGAACCGCTTACGGGGCCTCGTTCGCAAGGCACGGTAGGCCGCAAGCGTCAAGCCAATGCCAATCCAAAACGGGTTTTAGACGCATATGCCAAAGGACACCGAAGCTTTGTTGCCTACGATTTCAGCGCTATGAACTTGCAGCAGGTAAACCTGTCTAGCGCGAACCTCCACGGCGCAAAGTTTCACCAAGCCCGGCTAAGCCGAGCAGATCTTCACAAGGCAGACTTAGGAGAAGCCAATTTCGGTCAAGCGAACCTGAACGAAGCGATTCTGAGGGACAGTAACTTGGTCGGCGCGTTCTTAACCAATGCTGATTTGTCGAAGGCCGACCTGCGGGGTGCTAATCTCAGCTATGCCAATCTCAGTAATGCGAACCTACGGGGTGCTAATCTCTGTGGAGCGGATTTAACCGGAGCCAAAATTACCGATGGGCAACTGGCGATGGCTCGCACTAACTGGAAGACTGTTCATCCTCGGAAGAAACGCGGACTGTGGTAGAGTTCACACGTACCTCTCAATAGTGACGCGGGTGATGACATGGGGCGATCGCCATCCAATCAATCGAACCCTGATTCGTCTAAGCAAGACCAATCGGACCTAGACCAGCCTAAGGCTCGCAACCACCCCGACCAAAATGAAGCGTCACGGCGATCGCCCCGGTCACGGTCCATGGATCCAGAACTCTATGCTCGTTTGCAGGCTGAAGCAAAGGCACCCTATCGCACCCTGCGCCGATTTATCTATGTGGCGTTTGCAGCGTCGGGCTTTATTGGCGGCTTCATTTTTTTGTCCCAAGTTCTAACAGGCCAGACAACACCCGATACCCTGGGGAATCTAGGAATTCAAACCGGGGTCGTGGCGCTGATGGTGTTTCTTCTTCGCGTCGATCGTGCTAAAAGCTAATTGTCTTATCCTGTGCCCCGTAACGCCTAGAGGTTTATAATCATTTTGCACGATGAGGGGCTGCTGATTTCAGTGCCGGTTGCTTTATCATGCGATCGCCGCCGAAAGCTGAAGTAATCGCCTGAGTGCTTGATAGATAAAGCATAGGGGTTGTTGCGTGAGTGATTTGTTGCGTGGGGTGAATCTCTATCTCATCGGCATGATGGGATCGGGCAAGTCAACCGTTGGACGTATTCTTGCCGAAAAACTGAGCTACCGATTTCTAGACACTGATGATCTCATTGAGAAATCGGCACAGAAGCCAATCAACGCTATCTTTGCCTCGGACGGTGAATCTGCCTTTCGTGCTCTGGAAACAGAGGTTTTGTCTCAACTATCGGCATACATGTGGATGGCGATCGCCACAGGGGGCGGCATTGTTTTAGAGCGAAAAAACTGGAGCTATCTGCAGCATGGGATTGTAGTCTGGTTGGACGTGCCTGTTCCGCTTTTGTATGACCGGCTGAAAGACGATACATCACGACCTCTTTTGCAATCGCCCGACCCCCAAAAGACCCTGGAAGTGATTCTGAACCAGCGCGAACCCCTTTATGCCCAAGCCGATCTGAAAATTACCGTTGCGTCCAGTGAGACCCCGGAAGCCATTGCCAACGGCATTTTGCAGGCGCTCCCCACCATTCTCAAAGACCCTCCAGAACTTTCCGAGCCGAATCTTTAGGATAACTCGGTGGTGATGATGATTCCGTGCCCATTCTCCACTCCTCACAATGGGGCGTTTCAATCATGAAGCTCAGCAGTGAATGAAATTTCAGGAATTCATTCTGACTGCGAGCATCTCTCTAAATAACTCTACGATTTCCATGCAGGTGACCTATGACCTTACTCAATGAGCGAGAATTTATTGAAAATGCAGAAGCAACGCGGGTTCGTGTTCTGAGTGAAGCGCTGCCTTACATCCAGAAGTTTTCGGGCCGCAAGGTGGTGGTAAAGTATGGCGGTGCCGCCATGAAAGACAGCACCCTCAAGGATAAGGTAATGCGCGACATCGTGTTTCTCGCCTGCGTTGGCCTACGTCCCATTGTGGTACATGGGGGCGGCCCGGAAATCAATACCTGGCTGACCAAACTCAACATCGAACCCCAATTTAAAAATGGTCTCCGCGTTACCGATGAGACGACGATGGATGTTGTGGAAATGGTTTTAGTGGGCCGGGTAAATAAAGAAATTGTGACGCTGATTACTCAGGCAGGCGGTTCTGCCGTGGGGATTTGCGGCAAAGATGGCAATCTGATTCGGGCGCGTCCCCAGGGCGCGGAGGGGATTGGCTTTGTCGGTGAGGTCAGCGTAATGAATGTGAAGCTTGTCGAATCGCTAGTGGAGGCAGGCTACATCCCCGTCGTGTCAAGCGTGGCGGCAGATGACTCAGGACAGGCGTATAATATCAACGCTGATACCGTTGCTGGAGAACTGGCCGCGGCGCTGGGGGCGGAGAAGCTCATTTTGCTGACGGATACACCGGGAATTTTGCGCGATCGCGAAGATGCGGCGAGCCTTATCCCTAAGATGGACATTCAGACGGCACGAAAGCTGATCGAGGAAGAAATTGTTGGCGGCGGTATGATTCCAAAAGTGAACTGCTGCGTGCGATCGCTCGCCCAGGGCGTTAGAGCAGCGCATATTCTAGATGGACGCATTCCCCATGCTCTACTGCTGGAAATTTTCACGGATATGGGCATCGGGTCTATGATCGTAGCGTCAGAGTTTTCGTAAGCATGAGTGACGAACAGTTAGCCAAAGCCCAACAACTGTATCAGACGGGGAAAGCTGCCTTTGAACGGGGTTTCTATCGTCAGTCGGTAGAATCTCTGGAAAAAGCCAATGGCCTGGTGAACCGCACCTCTCGCCTGGGGGGTGAGGTGCAAATGTGGCTGGTGAATGCATACCAGGCGAACGGCCAGCAGCAGCAGGCGATCGCCCTCTGCAAACGGGTGAGCCGCCACCCGGACTACAATACGGCAAAGCAAGGCAAGCGGCTGCTCTACATTCTGGAGGCGCCGAAGCTAAAAAGCCGCCCAGAGTGGATGATCACTATCCCTGACCTGGGGAGCCTAGATGAAGCTGAGGGATCTAGCCTGGTGCAAAAGTATGCTGCGAATCAACCAAAGAAGAGGCGATCGCCCCCGTCTAAACCAAACGAAGCCCCAGTTCCCCTCGACCCAAGCCAAATCAACACCAAAGACAACGGTTTCGTGTGGATCGCGCTTTTGATCACCATTGCGACTTTAGGCAGCTTGTTTTTGCTGAGCTAATTTTCCTCAGGCTTCCGGCGTTGCGTTTCCGGGTCTATGAAGTATAGTGCTTTGCAAGCGCATTAAGCACAGCACAGGTGAGGGGCGGCGCTCCGCGCCGCCCCTCACCTGTGCTTATCAACTTGCACACCGCCATAAATCTATCTAGGACTCGCGACTTGACAAAGTTCTCAAATTCACCACACAAAGATAGGGGTTTGGCGCCGCGCGCGCCAAACCCCTATCTTTGTGTGAACCTTGCCAAGGGATCTGCGGCTAAAAAAGATACCGGAAGAAAAGAGCAGCGGGCTGCGCCCG
>CAYXJG010000383.1:0-5170 GCA_964465285.1 uncultured bacterium
ATCGCTGAAACCGCGTAGGTTCAAGATCGGAGTTTAAAACCCCTACAGGATTAGGGGGGAGGGGGGGTGGGGGAATATTTAGGGATGGCGATTGGTTGGGTCGGTGTGCAGGACTTTGGCGAAGTAAGAGGTGGGATCGTTGGCTAGGGTGGTGCGATCGCCATATTCACGAATTTGACCCTGATGCAACACCAGAATTTGGTCGGCTCGCTGCAGGGTTTTGAGTCGGTGGGCAATAATGATGCCTGTGCGTCCGGTCAGCAGGGTATCTATCGCTCCTTCTATCAGGGTTTCGGTGACTGGATCGAGGCGGGATGAGGCTTCGTCGAGGATGACCAAGCCTGGGTCTTTCAAGAAGGCGCGGGCCAGGGCTAATAGCTGAGCCTGCCCGGCTGAAAGTCCGCTGCTATCGGCTCCCAACTGGGTGTCTAACCCGTGGGGTAAGGTATGAAGCCAGGTGGTCAACCCCAGACGGTCTAAACTCTCCACCAATTGGTGATCTTGAATTGCCGGGTTGAAGAAGGTGAGGTTGTGGCGAATAGTGGTTTGAAACAGTTGCACATCTTGAGTGACGAACACGACCCGCTGCCGCAGGTGGCTGAGGGGAACCTGGTCAATAGACTGATTTCCCAGGCGGATTGTCCCAGATTGCGGGTCATACAGACGCAGCAGCAGCCGGGCCAGCGTGGTTTTACCGCTGCCAGTGCGTCCGATCAGGCCCAGCACCTGACCTGCCGGAAGATGGAAGCTGAGGTTTTGCAGGGTGTAGGTGGGTGGGTGTTCATACCCAAACCACACCTCCTCAAATTCAACCGATAGCGCCCCTATCGGTAAGGATTGCTGCCCCTCGGGTTTGAGCTGAGATTGAATTTGAAATAACTCGGTGATGCGCAGCAGACTGCCGCCCGCTTGTTGCAGGGTGTCGATTTCTTCCTGAATGCGTTCGAGAGGATCTCGCAGCAGGTTGGTGTAGTAAAAGATGAGATAGACGGTGCCAATAGTAATGGCGTTTTGCTGCCACAGGTAAGCTCCGACGGCTAGGGCGATCGCATTTCCCACTACAAATAGGGCAATGGACGTCCCCCACAGGGCAATTTCGGCAAATCCTGCCCGGTGGGAGATGGGCAACCACCGTTGCAAATAATGGTAAAAGCGATGCATCACGTAGCTAACGGCACCATTGGCCCGGATGTCTTTGGTGCCCATTAGCTGCTCGCCTAAAAAGCCAAAAAATTCGGCGCTGGCCTGCCGCTCTGTCGCATAAGCAGGCACGGCATAGGTTTGGAGACGCATGAGAATTAGCAGCGCACTCAGGGTAAACAGGGCGAGGGCGCACCCGGCGCGCCAGTCTTCTAACGTCAGGACGACCAAGATACCCAGCAGCAACAGAGCATTGCCCAGCAGCTGAATGGCGAACTGGGAGAAAAACCGCGATAGGGCATCCACATCGCCATCGACCCGTTCGACCAGTTCTCCTGGGGTGCGCGATTTATGGAAAGCAGGGTCAAGGCCCAGGCAGTGGGCGGTCAGTGCTTCTCGCAGGGTGTTGGTGGCGGTCCAGGCGATCGTTTCTCCGTAGTAGGTGGCGGCCACCTTGAGAAGTTGAGTGGCAATGGCGACGGTCATGAACAAAACAGCGGCTCCGAAGAGGGTAGAGGAAGCATCCCCGACCATGGCGGTATCAATGAAGTAGCGCAGAATCTGAGGGTTCAGCAGTTGTAGGGCAATACTGCCGAGCAGGGTGACACTCAACCAGGCCACGCGACAGCGTTGGGGCCGTAGGTAGCGAGCGAGTAAACGCCAGTACTGTTGCAGAGGGAGGGTACTCATCTAAATTTATCAACGCTGTATTTCGTAGTAGATCGGCTCAGGGGTTCAGATGTTTAAGTTTGCAGAATCCGTTCGGGGTTATCAGCGCGATCGGCTTTGAGTATGAGATGAGGTTAGAATACCTACAGATATCCATTGATTTTTTAAAGTCCATGATGCCTGTCAACTGGCGCGAACATATTGTAAGTAGCCCCGATGTCTTGCGAGGCAAGCCAAGGATTAAGGGGACTCGGATTCCAGTGAGTCTACTTCTGGGCTATTTGGCTGCGAACAACACCTACGACCAGATTCTTCAAGAGTTTCCAGACCTCAAAAAAGAACAGATTATGGCCTGCCTTGAATATGCTCGCGATTTGGCAAGTTTTGAGGCGGTTACTTCTTGAGCTTAAAATTTTTCACGGATCAATGTGTCCCAGCGACTATTGAGAGAGGTTTGCGAAACAAGGGTTACGAAGTATTAGTCTTAAAAAACCATATTCCGATAGACTCTTCTGATGAGATAGTAATTGCTAAAGCGCAAGAATTAGATGCAATTTTAATTTCCTTAAATGGAGACTTTTCTAACATAGTCACGTATCCTCCTGATCGCTATAAAGGAATCATTTCAATTCAACTTCGAAATCATCCTGAGGTTATTTCTCTACTCATGCAAAGACTGATAGAGTCTTTGGCAAATCACGATAATATGGAGCATTATCAAGGCAAGTTATTCATTGTGGAAGTCAATCGGATTCGAATACGAGAATAATTAATCGACCTCATCATTCTTTATCTCTCAAGCTACGGGTGGAATGTGGGCAAACATGGTGGATTTCAACAGGTCAGGAAATTCGCGCCACCGCACCCTGCCATCGGGACGCTGAACGTAGCGATCGCACAGCCACAGCAGCGCCTCGGCACTTTCTAAAGGCGGCAGGTTAGTAAATAAATAGGTGGGTTTTTCTGCACAGCTCAGCACTGCAACGCAGGGATGTTTACAGGCATCCATACACTCAACGGGGCGAATCTCAAGTTGAGCCGATAGGGCTGATTGGCCAGGGTGCTGAGACAGTTGTTGAAGAAGGTGCGCACCTCCTAAAAGCCCTTCATGGTGTTTCTGGATAGCCGAGAAATGGCAAAGTTCGCAAACAAAAAGAATGTGATTTTGCATGAATCTAGTTCATTAATAAAGCGTAATTAACTCGCTGTTTTGTCTTCAACTAAATACTTGAATAAATCATCAATTACAGCATCAGCAGCGAGAGGATTACCGCCGCGCCAGGTGGGAAGACTGACAGGGCAAACCTTCCCGTTTTGAACAGCTTCAAGCTGATTCCAGAGGGGATCTTGCTTGAGTTGTTCAAACATAACTTCAGCATCTTCATCTTCGCGATCGACCACCACAAAAATGACATCTCCATCCATTTCAGGTATCGCTTCTTTGGAAAAGGCTGTTAACCCTCCTCTTACTTCAATAGCCTGAGCAGGAGGACGACTGAGACCCACATCATTAAGAATTTGGCCACTGAATGAATTTTGAACATCTGTCGCTAGCTTGCCACAGCAAATTCTGACAAAAGAAACTTGAATGTCTTGATAATTGTCGGGCAAAGCTTCCCTCAATTCCTGGATTCGTTGCTCGTAATGCGTCCAGACCTGTTCGGCTTTTTCTGTTTTTCCTAAGACGCTGGCTACGAAGTTAAAGTGGTCTTTCCAATCATCGTAACCAAACCAATTATCGGCAACAGTTGGGGCTATTTGAGACAGTCTTTCATAGGAACCCTGATCGGGATACATCATGATAATTAAATCTGGTTTCAACATCGAGATGGTTTCCAGATTTGGTTGATTACCGGTTCCGACAATTTCAACGCCCTCTAGTTTTCCTGCTAAATAGGGTGGTGAATTTTTTTTATCGAAATAGAGAATAGTTCCCACTGGCTTTATCCCTATTGCCAGGGTATTTCCAATCGTGGCAACCCCCAACACCACTACACGCTCAGGATTTTTAGGGACACAGGTACTTCCAGTCGCATGATCTACCATCCGGCAATCTGCTGTAGCTGAGGGGGTAGGGGGAGGTGATGAGTTGCAGGCGATGACTAAAGCGGCGACTAACCCACAGAGCAAAATCTGTTGATACAGCCGCTTGAGCGAGTGCTGAATTGAGGTCTTAAGCAACATTAGATAGAATCTTTGGACAAAGGTTGATGAGATAAGACGGTTCCCCCGTCTGCTCAGTTTTTTAACGGGCAGTTGCCGCAGTAGTGACTGTCGGGCATACGAAAGAGCAGACAGCAGGTTCGCCGCAAGGTCATAGGGGCTAAGCCACCGGAATTTTTGGCTGTTTTAAGAACCACAGTTTGATATAACGGGTTGCGGCCAGCTCCTGCTGGGTTCGCCGATTGCTCAAAGAGCATAGCGCGGTCGGTTTGGACGGCGATCGCCACCCCCGGACAGTTCGCTAACTCGTTGTACAAGTAGTGACATACATTCCCAGTGTTGCCCCACATGACCGATTTTGGCAGCCGAGTGAGTTGGTTGATTTGGGCGATCGCCACGCTGAGATGTTCAAACAGCGATCGCAAGACAAATCGGTAGAGGTCAGCACACGCTCCTACCCTGTTTGCCTGCGGTACTGCACCCCGTCCCCATCGCGGCGGATAGATCACCGCGTTACTGATCTGATGCAGTGCGATCGCCTGGGGAGTCTGGTTTTTCAGCACCAGGCTGACATTCTCCAGGGAGGCATTTAAGCCAACGCCCAGCAGCGTCATCGCGGGCAGCACCGCCGGAATCAATGCATTGTTGTAGTGTTTGTTCCAGAGCGATGCGGCGATCGCCAAGTCTGGAATGCCCCTCGCCTCAGCAAAGGCTTCCAGGCTAGCCCGAAGTCGATCTAGCGCCAGATAGTCTGGGGCTGCAATCGTTTCCTCTGCCTCCGAGGGCGGCGTCAGAATTAAACGATTTTGTAGAAACCCATCTAGGTAGAGGGCAAAGTGCGCCAGCTGTGTCTGCACTATATTGGGCGTTATCATCATCAAAATTCCCTGCTGACGGTAGCTATCTATGCCAAGTTCGACGCGAGAAGCAAAACTCTAATTCTGGACTTGGCTCAGGGTTTATACTTCAATTCCTGAGTACATAAGGGTGTATGAAAAATGGTGTACTCGAACAATAATGGAAGGGTAAAAACTACCAAGTGACCCGGTAACCCAGGCTAAAGGTTCTGCCCGGTGCAGCTCGATTTTGTACATTGGTAAAGCCTCCCGGTATTTGAGATCTCAGTGGGAAAAATTGATTGTTGAACAGGTTCTGAATACCAATCTGGATCTCGCCTGGGCCAGCCTGAATACTGCTG
>CAYXJG010000384.1:0-5161 GCA_964465285.1 uncultured bacterium
ACTTTCACGGGCTACAGCTTTAATTTTTGAGTTGGGGAAATCCTGCGCTCAGCGCAGGATTTCCCCAACTCAAAGACAAAATTTATGACCTGGCAAGGTATAGGAAGAGAAGATCAAATAAAATCCAATCTTAATGGGGCGGCGCGGCATCGCCGCGCCGCCCCATCAAGATTGAGTTCAAGTTATTTAATTCTTATTTCTAAGTTGGATTTTCATAGCGTAAGGGGCCCCCTTACCTGAATGCTATGCCTAGAACCAACCCATGACGGATGATACCTACCCTCCATCTGCTAGTCATTCATTAAAGCTGCGTTGCCTGGAGAACTACCAGGGCCAGATCTAGTTCAATTGTATTACATAAAAGATATAGTGGTGTGCAATTGGTTCAGCACACTCAACAAACTGTACTTAATGCGCTTGCACAGCGCTATATGCTTCGACGACCTTCTTACCTGCAACGGTCAGTCAGGGGTCAGGACACGCACGACATGCCCCGACCCTCCAGTGTCATGTTTTTTAGAAGTCGGATTTTTTAGAAGTCGGAGTGACTGGCGATCGCCCCTTCCAATCGCTCCAGTACCGTATCCACAGGCATGGAACCCAAATCCTGGGTGGGCTGCCCGGTGTGGCGAGTGCGGATGCTGAGAGTGTTGTTCTCCACTTCTTGCCCACCGACAATCGCCATCACGGGAATTTTCGCTTTTTCGGCGTTGCGGATCATTTTGCCGAGGCGATCGCTCCCTATATCGACCGTGACCCGTGCCCCAAGAGCCTGCATTTGCTCAGCCACCTGGCGGGCAAAGGGAATGTGCTCCTCGGTGACGGGCAGCAGACGCCCCTGCTCTGGTGCCAGCCACAGGGGGAAGTCCCCAGCATATTCTTCAATCAGGATGCCGATGAGCCGCTCTAGGGAACCGAAGGGAGCACGGTGGATCATCACGGGACGCTTGCGGATGCCGTCTTCCGCGACGTACTCCAGCTCAAACCGTTCTGGCAGGTTGTAGTCCACCTGGACGGTGCCGAGCTGCCACTCCCGGTCAAGCACGTCGCTGAAAATGAAGTCCAGCTTCGGGCCGTAGAATGCCGCTTCTCCCGGTGCCTCGAAGTATCCCATACCCAGGGTCTGCACGGCTCGGCGGATAGCGTTTTGGGACGCCTCCCATGCATCATCAGAACCGATGTATTTGTCGGATTCAGGATCACGAAAGCTGAGGCGGGCTTTGAAGTTCTTCAGCCGCAGGCTATTGAACACCGAGAGAATGAGGTCAACCACCTTGAGAAATTCGTCGTCCAACTGTTCCGGCGTGACAAACAGATGAGAGTCATCTACGGTGAAACCGCGCACGCGAGTGAGGCCGCCCAGTTCCCCCGATTGCTCGTAGCGGTAAACGGTGCCGAACTCTGCTAACCGCATGGGCAGTTCCCGATAGGAGCGCAGTTCACTCTTGTAAATCTGGATGTGGAAGGGGCAGTTCATGGGCTTCATCACGAAGCCCTGTTCGCCTGCCCGATCATCGTCGTTTTCCGCCATCAGGGGAAACATATCTTCCCGATAATTTTGCCAGTGGCCAGAGATTTTGAACAGATCCACCCGTGCAATGTGGGGGGTGACCACGGGCAAGTAGCCTCGTTTCAATTGCTCTTGCTTGAGAAAGTCTTCCAGGGTCGATCGCAGGGTAGCTCCCTTGGGTGTCCACATGGGCAGTCCTGGCCCCACGTCATCGGAGAAGATGAACAGTCCCAGTTCTTTCCCCACCCGACGGTGATCCCGCAGCTTTGCCTCTTCGCGCCGCCGCTTGTATTCCGCTAGCTGTTCCGGGGTTTCCCAAGCGGTGCCGTAGATGCGCTGGAGTTGGGCTTTGGTTTCGTCGCCCCGCCAGTATGCTCCCGCCACGCTTTCCAGATCGAAAGCTTTGGGGTTCAAATCTTGGGTGGTTTCAACGTGGGGCCCCGCACACAGATCCCACCAGTCTTCGCCCAAGTGGTAGATAGTGATGGGGTGTTCTTTGATGTCGTTCAGAATTTCTAGCTTGTAGGGTTCGCCTAGCTCCTTGATGCGGCGGGTAGCTTCGTCTCGGTCCACCTCTTCCCGAACCACAGGCAGCTTCTTGTTGATGATTTTGATCATCTCCTTTTTGATTGCCTTCAGATCTTTTTCGGTGAAGGGATCAGGATTGTCAAAATCATAGTAAAAGCCATAGTCAATCCATGGCCCAATGGTGACCTGAGCCTTGGGAAACAGTTTCTGCACCGCCATCGCCATGACATGAGACATGGTGTGGCGAATTTTTTTCAAATTTTCAGATTCATGGGTCTTAGGCAGATAAACCTTTTCAGGTTGCTGCTCAGGTTGCTGCTCGGACGGCTTGACGGCTTGGTTGGAAGAGGCTTCAGCGCTAGACATTGACAATTCACAACGAAATAAACTGGACAGCAAAATTCGGCAATGCAGATGATAATCTCGTCGGTTACTGCACCCATAGCCACTATATTAGCGGTTGGTGGCGATCGCCTGCTGGTTTACCAGATTGCGATAGAACGTTAAATTCGTCACAGTTTGTGCTTACAGGGGAGCGTCTAATGGATGTGAATCCCTCGTTGATTCGAGGTACCATCAATATCATCAATAGAACTAATACTGACGACCTGCCCTATTCCAGGAGAGTGCATTAGACTCATCATTGTACGCAGCTTATTGTCACGCAGCTTATTGTCACGCAGCTTGTTGTCACGCAGCTTGTTGTCACGCAGCTTATTGTCACGCAACTGATCCGATAGTCCGGAAGGCGATGCGAATCTCCAATATTTCAAATTCTAAGATTTCTCGAAACAACGAATCCCACGATGCAGTGATATACGGTGCGTTGACCCTGGAACGTTGCTATCATCCTGCCACGACGTCGAAGGGGTTTGATGGTGTTCATGCAAGTCCCCTGGTAGGGCTGCCCCACCGAGACCTCATCGTGCTGCAAGACTGGTTTGACCGGGAAGACATGGATGAAATTACTGCCAATGTGGGCGATCGCCTTTCTCAGCTTTGTCCAGAACCCTGTTGGGATGAGCATTCCTACGACTTTCTGGGAGATTTGCTGAAGTGGGCAGCGTGATTCGAAGCTTCCTATTCCGTTGAGGGAATGAACTGCTGTGCCCGACCATGCCATCACTAGGTATTGCTAGCCTGGTAAAGATGGTCGGAAAGCTGGCGACAAAATGTGGTGAATAGGGGCGAGGTGCGAAAATCCCGGTCGCGAGGATAAGGCACATTGATCGGGACATCAGCAATCACCCGACCGGGACGAGCTGCCATGACCACCACCCGGTTTGACAAATACACTGCTTCGTAGATGTTGTGGGTGACAAACACCACCGTCCACTGCTTTTCCTGCCACATCTCCAGCAAGTCGCTGTTGAGCTGGCTGCGGGCCATCTCATCCAGTGCCCCAAACGGTTCGTCCATCAGCAGAATCTCTGGCTCCGTCACTAGCGCCCGCGCAATGGAGACACGCATCTTCATGCCGCCGGACAGTTCACGAGGATAGGCATTCTCAAACCCTTGCAGGTGAACCAGGGCGATCGCCTCATCCACGCGGTAGTTGGCCCGGCGCTTGCGTACCCCTACTAGCTTCAGCGGCAGATATACGTTATCCCACACCGTTGCCCAGGGCATGAGGGCAGCTTCCTGGAACACATAGGCGAGCTTTCGCTGACGCTGCTGGTTGAGTTCTGCCAGGTGCCCGCCCAGTTCTCCACTGGTCATCTTCCCCAACCCTGCAATCAGGCGGAGAACCGTGCTTTTCCCACATCCCGATGGCCCTAGTAGGCTGACAAACTCGGATTCGTCAATAGTGAGGGACAAATCTTTGAGGGCAACGGTGCCGTTGGCGTAGATTTTGCTGACGTGGTTAAGGGCGATCGCACAGGAAGAGGTCATCGGCGCTTTCAAAATGGCTCAGGATGTATAGGCATCAACGCCTTTGTTCACAAACTCCAGGGTGTATGCCTGGGTGTAGTCCGTATCGGGACTAAAGACGCCCGCCTCTGCCATCATGTCAAAGAAAGCCTGCCAGCGCTCGTCAGTCATGGCTCCAATGCCCAGGGTTTCAGCTTCCCCAGATATTACAATGCCATACTCCTGCATCTTCTCAATACCGTAGGCAATTTGCTCATCGGTCATTTCCGGATTGTCCTGTTTAATAAGTTCGTTGCCCGGTCCGGGGTTCTCAACGTAGCTATACCATCCCTTGATGGACGCATCCACAAACCGCTGCACCAGGTCGGGATTGTTATCTACGATTTCCTTCCGGGTCTCGATGGTGGTGGAGTAGGGCGTGTAGCCATAGTCCGCTAGCAGGAACACCAGGGGCACAAAGCCGCCCTCCGCCTCAATCTTTCGGGGTTCTGAGCTGAGATATCCCTGCTGGGCTGAGTTCTTATCGGCAAGGAACGGCCCCGAATTAAAATTGTAGGGACGCTTCATATCCTCGGTGAAGCCGTATTTTGCCTCTAGGAACGGCCAGTAGGTGACATTCGCCGCTGATGAGATAAAGATAGGATGTCCCTTTAAATCCTCAATAGTCTCGACCTCGGTATCCGGGTGCGCCAGGAGAATTTGGGGATCTTTCTGGAACATGGCTGCCACGGTGATTTTAGGAATGCCCTCTTCAACGGCTTTGATGGCGTCGGAGGTGTAGCCCATGAAGAAATCAACTGCACCGCCCATGAGAAGCTGGGTGCCGTTTACCTGAGGACCTCCCATTTTGATGGTGACATCAAGGCCATGCTCTTCATAGATGCCCGTGGCGACCGCCTGGTAAAAGCCGCCGTGTTCGGCCTGGGCATACCAGTTAGTACCGTAGGTGATGCTGTCCAGTTCCCCCGTTGAGGAGGATGCTGTTCCCTCGTCAGGAGCTGCTGCATCGGGAGTGGACTCATCGTTCTGTGCGGCACAGGCGGCGAGGATGCTCGTGCCAGCGGCGATCGCCCCATATTGGAGAAAACGGCGGCGGCGCATTGCTGTGGGAAACGGAACAGGACAAATAAGGCGTGGAAATGTAGGACGAAACTGTTTCATCGCTTTCGTTACATATGAGTCTTTAATCAGGTTTTATAAGCATTTTAATCAACGAATACCCTGCTTAGGGATCTGTGGCTAAAAAAGATA
>CAYXJG010000385.1:0-5153 GCA_964465285.1 uncultured bacterium
TGGAGATTCTTTATGTGCCAGGAGTTCTGCCTATCAAAAACAGTGGGGCTATTTATGCCCAGTTTGAGAAGGCCATTGTCATTGAACCCAACTCTCCTGCCCTGCATTGTGGTTTAGGCCATGTGTTCCGACAGCGAGGACAGTTTGGCGCAGCGGTCTCAGCATACTGCCGTGCGATTGCCTGCGACCCTACCTACAAGCAGCCCTACGTCGTATTGCAAATACACGCCCATTGATCCCCAACAGCTTGACGACGTTATTGCTGCATACTGGACAGCCGTGGAACATGCTCCAGACCTGGCAGCAGCTTGGGGCAATTGGGGAGATACCCTGACCCAAAAGGACGCCCACGGTGAGGCAATGCGGTGCTATCGTGCCAGCAGCAAGGCAGAGGCGATCGCCCGTCGGCCTGACTTGTCGGACTGGGACTGGAGCCAGCCCAAGCAGCAGGGGCCCGATTTTCTCATCATCGGCGCAGCAAAATGCGGGACCAGCTCTCTCTATGCTTATCTGAAAAACCATCCCCAGATGGTGATGCCCTTCAAGAAGGAACTCAGCTTTTTCAGCGTTCACTATGACCGGGGGATGGACGGGTATCTGTCTCATTTTCCAGTAGTGGGCGATCGCCCGGAATTTCTGACGGGAGAAGCTGACCCCAATTACTTCTACCTGCCCTATGTGGCAGAGCGCATCGCCAAGCACCTGCCCCACGCAAAACTTATCCTGCTTCTGCGTAATCCGGTGGATCGGGCAGTGTCTTGGTATCACCATATGGTGCGCTCCGGTTGCGAGACGCGGTTATTCGCCGAGGTCATTGAGGCAGACTTGCAGACCTACAGCACCGCGACAGCGGAAAATTTGTCCTACCAGGGAGGATATGTGCTAAGAGGGCTATATCTAGACAAAATCAAGCGCTGGTTGTCACTGTTTCCATCAGAGCGGCTCTTGATTTTAAGAAGCGAAGATTTGTTTTTAGACCCCCAGGCGGCAACCCAACAAACCTTTGAATTTCTTGGACTCCCATTCCATGCCGAGAGTCAGTATCTTCCTTACAATAGAGGCATTTATCAACCGATGGAACCGGATCTTAGACTCAAGCTAGATGAGTTTTTTAAGCCGCATAATGCGGCCCTTGAGTCGTTTCTAAGCCGCTCATTCGCCTGGCACATCAAGCCTGACTAGCATCCTGCCACGTCTGGCAATATGGGGCACATCACGTCCAAAGGAGTCTACCTCCATTGCTCGAGTTGGCAGCAAATGGTCTCTTAACTTCACTAATTTTGATGGATTCTCTATGCCTACGCCCGACCAGTTCTCCTCAACAGAAACATCGACACGGCAACCCAGTACGACGACCCACACCCTCTCGCTAGGCGATCGCCAGATTCCCTACACCGCTACTGCCGCATGGCAAACCTTGTTTGAGCGTGACCAGCCCATTGCCAAAATGTTCTACGTGGCGTACTTGGCTGAGCCAGGAGCCGTTCCATCCGAGCCGTCGCCTCGTCCTCTTACATTTGTGTTCAACGGCGGGCCAGGGGCAGCATCCGCCTACCTGCACATGGGAGCCCTGGGGCCAAAGCGAGTGTATTTTAATGAGCAGGGGGATCTGCCCAAACCCCCGGTCAAGATTCTAGACAATGCCGAAAGCTGGCTCAGTTTCACCGACCTGGTGTTCATTGACCCCATCGGTACAGGTTTTAGCCGGAGTGTGGTAGATGAGAAAACCAGCAATGGCGGGAACAAAAATCCTTCCCAGAAATCAGCGGAAGCCCAATCAAATCCTGCATCATCTCCTGAGAGCGAAACCCCAAAAGAAATGAAATTTTGGGAAGTGACACGGGATTTAAAGGCGCTAGGAGAATTTATTCAGCATTTTTTGTCCCACCAAAAGCGCTGGCTGTCCCCGATTTTTATCGCTGGGGAAAGCTATGGTGGTTTCCGGGTCGCTCGGTTGGCTCGGCTCTTGCAGCAAGAGTTTGGCGTGGGGCTGTCGGGTGCCATTCTCATTTCCCCAGCCCTGGAGTTTAGTCTGCTGGGCGGAAACGACTATACCCTCACGACCTGGGCAACGGTGTTTCCGTCCCTCGCCGCTGCCGCCGCTTACCACGGCAAAGCGCAGTGGGCAGGCGAAGCCGGTGACGTACAGGCCCACCAGCAGGCAGCAGAACGGTTTGCCCGACAGACCTTGCTTCCTATGCTGGCCCTAGGGGATGCCGGATCAGAGGATGACCGCCAGCAGACCTACCGAGCGATCGCCGACTTTATTGGACTCCCGTTCGATCTGGTTGCACGTCACCACGGGCGGATTGACATTAGCATTTTTGCTAGAGAACTCTTACGGGATCAGCGCCGCACTGTGGGGCTGTATGATGCGTCGATTACCGCCATCGATCCATTCCCGGATCGGCTCCACTATGAGGGCAGCGATCCCACCCTGGACGGACTGAACAGGCTCTTCACCGGAGCCATCAACAGCCATCTGCGAGACACCCTTGGCATAGACACCCCCTTGACCTATCATCTACTCAACTTTGAGGTGTTCAAAGGATGGAAGTATATGCTGGAAGGGGAATGGCGTCAAGGCTTTGTTGGATCTGTGGATGATTTACGGGTGGGAATGACGCTAAACCCGTATATGCAGGTGTATGTGGTTCACGGCATTTTTGATCTGGTGACGCCCTACTTCGCCTCCACTTACCTGGCAGACCTGATGAAGCTCGCCCCGGAGATTCGCTCTAATCTCACCACACGACAGTTCAACGGGGGGCATATGTTTTATGCCTGGCATGACTCACGGCGACAGTGGTTCGAGGACATGCAGGCGCTTTACCAGCGGGCGATCGCCTGAAAAATCAGCTCTTATGCCTGTAACTTTAGAAGACATATAGCGCTTTGCAAGCGCATTAAGTACAGCACAGGTGAGGGGCGGCGCGCCGCGCCGCCCCTCACCAAATTTGGGTGTGCTTAACCAATTTGCACAGCGCTATATGACACGGCTTGGTAAGTTTCACGAAAAAGTAGAGATTTGGGACGCGCTCCGCGCGCCCTAAATCCCTATTTTTTCGTTGTGAATTTTAGAACTTTGCCAAGTCGTGTAATTCCCAACTCATCCCACTAATTAGCCCAATGGTTTTCATGCCATCCTCTACCCGAAGCTGAGCATCACGCTACGCCAAGCTCTAACCCGGCCTCACTCACTCCCTCTTTCGATACTCAAACTTTAGATACTCAAATCATCGGTCTCATCATTCTGCACTCCACGAATGATGCGGGACAATTCACTTTTTTCGTCCACGGAGATCCGAGTCGGTGATCCGGTGATAATCCGCTCAAAGTTCCGTAAGGAGTCTTGAATTTCAGCCCCATGCTCAGTAATGGTGTACTCACGAATGCCCTTATCATGCCAGGAACCACGCATCTTGAAGACGTTGATGGCGCGGGTCATTTCGCCCCGAATCTCCACATACTGGAGCATCAGAATCGTGTCTGTAATCGTCGAGATGTGGCTATCGGTAATGGAATGCGCCCCCATAAATTGATCAGTCGTGTTGGTGAAGAATCCGGTAATCTCCTCCTGCTTTGCAAATCCCGTTACCCCAATCACAAATTGCCGGAAGGCGTTATTGCTGACGCCCCGCGCTAGAGCAGAGAGGGAGTCGATGGCAATGCGGGAGGGCTTGAACTCTGTAATTTCAGACTTGATGATTTGCAAGTGGTCTTCCAGTCCAGCGGATTCGGGGTAAGCACATAGAATCTTCAGCAGCCCTTTTTGCTCTAGTTCCTCGAAGTTAATGCCCCAGGAGTAGGCATTTCGGGAGAGCTGTGCCCGTGATTCCTCATAGGCGAAGAGAATTGCCCGTTCCCCACTGCTACAGGAATCCTGCAAAAACTTGCTGACCAGCAGCGTCTTCCCAGTTCCCGTTGCTCCTGTTGCCAAAATGATCGAGTCCTTGAAAAAACCGCCACCGCACATCTCATCCAGCGTGGACAGTCCAGACGATACTCGTGCATTGGATGACCGTTGAGTAAGACGCATGGCTCCCAAGGGAAAGATACTGATGCCCTCATTAGTGATGGTGAATGGATATTCGCCTTTCATGTGAGTGGTGCCCCGCAACTTGAGAATTTCGATGGTGCGGCGGCGGCGTTCTCCTTCCAGGACGTTCCGCACAATCGCCACGTTATCGGACACAAATTCTTCTACGCCAAAGCGGGCAACTGGACCATATTCGTCAATCCGCTCAGTCGTCATGATGGTGGTCACGCCGACTTGCTTGAGCCGCGCCACCAGGCGAAAAATTTCTCGCCGCACAATTGATGCCGCGTCATATTGCTGAAAAAGAGCCGTGACAGAATCAATAGAAACGCGCTTTGCCTTGTATTTACGAACGGCGTATTGAATACGCTCGATAATAGCCGACAGGTCAAAGTTGCCGACGACATCCTGCCCCTCTGGATCGGGGGAAGCGTCTAGAATAAAAAGCTTACCCTCGTCAACAAGTTTTTGAAGATCCCAGCCAAAACTGTAGGCATTTTTGATGATATCGCCCGGCGATTCTTCGAACGTGACGAAAATTCCTGACTCGTTGAAGTTAACAATGCCGTTGTAGAGAAACTGTACGGCAATCAGAGTTTTTCCGGTTCCAGATGTTCCGCTGACGACTGTTGTTCGAGCGACAGGAAGCCCACCATGGCTGATGTCATCGAAGCCTTCGATCATCGTCCGAATTTTTTGAACGCCTTCAGCAACTTTTTTTTTCGATTGACTCTCGTTAGATTTGGGCTGCATTTTACCGGAATTAAACGATGTTTATTTATAAGGTCGGACAGTGTCAAAAAATTGAGAATAGAAAAGTAATCTTGGTGAAGGAAAAGCTATCTCAAGGACTAGGACGGAGCATCCCGCCCTTGCAAATAGATTGGAATTGATACGCCTTCCAAACCCCTGAGTATCATACGCGATATTGCCTTCGATATCGGCATCGGCTTATTTATTACAGCATGACTATATTACTATTTAGTTGAATCTTGATATAGCTTTTGCTTACTCTCTTTGGTGGTTTGCCACATTCTGTAGCGCGCTTTGCAAACGCATTAAGTGCAGCACGGCAATTCTCATTATGGAAGTTTAGGGAGCAAAAAGGTCGCCT
>CAYXJG010000386.1:0-5153 GCA_964465285.1 uncultured bacterium
GCCAAATCTCTATTTCTGCGTTGTGAATTTGAGAACTTTGCCAAGTCGTGTCCCTAACCTTGAATGCTGGGAGAATTGTGTTGAGCATCAAAGAAAACCCAACCTGCGCTAGCGTAGGGAATGGAAAGAGGGCTGTGAACCCCGTCATTCAAAAAATCCAACATTTAGCATGATGTCGCTTGTGACCACAAAACGCTCTGTTACGTTAATAGCGATCGCCCTGATTTGGGGCATTGCCCCCTCCTGTGCCAATGGTGGCCTGGGAGACTCCTTACAGCGATCGCTCTCTGCCGATCCGCGATTGGCGGACGATGCACAAGAAGGAGCCGCAGCAAACGTTCTGGCGGGGGAGTGTGATGAAGCGGTGCTGGCACAACTCCCTGCTGACTTTCCGGCTCCCCTGTGCTATCCCAATGCAGCATTGTTAACGGATGATGGGGGCACCGCATCATTGCCGCAGAATGCGATCGCCACTCGCTGGCAAACCGAGGATTCCCTCAACCAGGTGGAGCAGTTTTACGACGCCCTGCTGAACGGGGCTGATTGGGAGATTGTGCTGCAAACTGATGGGGACGAGACCAGGGAACTCGAGGCCGTGAAGCAGGGTGAGCGAGTATTGGTGCAACTTGAGGCGACTGCTTCTCCGTCTGAAACGGTGTCTCTCCCCAACGATGGCCAGGAGCCGGAGGAGCAAGACACGCCATCCGCACCCCCAGATGGAGAAACTATTACCCAGTTTACAGTGGAGTTTCGGCCACTGTCAGGGGCGATCGCCGAAGCCCCAACCCTCACCCCAGAAGCTTCCCGGCTCTTCTCCCAAATCGACCCCGACAGCGAAACGACCCAGGCCCGCTCCGATTCGGATACGGATGCCCCATCAGAACCATCATCGTCCTCCCAGCGCAGAACATCGACGTTTGCCGACGTTGACAAGGCTCCTGAAGAGTTGCAGGGCTATATTGAGGACTTGGCAAAACTAGGCATTTTGACTGCACCCAGAGATGAGGCATCCGGTGATGATGCGCCCAACGGTGCAGAGAACCCAGCGAGGAACCGATCGCAGCAGTCAGGGGTAGTATTCAAGCCCAATGAACCGATCACTCGCCGAGACTATGCCGAGTGGCTCTTTGCGGCGAATAATGTGTTTTACGGCGATCGCCCCAGCCGCAAAATTCGCTCAGTCCCCTCATCCGATACCCCTGCATTCCAGGATGTCTCCCAGTCTGCAGATAGCTTTGAGGCCATTCAAAGCTTGGCGAACGCGGGGTTGATTTCCAGCTCCCTTTCGGGAGAAGCGAACGCAGCCAATTTTCGCCCCGACGCTCCCCTGACTCGTGAAGCCCTCATCACATGGAAGGTTCCCCTTGATCGGCGAGGAAGCCTGCCCAATGCAACCGTGGCGGACGTGGAACAAACCTGGGGATTTCAAGATGCGGCGAGCATTGCTCCCACGGCTCTCCAGGCCGTTCTTGCAGATTATCAAAACGGTGACAATGCCAACATTTTGCGGGCGTTTGGCTACACCACCCTGTTCCAGCCGCAAAAAGCTGTCACGCGCGCCGAGGCGGCAGCAGTTCTCTGGTACTTTGGCTATCAGGGCGACGGCATTTCTGCAGACAGCCTGATGAACGATTGACCATAGGCGTGATTTTGGCTGCAGGAGGCAGGGCGGTGACGCCATCAAACGGTTCCCTGGGCGCGACATGGGGAACCGGTTTGTTTTGCTGTGGGATTGGCATGGCCTGCATGGGATTGAAGCAGGCACCTTCGGCTCTGGCACATTATGGGGTTGGGTGAATGGTGGCCGATGGGCACGATGGAGGAAGACGGTGTATTTACGACTTGGCAAAGTTCTCAAGTTCACAACGCAAAGATAGGGGTTTGGGGCGCGCTTCGCGTGCCCCAAACCCCTATCTTTGCGTGAAACTTGCCAAGTCGTGTGTATTGATGAAACAGTTATTGATGACGTGAGGCGATCGCCATGAAATGGTCTTATCTTACAGGGTTACTCCTGCTGTCCGTGGGGTTAGTGAGTTGTCCAACGGCGGGGATACCGTCTGAAAACCTGCAAACCGAGAACCTTGTTCGAGTCAAGAGTGAAGACGTTGAGGAGACGCAGGATTCTGTCCAGGTCAGCCCGGCCCCATCGCTTCAAACTCAGGCACTGACGCCACCTCCTGCAAAGGCTCCGTCCTCGGAACTGGAGGACTGGTGGCGGGAGGCAGAACCCGGCACGATTCGCCCTGAGGATGTGCAGCAGCGCATCCCTACTGAGAACCTGATCGACTGGCTGGTGCGCGCTTATGAAGGGGGGGGGAGTCCTGACCTAGTACAGTCTGCGTTGCAGTCTGCTCGCTGGCAGGCAAGCCGCGATGATTTTCAGCAAGCCGATATTGATGGCGATGGCACAGATGAGTGGCTCGTCACCGTCTACTTTTTTGACCCTGACTTCATGCCTTGGGGCACACCAGGAGACTTCTGGATTATCGGGGAAACTGGCCTGAGCTATCGCTTCTTTACTCCCGATCGCTACTTTGATGATGACTATGAAGCTCAGCCAGAGTTTTTCCTGAGTGCGCCAGGGGTGGTTGCGGCGTCAGACCTGACTGGGGAAGGCAATGCCGACCCCATACTGAGCCGAACCCTATGTGGGGCGCATACCTGCACCTATTTCTACTCAGTATTAAGCCAGCAGGGTGAGGCGATCGCCAATATCGTTGACAGTTCTGATCCCTCAGTGCCGGGAACCATCACGATGACCTACGCAGAACCATTGTCCCTTGCTGATGAAACGGGGGATGGACTCCCCGACTTTCGTATCTATGGCGGATGGGTCGGTAGTGCCGGGTCAGGCATTCAGCGTCCCCGCACTGAGATTTGGGCGTGGAACGGAGCGGCGATCGCCCTCGCCGACGTCCGCCTCGACCCTACGGAGTACCGCTACCATCTGCTCTGGGAAGCCAATGATGAATTCGACGAGGGCAATGTAAACCGGGCCATCGAACTTTATGAGCAGGTCGTTGGCGATCGCACGCTGCTGGATGCAGGCAGTTTTAACGATGAGGCAATCGTGTACCGCGATACGCGCAACTTTGCCGCCTTCCGCCTTCTCCTGGCTGCTTTAGTTAAAAATGATCCAGCACAGGCAATGGAGTGGAATACCTGGCTCTATGGCAATGATGGAAATGCTCACCTCACCACTGCATCCGATATTTTACTCGATGTATCTGAGTCGGCGTCCTTAAAAATGGCCTGTGCTGAGGTCACAGACTACCTCTTGCAGTTTGAAGTAATGCAAGACGAATGGATCACTGAAAGCCCTACGGGAGCCTTGCGGGACATGGGCTACGCCAATCCTTCCCTGACTGCTGATGATGTGTGTCCCCTGTGAGTTTGGGTGCTATGCCCTGCTATGCCCATAGACAAAGCAAAGTTTGGTTCTCTGCACCGGATTGCAGCAATTCTCATTATGCACGACTTGGCAAGTTTCACACAAAGATAGGGATTTGGCGCGCGCGGAGCGCGTCCCAAACCCCTATCTTTGTGTTGTGAATTTGAGAACTTTGCCAGGTCGTGTTGCTGACCGGATTGGGTATGGCTTGGATGCAGAGTGGCAGTCCTGTAAAATTCTAAAGAATCTGGGACACATTTTTTTGAGAGAACAGGCAATGGTTGAACCGTTTGATGCTGAAGCATACGTAGAACAGGCAAGCCGATTGGTGGGAGTGGCGATCGCCCCCGACCATCGCCCCGGTGTCATTGAGAATATGGCTATCCTGGCCCAAGTCGCTGCCCTCGTGATGGACTTTCCGCTACCCGAAACCATCGAGCCTGCCCCGGTGTTTAACCCGCTGCCCTCCGTTGTCCAACATCCATCATCAAAGCCTTAAGCTGACAGGGTGCCCTGCCTATCGTTGACAGCCTCAGTTCCGATTATCCCGTTCCAGTCGGATATCCTGCTCATGTATCTGAAGTCCATCCAGCTTCGTCACTTTCGCAATTATTCGAACCAATTTATTGAGTTCACTGCACCCAAGACGATTTTGGTCGGAGACAACGCCCAGGGAAAGTCAAACGTACTGGAATCGGTGGAAGTGCTGGCAACACTGCGATCGCACCGGGCAAGCCGAGATCGGGAGCTGGTGCAAGACGGGGAACCTGTAGGACAAATCGGTGCCAACCTCCATCGAGATACGTCCGGGCTTAATCGATTGACCATGACCCTCCGCAGCAGCGGACGCCGCACGGTTGCTCTGAATGGGGAAACCCTGCGCCGCCAGCTCGATTTCTTGGGGGCAATGAATGCTGTGCAGTTCTCCAGTTTGGACATTGACCTGGTGAGGGGCGGGCCGGGAGGGCGACGCACCTGGCTAGATACCCTGCTGATGCAGCTTGAACCTATCTATGCCAAGCTTCTTGGCGATTATCAATTGGTACTCCGCCAGCGCAATGCCCTGATCAAGCAGTCTCGATCCAAGGACAGTACAGCGCACGCTCTAGACAGAACTCAATTTGCCATTTGGGACGCCCAACTGGTTGCAGCCGGAACCCACGTGATTCGACGACGCGATCGCGCTATCCGCCGCATCCTGCCGATCGCCCAACGCTGGCACAGTGCCATCAGCGGTAGCACCGAAATATTGGAGGTAAGATACTCCCCTAATGTATCCATACCCGCCGATGACCCAGATCAGGTCAAAACTGCGTTTCTTGAGAAAATTCAAGACCGGGCGATCGCCGAATTTCACCAGGGCACGTCTCTTGTCGGCCCCCACCGCGACGAAATTGAGTTTATCATCAATGGCACTCCGGCACGGCAATATGGCTCCCAGGGGCAACAGCGCACACTAGTCCTAGCGCTAAAGCTAGCTGAACTGGAATTGATTGAAGATGTAGTCGGTGAGCCTCCCCTGTTGCTTCTCGACGATGTACTTGCGGAGCTAGATCTGAATCGCCAAAATCAATTGCTGGACGCCATTCAAAACTGCTTTCAGACAGTGATTACCACGACACACTTGGGGGCATTTGACGCCCATTGGCTCGAGTCATCACAAATTCTCACCGTCGAAGCCGGGCAACTGTCCCCTTCTAGATGAAATTAGGTAAGAAATAAGGAAGAAGAAAGAATTAACCGTGAGTTTGACAAACACTCA
>CAYXJG010000387.1:0-5117 GCA_964465285.1 uncultured bacterium
AGGCGACCTTTTTGCTCCCTATCTTTGTGTTGTGAATTTGAGAACTTTGCCAAGTCGTGTGTAGGGCGCGAAGCCTCCTAAAATGAGAATTGCTAGGGAGTTACCTGGGGCAAATCGACAACCGAGGCCCCTATGATATGATGGTATTAGTTCCATCGGTTCCATAACGCAACGCAGTAACGCAACGCAACGGTTAGCCTATGACAGCAGACAAGCGAAATCCTTGGTTTGCTCCGATGTTGATTCTACGGAAGGCTTTTGCGCGACACGTCTTTCGAAAAAAGATTTTTACTCGATTTAATAGATTTATTCAAAGTTCGATAGCCCATGGCAAATTAAGGGTGTTCAAGACAGGGAATGCTTTTTTGTGCTGGCATTGGGTTCGAGGGCAGCGCTTGTTCATCGTCAACGTTGAAAATTACGGCGAGGTCATTCTGTGATTTCGGTATCAATGCGTCCAACAGCAGGGCGTCGGTGGGGAAGCATTAGCTTTGCTTCGACACTTTACCTGTGTCCGATTCTTGACTTGCTTTTAGCCAAGGTTCCAAAGTGTATTCGAGGCGATGTACGCCTAGGGCTTCAGGAGGCGTTAGTCAATGCTGCAACCCACGGTAACAAGCTTGATCCCAGCAAAACCATCTCCGTTCAGTTCTTCTTTTTCAGTAATCAGTATTGGTGGATTATTTCAGACCAAGGCTCAGGATTTGCAAAGCAACCCGTTGAGCTGATTCAGCAGGCACAAGTATTACCTGATGATTACCAGGAAAATGGGCGAGGGCTGTATATTCTTCACCAAATATTCGATCAGGTTCAATGGAATACAGATGGCACAGAGCTTCAGCTTTGCAAGCAAGTGAAGCACCTGAACCGGCTGCTCGGCAGCCGTAGTTAACTTAAGATCGCAGTTACTCTCAGGGTCACCTGCAGATTACGGATCGGTCGCTCGGCAATGGTCGCTCGGCAATGGTCGCTCGGCGGACTAATGACTCTCCTGCGGGCTGATTACCTGGTTCGACGGAGCACAACTGCGACGGAGCACAACTGCGACGGAGCACAACATCATGCAGTATAGTCGCCCATCTCTGGGGAATACTCCAGCGGAGTATTCCCCAGAGATGGGTCTTGGTACTTGAAAGCAGTGCGCTGTATTGCTCCTAAAATAGCCTTTCAACAAGGGTATAGTGTTAAGTCATGTTGAGAGATGATGCTAAGCCCGACCGATTGGGAATTACTTGGACAGTCTAGAAATATTCTTGCTGAGTGAAATGATGCTCATAACGACCTGGATCGGTTCTTATCACGACTTGGCAAAGGTCTCAAATTCACAACGAAAAAATTAGGGATTTGGGGCGCGCTCTGAGCGCGCCAAATCCCTAATTTTCCGTAAAACTTGCCAAGTCGTCTCCTATCATGGGATGAGCGATGTTTTGTCCTGACATATGTACAGCACGCCCGATCGCTCTGCGGGTCGGAGGATAGCTTTGATGTACCGTAAGCTTAAAGGGAAGACACGAGAAAGGCCCGTGCCTCTACTCAGCAAACGGTGGTATGGACACTGGGGGGTTAGCCTGCTACTTGCCTTTGCAGTCCTTATAGGAAGCCTCATTGCTTTGCTGATGTTCTCAGGACGCTCGATGCTTTTTTCCCTTCAATCGCCTGTGACGGAGGTTTTGTCAACGCCTATCTCGGAAACCACCGATCCCCCTGGGAATGTCCAGGGCGATCGCCCTCATCTTGTTCCTCTCTTTCGCTCTCCATCTACAACACTGGAGACCCCCATCATCTCAGCCCACGAGTCTGCTACTGACTTTGAGGGTGAAATCGACCGCCTTGCGCCTGACATTCGCCACATCGTCGAACGGGGGACGCTAGTTGTTGCCATTCTGGGCAATGATGCGTTTCCGTTTTTCTATGAAAAGTTTGATGAAGAGCCTGATAGTGACGAAGCGAGGGTAGGTAACCTGGAAGGCATCGATATCCAGATTGGGCGATCGCTCGCTACCTATTTAGGCGTTGATGTCGTATTCGACCGTAGCAGTCGCACCTTTGATGCTATCGTTAACCAGGTCTTTGAGGGAAAAGCAGATTTGGCGATCGCCAAAATCAGCCTCACCCTAGACCGGGCAAGGAAAGTCCGCTATTCCCAACCCTATGCCAGCCTCCGGCCTGGGTTACTCTTTAATCGCCTGGCATTGTCCAACATGATTAATTTTGACCTCCATCAAAATCCATTGGACGTGGTGCGACAACGGGGTAGCGAAGCCCACCTTGGAGTTATCCGAGCATCGGCCTATGCCAACTTTGCCCGAAGCGCCTTTCCTGAGGCAACCATTACGGAATATTCCAACTGGGATAGCCTGGTTGATGCCATTATTCATGGACGAGTACTAGCAGGCTGCCGCGATGAGCTAGCCATCAAATACGAAATTCTCGGGCGATCCAATGCCAATATGCAGATGCAGAGCCTTGTCATTGATGAATGGATCGATGAAATTGCAGTCGCGCTGCCCTGGGAAAGCGCGATATTAAGTGAATTTGTTAACCATTACCTATCAAAAGCGCAACTCTTGTTTACGGCAGACCAACTCCTCACTCAGTTTCTAAATACCCAGCCCAAGCCCCCTGCCTCATCATGAGCCGATTCAATCTGCCCCTTCAGGCTAAGTTGGTGATAGGGTTTACCCTTACCCTGAGCATTGTGTCTGTGATTACCTACCGATGGTTTTACAGGCTGGCATCCAACCAGTTGATCCGTCATAACCAGGCCGTTGTTAACGACATTTTGACGGCTGCGATGACGGGAATTGATGCGACTGACATCCACGGCCTAATTCGGGAAGGGGCACCCCGAGAAGACGGCCACAGTGACGATACCCGCTACTGGAACTTGGTATCGTGGCTGTCACTGGTCGCCAGCACCAATCCCGACAGCCAAATTTGTGTGTTTCTTCCTGCTGACGAAGAACCCGAGGGCGATCGCCCCTCGCCTATTGTTAGTGAAGACAGTAGTATCCGGCTTGTCGGTTGCAGCGCCAATGGCAAGGCAGCGTTTATGGGGATTAGTGACGACTCCATGCAATTTGCCCAGGTCAATCGCCTCCAAAATACCACTTCCTCTGATTTCGTCAAACCTAGTCCCTCTGACCCAACCGTCTGGATGCGCAGTGTACAGCCCATTCAAGACGGAAGCGGAAACACCATCGCGCACCTGGGGGTCGCGTTAGAATCGTCTGATTTACGCCGTCTCCAGGCCAGTACCCTGGGCTATCTTACGCTCACGTTTGTGGGCACGTATCTGGGGCTACTGGTGCTCACCTTTGGCCTGTCATCGGTGATAACCCGGCGAGTGGGCATCCTTTCTGAGTGGGCGTCACTAGTGCAGCAGGGCAATTATGATGAGAAAGCAGGCATCCCCCTCCATGGGCTCCTGGGAGATGAGCTGGATGATCTGGCGATCGCCTTTCAGAGCATGAATCAGGCCGTACAGTCTCGGGAGACCGCCCTCAAGGCGTCGGAGGAAACCCTGGAACGGCAAGTGCGCGATCGCACGCGTCAACTCAGCACCCTACTGCGTTCAGAATCTACGGTGAGGACCATTCTGGCAAATATTCAGGCCAGCTTCAGTGAGACAGAGATCTTACAAACGGCGGTTAATGAGCTGGGGGCAAAGCTCTCGGTGCTCTGTGCAAACACAGGGTGCTACAGCTACGAGAAGGGCATTACCACCGTTCTGAACGGCTATGTGAGTCCAGCGGCAGCTCAGTATGCCCAGTTGGACAATGGCCGGGTTGGCAGTATATTCTCCCTGGAGTCCTGGCCTGTGTACGATGTCCTCATGGCAGGGCAATCTTCCGCATTTTGTCCCCTCGACGTTAATTTTCCCGTCGCAATTCTGGCTTGCCCTATTTGCGATAGCACCCATTCAGGCGAGCACTCGACTATTGCGGATATCTGGCTATTTAAGCTCGCAGCCGATACCTTTGAGCCAGATGAAATTCAGCTTGCCAACCAGGTGGCAGATGTGTGTGCGATCGCCATTCGCCAATCACGGCTCTATCAACAGACCCAGGAGCGCCTGAGTGAAGTGGAAACAGTGAGCCAGATGAAGGACGATTTTCTCAGCACGGTCTCCCATGAACTCCGTACTCCTATCACCAATATGAAGATGGCGCTACAAATGCTATCAATGACGATGCAGTCCTCAATGGATGACCGTCAAGCCCGGTATCTCGATATCTTGCGCAGTGAGGTCTCTCGCGAAGCTGACCTAATCAATGACCTGTTAGACTTGCAGCGGCTGGATGCTGGCGGCATGGGCTTTGTTCTTGAGCCCATTGAACTGGAATCAGCGATTCCTCAACTGCTGACGCCCTTTGAGAGCCGCGCTAACGAACGGCACCTCCATCTCGAAACGCAGATCGTGCCCGGACTTGCGCCGATTTTGTCAGATATGGCAGCGTTCAAACGCATCGTATCAGAGCTCGTAAATAATGCCTGTAAATACACCCCTGCTGGAGAGCGCATTGTCGTCGCCGCCTATGCCCGCGTTGATGCGAATGATTACGTAACGGTGTCGATCACAAATTTTGGCGTACAGCTTCCTGAAGAAGAGTGCGATCGCATCTTTGACAAGTTTTATCGGGTTCCCAAAAGCGATGTCTGGAAGCAGGGAGGTACAGGTTTAGGCTTGGCGCTGGTAAAGGGGTTAGTGGAACAGTTGAGCGGGGCGATCGCCGTTGAGAGTCGTTCATCTGGGACTCCCCTGCCTTCCTTTTGTCCCCACCACCATCAACATGCTACCCACTTCCATCAGACACAAACCGAAACCCAATCTGGCTATGTGCGGTTTTCCCTTGATTTCCCGCAATTTTTGCCACGTTAAGAAGAAGCCCCCCTTGAGTCCCCATTCAACGCTTGATCCTTAGCTGTGCCCTACGTGGCTGACTTCGTGCGAGGAGGGGGTCTGTCGCATAAACACTGATCTCGCCGCACGGCCTTTTACATACGACTTGGCAAAGTTCTCAAATTCACAACGAAAAAATTAAGAGTTTGGGGCGCGCTAAGCGCGCCCCAAACTCTTATTCTTGCGTGAAACTTGCCAAGTCGTAGTATTAAGA
>CAYXJG010000388.1:0-5116 GCA_964465285.1 uncultured bacterium
GGCTAAAAAAGATACCGGAAGAAAAGAGCAGCGGGCGCAGCCCGCTGCTCTTTTTTGGGTACTTTATTTTCTTGCAAGTCCCTAAGTAGGTGAACACAATTAATTATGAAATCCGTAAAACCCTGTGCCGACCACATAGCAGGCAGCACAGGGTTTTACGTCTGGTTTTAATTGCGTCAAGCTACTTGTATTACACGACTTGGCAAGTTTCACGCAAAAATAGGGATTTGGCGCACGCTGAGCGCGCCCCAAATCCCTATTTTTGCGCTGTGAATTTGAGAACTTTGCCAAGTCGTAATCTGCATCAGTCCTGATACAAAAAGGTGCTAGATCGACAGAAATGGCAGTATAATCAGCGGCTAAAGCCTTAGGGTATCCCACTCAAGTTCATTAGAATACCCTACTGGGAACGAATTATTCGACGAATTGGAGCAATGCCGTGACTCGCACCCCTGCATCTAAACAAACCAGCACCCAAGCCGAGGTTGTTCGATTGCGCGAGGAATTGACGATGCGCGATCAGTTGGTACAACAGCTATCACAGGAGCTATTTCGACTCGTAAAAGGCAGTGCAACCATTGCCCCCCAGCCTGAACCGTCTGAACAGCAGGCAAGTGAGGTTCGCTCCCTGCGAGAACAATTGAGAGGGGTTGAGCAACAGGTGTCCTTCTACCAACAGCAGATTACTGAGCGAGATGCTGAAATCAGGCAGCTTAAGCAATCCGTGCGTGAATTGGGCGATCGCTCAAAAATGCTGGAGCAAGTTGTTCAAGAAATGCCCAGAATTTACAGAGAGAAGTTTGCTGAGCGCATGGTACCCATCAAGGAGAAAGTTGCGCGAATCCAACGGGAAAACCGTCAACTTCACGCCGAGTTGCAGAGCGTGAGCTATCGGCTAGCCGTTCGTAACCGTCGCATTACTCATCTCGATTTGCCCTCCTTCCCTCGCATTGCCCAGTCTTCGACTTCCGTTCCTACGCTGAGTGATGTTTAAGAGGGTGCTTTAAAAATTCTGCTTTTCCCAATAGTTTTGACGACTAAAGTCGCCACTACAGGCCCAGAAATATGGACAAACGCCGCTAATTTCTGGGGTTCGTCGTAATGGTTTTAATCATTTTCCCTTTTCAAACACCCTCACAACTTGGCAAGTTTCACGTAAAAATCGAGGTTTGGCGCGCGCGGAGCGCGCGCCAAACCTCGATTTTTGCATTGTGAATTTGAGAACTTTGCCAAGTCGTGCACCCTCTTAATTGTGCCGAGCTACTTACTCCCATCTTGTGCCTTGCTAAATCAAAATTTTGGGGTTTGGTGCAAGATGCGAGTTGCGAAAAAATGAGGCCACATATCGATTTGTAAACGGGAATGAGTCGAAATGTAGAGAAATGTTGCCTGACGCCATGAAGGGCTTCCGCAAACTTGATAGACTCTAACTCGGACTAAGCTTTAGATATCGTTTCAATATCGAAAGGATTAACTCCTTCAACATTTAATTGTTTTACATGACACCTTTGCTGGTGGGTGAACGCTAGCAGCAACCCATCCAGAGACATTATTTTGATATCCTTGCTGTCCCGTTTGGCGGAACACGAAAAATATATTTGGGAGGGAGAATGAATATCGCCGTTGTGGGTCTCAGCCATAAAACAGCACCTGTTGAAATCCGAGAGAAACTTAGCATTCCAGATCCTCAGATTGAGGAGGCGATCGCCCGGCTTACGAGCTATCCCCATGTCGAAGAAGTTGCCATCCTAAGCACCTGCAACCGCTTAGAGCTCTATGCCGTCACCACCGATACAGAGCATGGTATCCGAGAAATTAGCCAGTTCCTTGCTGACCACGGACGAATTTTCATCGGTGAGTTGCGCCCCTATCTGTTTACCCTGCTACACCACGATGCCGTGATGCACTTGATGCGTGTGTCCTCTGGCCTCGATAGCCTCGTTTTAGGTGAGGGCCAGATTTTGGCTCAGGTGAAACAAACTCACAAGCTAGGCCAGCAGCATCAGGGCATCGGCAGAACGCTGAACCGTCTGTTCAAGCAAGCCATTACTGCCGGAAAGCGCGTTCGTACGGAGACCAGCATTGGTACTGGAGCTGTGTCGATTAGTTCTGCTGCCGTAGAATTAGCCCAGATGAAGGCAGAATCCCTGGAAAACCGGGCGATCGCCATCCTTGGGGCGGGCAAAATGTCCCGCCTGTTGGTACAGCACCTCCTGTCGAAGGGAGCACGTGACATCACCATTGTGAATCGATCCATGCGGAGTGCGGAAAAGCTAGCTGGGCAATTCCCCGATGCAAACCTCAAACTCCACACCCTTGAGAGCATGCTGCCCATTGTCAAGGCATCCGAGCTAGTATTTACTAGCACCTCCGCAACGGAACCATTGCTCTATCGGGAAAACCTGGAGTCTGCCCTAGTGCCTGACCAAAAGTTGATGCTGTTCGACATCTCTGTGCCCCGCAACGTCCACGCCAATGTGGTGGAACTGCCCCAGGTGAAATCGTTTAACGTAGACGACCTGAAAGCTGTCGTCGCGCAAAACCAGGAAAGCCGTCGTCAAATGGCGATGGAAGCTGAAAACCTGCTTGAAGAAGAAGTGGATGCCTTTGAAGCTTGGTGGCGATCGCTTGAAACGGTTTCCACGATCAGCAGCCTGAGGAGCAAAGCAGAAACGATCCGCGAACAGGAATTAGAGAAAGCTTTATCGCGTCTTGGATCTGAGTTTGCTGAAAAGCACCAGGAAATTATCGAGGCGCTGACCCGCGGCATTGTCAATAAGATTCTGCATGACCCAATGGTGCAGCTTCGTGCCCAGCAGGACATCGAAGCCCGTCGCCATGCCATGCAAACCCTGCAAACTTTATTTAACCTTGAAAACACATCTAACGAAAAATACAGCTAGCGGTCTATTGTTGCTTTGATGCCAACCGTTGGGGGGCAAAGCTTCTGGTCGTAATTTTTTGGCTTAATCCGGGAGGTTACGAGTGGGATGCTCTGCCCCCTTATAGCATTCTCAATTTTGTCTGTCCCCCATGAGCGTCTCTATCTCTGTCATCACGGTTTGCCGCAACGCTGAAGCTACTATCGAGCAGACTATTCAGGGTGTTATTTCTCAGACCTATCCCCATATCGAATACATCGTCATTGACGGGGCGTCGAGCGATCGCACCCTCGACATTGTGAAACGTTACAGTGACCATATTGCTACCATCATCAGCGAACCCGATAACGGCATTTACCAGGCGATGAATAAAGGAATTCGGCTCGCTACGGGAGATTGGGTCTATTTTGCTAACGCCGATGATTACCTTTTTGGAAATGGGGCGATCGCCGACGTTGCAGCCTTCATTGCTGAGCATCCTGACTGCGAATTTGTCTACGGTGACCACGAGACGCGATTTCCCTGGGGGAAGCGATCGACCTACTCCCCCGCCCCACCCGAAGATGCTCTAGAGCAACTGATTTCCCTGGGCAACTGCTTCATCCAGCCGGCTAGCTTTTTCAAGGCGAGCCTTTTCGACAAAATTGGCCCCTTCAACGAGCACTACCGCATCGCTGCCGACTATGAATGGTTTTGTAAAATGCTCTCGACTCCAGAGATGCGGGTGTGCTATCTGCCGCGTATCATAGTGTCCTACTACCAGGGCGGCCTCTCTAGCGACATTCGCCCCTTGTTCAAAGAAGTCTTTGCCATTCAAAATACCCTACCCATTTATCAGCAGCCCGGCTGGATCAAAACACGGATGCAAAGCCTCCAAGCATCATTCATTGATAAATATGATCGTCTAGAAAAAAGCAACCGCCTCTCTATAGCTCGCCTCCGTCGTATTGAGGAACTTGACCCCATTGCAGCCCGCGTTCCTGGGCTAGAAGAGAAAATCAAGGTACTGATCATGGATTACGAGCAGCAAATCTCCGCTCTGAAAACTCGCATTGCTGCGATGGAAAGCAGTAAGTTTTGGCAACTCCGGGAAGCATGGTTCACCCTAAAGCGGACATTAGGTCTTCCCGTTGACAAGCCATAGGCGATCGCCCTTTTTCCCCGAATCTGCAACAAACTGTAAAACTGTAAATTCGATTCAAATAGGATTTCCGCACTTTTGTAAGGAGGTGCAACCGGCGAGACAAAACCGTTTGAGAGATTTCAGGGTAGAAACGTATACTCAATACCCCTGAAACTTGCTATAGAATCGGAGTAATGTATGACGCTAGAGTGATAAAACTTAATTTGGCTATGGCAGAAGCAACTCAATCTCCCCAACAGGAAATTTCACAAAAAGGCATCCTGATGTCTCAGGCAGCACTAAAACACGTCTTGCAACTTCGGGAAAAGCAAGGGGGGCAAGACTTATGTTTACGGGTCGGTGTACGTCAGGGCGGATGTTCCGGCATGTCTTACATGATGGACTTTGAGGATGTGAGCAACATTCGCAAAGATGATGAAGTCTTTGACTACGAAGGCTTTCAGGTCGTATGCGATCCTAAAAGTATGCTGTACCTCTATGGCCTCATGCTGGATTATAGTGATGCGCTGATCGGTGGGGGATTTCAATTCACTAACCCTAACGCCGAGCAGACCTGCGGCTGCGGTAAGTCTTTCTCATAATGAGCACGCACCTGATAAACCGTTGAGTAACAAGAGTCTCAAGTCCCTTCTTTGGCGCAGCTTCATAGAAATTGGTATTAGTTTGCAAAGCGTGGGTTAAACCCACGCTTTTTTGTCAGGCAACCCCCGCACGGATTTACTTTTGTGCAGTATCACAACTAAAAATGGGGTGTATCGCCTCGGGGTTTTTACTCTATCTTCTCTAAAGTTAACAGAGCGCCTGCTCTCACAGTGCTGTAAAAGCGCATTGAATCAGCTATCGGTGTGACAGCACTCTGCGTCACCATCAAAGAAGCCCTGAGTGCGCTTAACCCGCTTGCACAGGGCTAAAGAGTTAACAGGGTCAGAGTTCCAGTTTAAGTATTGACAGAGTCTTGGCAGAATTTACATCTCGTCTACGCACAAGGGTGCATCCCACTTTTGTGAGCCCTCACCCTAAATCCCTCTCCCAAAGAGAGCTACTGT
This sequence comes from uncultured bacterium, assembly GCA_964465285.1. Taxonomy (GTDB): domain Bacteria; phylum Cyanobacteriota; class Cyanobacteriia; order CAKZMO01; family CAKZMO01; genus JBCCWF01. Next base: position 5,073 of record CAYXJG010000388.1, read on the forward strand.
GTACACACATCTCGGCTCGGATCCAAAACTCTGCGAGATCCCCC
>CAYXJG010000389.1:0-5109 GCA_964465285.1 uncultured bacterium
CTCTTATATAACCATATAGCGTTGTGACATGACTTGGCAACGGATATGCCCTATCTCTTTTTTAGCCGCAGATCCCTTATGGAAATTTAGGGGGCAAAAGGTCGCCTGAGGCGACCTTTTTGCCCCCTAAACCGATACAAGTGAGCGCCTATAGGGCGCGAGTTTTCCAAAATGAGAATTGCTACGAAGCACTAGAATCGTGAGACGTTTGGTTTGAGCTAATGGTAGCCTCTTAGGAACTCCACAGAATGATGTTCGTTAAATTCTTGACTGTTCCATGCAAAACACCTCTGTCCCTGACCAGCGATGGCACATCGCTTCCCCTAATTCCCCAAAAGCTGATGAACTCGCTACCGCCACAGGGCTGTCTCCCTTGCTCGCCCAGGTGTTGATTAATCGGGGTATTGATACGTCCGATGAGGCGATGCGGTTTCTCCATCCGGAAAAAGAACCCTTGCCCCATCCCCGTGAGGCATTTGCAGATCTGGAGTCTGCCCTTGAGATTTTGACGGGGGCGATCGCCCAAAAACAACCCATCGCTGTGTGCGGAGACTACGACGCCGACGGCATGACCAGCACTGCCCTGCTAATCCGCGCCATGCGACGATTGGGAGCCACCATTAACTACGAAATCCCCAGCCGCATGAGCGAAGGGTACGGCATCAATGAGCGCATTGTTGAGGACTTCTATGCAGCGGGCGTTCGCGTAATTCTAACAGTAGATAACGGTATCGCTGCCTACAACCCCATTGCGCGGGCACGGGAACTAGGGCTGTCGGTCATCGTCACTGACCACCACGACATTCCGCCCCAAATCCCCCCCGCCAATGCCATCTTGAATCCTAAGCTAATCGACCCCGAATCCCCCTACCGAGGACTGGCGGGCGTGGGCGTCGCCTATCTCCTGGCGCTCTCCCTGGCGGAATCCCTTGGCCACCAAGACGATCTGTCCACGATGCTGCTGGAGCTGTTTACCCTGGGCACTATTGCGGATCTGGCACCGCTGACGGGGGTGAACCGCCGCTGGGTGCAGCAGGGGTTGGCGCTACTCCCCCAGTCCCAAATCGAAGGGGTAAAGGCGCTGCTCCAGGTGTCCGGCCTGTCCGATGAAACTAGGGCGCTGAAGCCCGAAGCCATCGGCTTCCGCCTTGGTCCCCGCATTAACGCCGTGGGGCGCATTGGTGATCCTGCTGTAGTGATTGAACTGTTGACCACTGATGATCCCGGTCATTCTCTGGCTATGGCGATGAAGTGTGAAGAGATCAACCAGCGGCGGCGGCAGTTGTGTGAGGAGATCGAGGGAGAGGCGATCGCCGCCATCGAAGCCACCCAGCCGGATTTACTCACCGACCGGGTGCTGGTCGTTGTTCAACCCCACTGGCACCACGGCGTCATCGGCATCGTTGCCTCCCGCCTAGTAGAAAGGTATGGCGTCCCTGTGTTCATCGGCACCTACGAAGACAAGGAACAGAGCACTATTCGCGGATCTGCCCGCAGCATCCCCGAATTCCATGTCTTCCACGCCCTCCAATTTGCGGGTGACACCCTGGAGAAATTTGGCGGCCACCGCGCCGCTGGTGGGTTCTCCCTACGGGTAGAGCACCTGTCCGCCTTCCGCCAGCGGCTGCAACTCTTCGCCAGCATGTACCTGCTACCCCAGCACCTCAAGCCCCTGGTCACCGTCGATGTCCAGGCATCCCTTGACGACCTCACCCTTGACCTCTACCAGCAAATCGACCAGCTCCACCCCTGCGGCATCGGCAACCCCGACCCCGTTTTTTGGACTCCCAACGTTCGCGTTCTCGAACAGGGCACTGTCGGACGCGATCGCGCCCACCTCAAACTCCTCCTCGCCCAAGACCCTGCCACCTCCCCCACCTCTATCAAAGCGATCGCCTGGCGACTCGGCACCTACTGCCCCCTTCCTAAGCGAGTTGACATCGCCTACCACCTGCGCCTCAACGAGTGGAACGGCTCCAAATCCGTCGAGCTAGAGGTGATTGGCCTTTGCGTTCCTGAGGCAAGGGATGGAGAAACGACCCAACCCTCCGATATACCTACTATACCTACCACTATATCTACTACATCTACCAGCACCAGCGGCAAATCGAGCGAGACGGATGCCCTGTGGACAACTCAGCCCGTTGCCTTTCGATGGGGCGATCGCCAATATTGGTCAAGCCTCTGCTGCCACGATGATGAGCGGGAACTCCGCATCCGCAACCCAGAAGGTAAAGTACTTGCGGTTCAGCCCAGCCAGAAGCGAGCGATGGTCGGAGCCAGCCGGGACGATGCCCAGGAGGTAGATTTGTTTGAGCCGCACTATTTCAAGCTGGTCTGTGCGGCGATGGATGCATTGCGATCGCCCCAGGTATCTGCTCAAAAATAAACACCCTGATGCGTTACGGCTAACGCCTAACGCACACGACTTGGCAAAGTTCTCAAATTCACAAGGAAAAAGTAGGGGTTTGGGGCGCGCTGAGCGCGCCCCAAACCCCTAACTTTTTCGTGAAACTTGCCAAGTCGTGTAACGCACACGACCTGGCAAGTTTCACGCAAAAACAGGGGTGCGGGGCCAGAGGCTCAGGCTGGCATCACCAGCGAGACGCTGGTGATGAGGATCTGGCGAGACAATCCAAAATCCAAAATCCAAAATCCAAAATCCAAAATTGTCATCGCCGTTCCAGCGCGATGAGCGATCGCTCCACCACCACAATCGACGTGTGTCCCTGAATCGTGGGGCCGTTCTCAACAAAGTGGGGTTTCGTCGTGTCGATGACCACTGTCCAGGGGCGATTGCGCAGTCCCACGGGCAGCATAAACTCCACAGGTTCATGGTGGGCATTAAACAGCAGCAGGAAACTGTCATCCATCACTCGCTCGCCTTCTTTGCCCCGTGCAGGAATTTCCTCACCGTTGAGGAACACGGCGATTTCCTTGCTCAGCCCTTCTAGCCACTGTTCTTCTGTCACCTCTTCGCCATCGGGGTTATACCAGCCCAAGTCGTGGATGTGGTGACCATGAATCGCCTGCCCCTGGAACCATTTACGGCGGCGAAACACCGGATGCTGACGACGAAAATAGATGAGCTGGCGGGTAAAGTCCAGTAATTTTGGATCTGTTTCATCCGTCCAGTGGAGCCACGCCAGTTCATTATCTTGGCAATAGGCATTGTTGTTGCCCTTTTGGGTACGTCCTCGCTCGTCGCCACTGAGCATCATCGGTACGCCCTGGGAGAGAAATAGGGTAGTCAGAAAGTTTCGCCGCAGCCGGTGCCGCAGAGCAAGAATCTCGGGATCATCGGTTTCTCCCTCTTCGCCGCAGTTCCAGGAGCGGTTGTAATTATCACCGTCCCGGTTGTCTTCCCCGTTCGCCTCGTTGTGCTTTTCGTTGTAGCTGACCAGATCGTTCAGGGTGAACCCATCATGGGCAGTGACGAAGTTAATACTGGCGCTGGGGCGGCGACCACTGAATTCATACAGGTCGGAACTACCCGTAAAGCGGTAAGCGAACTCGGCAAGGCTGCCATCAATGCCGCGCCAGTAGTCCCGCACGGTGTCCCGATACTTGCCGTTCCATTCTGACCAGAGCAGGGGGAATTTGCCCACCTGGTAGCCCCCATCCGCGATGTCCCATGGCTCTGCAATCAGCTTCACGTCAGAGAGCACAGGATCTTGGTGAATGATGTCGAAAAATGCGGCCAGGCTATCCACTTCATACAGTTCCCGCGCCAGAGCCGACGCCAGGTCAAACCGGAAGCCGTCCACGTGCATTTCCGTCACCCAGTAGCGCAGACTGTCCATAATCAGCTTCAGCACCTGGGGATGGCTAACGTTAAGGGAATTGCCGCAGCCTGTAAAATCCATATAGTAGCGGGGATCATCGTCTACCAGGCGATAGTAGGTAGCGTTGTCGATGCCCCGGAAGCAGAGGATCGGCCCCTGGTGGTTTCCCTCGCCTGTGTGGTTGTAGACCACATCCAGAATGACCTCAATGCCGCCCCCGTGGAGGGCTTTCACCATACGCTTAAATTCTCGTACCTGTTCCTCTGGATTTACCGTGGCGCAGTAGTTGAAGTAGGGCGCGAAATAACAGATGGAGTCGTAGCCCCAGTAATTTTGCAGGCCATTTTCAACCAAATGGCCGGGGTAGGTAAGGAAATGGTGGACGGGCATCAGTTCCACAGCGGTGATCCCAAGGGACTGGAGATAGGCGATCGCCTCTGGCTGGCCCAGTCCCGCAAAGGTTCCCCTCAGGGGTTCCGGAATCTCCGGGTGAAGCTTGGTGAACCCCTTGACATGCATCTCGTAGATGATGGTGTCATGCTCCGGAATCCGCAGCAGATCATCATCGCCCCAGTCAAAGGTGGGATCTACCACAACGGCTTTCGGCACCAGATGGGCGTCATCGGCATCCGCAAAGGACAGGTCGAGATCCTCATGCTCTAGCTGATATCCGAAGATCTCCTCCCCATGCTTGATCTCACCATCTACTGCTTTCGCGTAGGGATCAATTAGCAGTTTGCTGGGATTGAAGCGATTTCCCGTCTCCGGTTCGTAGGGGCCGTGGACGCGAAACCCATACCGCTGACCTGGGCCGATGCCCGGTAGATAACCATGCCAGATGTAGTGCGTTACCTCGTCCAGAGCCAATCGGGTTTCATTGTCGTCTGAATCAAACAGGCACAGCTCAACGGCAGTGGCATTCTCGCTATAGACAGCAAAGTTGGTTCCTTTGCCATCCCACATGGCACCCAACGGATAGGGAGAACCAGGCCAAACTGGAACATACATAGAAAAATCCTGCTAGAGAATAGCCAACGATAGTTCAGTGCTGTGACGTCGCCTTCAATCGTATAGGACTTATGCAAGTTCTGGATGAATGTTTGCAAATGGTGGCCGACGCAGACCACTACCACCCACACACATGCGTTAGTCCTCGTCATGTTCAAACTCTAGTTCAAACCATAGCAAGTTGTGAGGAGCGATCGCCGATGATCCCCAAAATTTATGCTTTGCAGCGCTATTACCGTATCTTCATCACTGACATCCGGAAAATGTATTTGCTAGAACGAATCAGACCGTTAGTTGATTGTACGCAAATCGTTTC
>CAYXJG010000390.1:0-5107 GCA_964465285.1 uncultured bacterium
CACGACTTGGCAAGTTTCACGCAAAAATAGGGGGTTGGGGCGCGCTCCGCGCGCCCCAACCCCCTATTTTTGCGTTGTGAATTTGAGAACTTTGCCAGAATGAGAATTGCTTTCTCAAAACAGTGAAAGCTGCGACGGGGCGGCGTCTACGATAGAATTCCACGGTAGCGGTGGCACTGAGATTTCTGCCTGGTCAATCTGCTGCTGGATCAGGCGAGTAAACAGGGGCGATCGCTCCTCAATGGGGCAATGGACAAAAAAGTAGATATCACGTTCTTGCTGTACCCATGAGTCAATGGACTCGACCCACTCAGCCCAGTAGAAGAGGTTGAACGATGGGTCAGGATGGCTGATATAGCGGACAATCGTGAACGGAGCTGTGAGGATGCGCTGAAGGGGTACCTGGGGCTTTTTTCGCTCAGAAGCTACCTGTGGATTATCTGGGCAGTCGTAGATGGGGCGTGTGTCCAGCAAGACTCGACCAACTCCCAGTGATCGAAGCCTATGGCTCAACTGATCAGCTTGTGTCGGACGAAACCAGTCAAGATGTCGCACCTCCACGGCGATGGGGAACTGCTGGCGAGGCCATGCGGTGAGAAACGCCTCCAGATCCTCTTCATAGGCAGGAGCATACCCAGGCGGAAGCTGAATGAAAAACGGCCCTAGGCGATCGCCCAGGGGTTTCACTCGGTTGAGGAAGGCGATCGCCTCTTCAAATTTGGGCATCAGCAACCCCTGGTGAGTGATGCTGCGGGGAATTTTTAGGCAAAACCGGAATGTCTCGGGGGTTTCCGCAACCCATCGCTGCACCATAGCCTCACTGGGCACCGAGTAAAAAGTGGTGTTCCCCTCCACTGCCGTAAGTCGCCTACTGTAGAGCTTTAGGAAGTCAGCAGCACGAGTCCCTGGCGGATAAAAATCGCCGACCCAGTTCTTGTACGCCCAAATTGCACACCCGATGTAAAACATTGAAGAGACGCTATCACGATTGCTAGCGATCGCGCAATCATTCCCTATGACTACCAGCAATTCTCATTTTAGGAAGCTTCGCGCCCTACAGGCGCTCACTTGTACAAATTTAGGGAGCAAAAAGGTCGCCTAAGGCGACCTTTTTGCTCCCTAAATTTCCAAAATGAGAATTGCTGCATGACACCAGCAATTCTCATTTTGGGAAACGTCGCACCCCACAGGCGCTCACGAGTCCCTTTGGTCGGTACAGATCATAGGGCAGTCGCTATAATTTTGGAACGCTTAGATCAAGGATTAAACACCATCTAATTCTTCCCATGCCTTGCCAGGTCATAAACTGAGTCTTTGAATTGGGGAAATCCTGCGATGCGCCCAGGGTTTCCCCAATTCAAAAATTGAAGTTGTAGCCTGTGGAAGTACAGCATCTAGTACTCGACGGCGTAAATAGCCCCACTGTTTTTGATAGGCAGAACTCCTAGTACATAAGGAATCCCCATTCTGCTTTTATCCTTTTGCCTTCTGCCTTCCGATACTAGTCCGGCGCAAAAAACCAAACCTTCTTTTGTGAAACGCTTGCGGGGCGATCGTTTCACAAAAAAGATACCGGGGGTTTAAAAAGATAAGTAGTTGAGCAAAATTATTTACACATTTTCCTAGGGGCACACCCCGTCGGGGTGTGCCCCTAGGAAACTTGTTTGTAATTAATTCTGCATAGGTACTTACCAGGGGTTTGCTATGCGAATTTAGTATGAGGCGGCGTGGCTCTGCCATGCTGCTCCGACAAAATTTAGTTTAGACAGATTGAATGCTCGTTCCTTATTGATATCTGACAAAAGGCTATGGCTTCCTACAACGCAACTGTTTTGGGCAACGAAATTTTCTTAGTTGAAAACGTGCTCGATCGCCAAACCTGCCAACACTTGATCCACATCGCTGAAACCGCCGAAACCGAGCAGGCTGGAATTCTGATGGAAGCCATTGACAATGAGGTTCGCAGCAATGACCTCGTCCCCCTCGGCACCAAAAATTCCCTGACGCAATCAACGAACCAGTTGATCCTGAGTCGGCTGCCGGCGGTGAAACAGTTTTTGTTTGACCAATATGGCGTACAGTTTCCCTATGCCGAACCCTGCTCGATTCTCAGATATCGAGCAGGGCAATTTTATAAACGCCATGTAGATAATATTTTGCTGTCGAGCCGTTTTCAGGAAGTGGAGCATGGCATTCCAACGCGGGACATCAGCGTAGTGGGGTATCTCAACGATGACTTTGAAGGCGGGGAAACCTACTTTGACCGCCAAAACGTTAAGGTGACGCCAACGGCAGGAGCCGTTGCCCTATTCCCCTCATACTTCACCCATCCCCACGAGTCTCTTCCCATTACTCGCGGCACAAAGTATGCCTTCACCAGTTGGCTGTTCCACTAACACAACTTGGCAAAGTTCTCAAATTCACAACGCAAAAATAGGGATTTGGGGCGCGCCCCAAATCCCTATTTTTGCGTGAAACTTGCCAAGTCGTGTTAAATGTCGTAATTGACACTGAAGTAAATACCATCGTCCTGAATATTATTTCCCCGGTCTTCCAAATCCACCAAGGGAATGGTGAAATCAAGCCGTAGATTGACGTTAGGCAGGACTTCCCAGAGAAACCCTGCCCCAATGCCAGCAAGAAAAGTTTGATCAAGTAATTCTATATTATCGGAGTCATTCCAGACCACCCCTAAGTCAACAAAGGGAGCAACTTGAAACACAGATGCGCCTGCTTCGTTGCGGCTCAGGGTAATGCGGTCTTCGAGGGAGAACCGGATGCCGCTGTCTCCTGCCCGAGCATTTTGGCGAAAGCCTCGGAGGGACCGTCCGCCGCCGATGACAAACTGTTCAGAAGAAAGGAGAGCGTCTGGGGTAAACTGCATGTCCAACTGGGCGATGAGGAGATGATCAGAGCCGATGCGCTGAACTCGCTGGGCCTGTCCCAACCAAGTAAAAAAACGGCTGTCAGGAGAGCCGTCGTTGGTCGTGGCGTTCAAAATACCCGCGCCGATGCTGAACTGCGATCGCAACGCCCATGCCCCCTGCACATCACGCTTGACATAATCTTGTCCAAAGCGAAATACGCTTGTGCGGGTGACGCCCTCCTCATTGGCACCAATGCTCAGGGGAATCTGGTCAAAGGCGAGCACTTCCCCATCTCGATAGGCAAAGCCGATGGAGAGAGCAAATTCTTCTCGGGGCGATCGCACCAGGGGTTGACGGTAGGTAATTTCGTAGCGTTCTGATTCCCCTTCGATCTCCAGTTCGTCAAAGGGTTCTTGAACCACCCGATTGCGGTCAATTAAGGCCCGAAGCTGCACGGAGCCGTTCATGGGATTGACCGGGATGCCGTAGCTAAAATCAACCACGTTTGAGCCGCCTTGGGCCGTGCGGTCGTAGTTGATGATAAAGGAATCTCCTCGCCCAGTCAGGTTTCGATGTCCCAGGCTTAGCCCTACCCGTTCAGATCCCACACTGGGGGGCGAGTAGTTGTCGCTGCGGAGGTTCAGCACAAAGGCATCAGCTTCAGCAACCCGAATCATCAAGACGCTTTCGCCCAAGCCCTCGCCTGCCCGGAGGCTCGCTTCGACGTTTTCGATGAGGGGGTCAGCCCGCAATAGCCTGAGCTGGTCTTCTAGGCGATCGGTGCGGAGGGGGAGCTGGGTGCCAAGTTCGATGCGGTTGCGAATATAGGCATCACGCAGGCGTTCGTTGCCATCGATTTGAATGTCGCCAATGCGTCCCTCAACTACCCGAATGCGAACGATGCCGTCGGTGATGACCTGTTCTTCTAAAATGGCGCGGCTGGTCAGGTATCCCTCATCTAAGTAAAGCTGGGTGATGGCGTCGGCAACCTGCTGCAGGTCTTCCAGGGTGACGAGGGTTCCTGCAACGGGGTCGGTAATGGGTGCAATGTCTTCTTCATCAAATACACTACTGCCCACAACCTCAATGGACTGAACTGCAATCTCAGCCGTATCCGATGGCTCCTCATCAGGAGGCTCTGGTGGTGGTGATACCTCTTCAGGGGCTAGAGGGTCCGCCGCCTCACTGTCCGGCGCTAAAGGTTCTGGCGTCGGAGGGCGTTCCTGATTAGGACGGGGCAGTTGGGCAACCTCAATGGATATGGCCTGGCCTAGGGTGATGACAGAGGAGTCCAACGCTGTAAATTCAGGGAGCGATCGCTCGGGGACGGGTACGATGGGCGGGAAAACGAAACGGGTGTCGGTCGTCTCCGAATTATTCTTAGCATCATTTTCAGCATCGGTAGACAGGACAACTGCCAGGGCGATCGCCCCGGTAGCATTATCTACCTCCTTTGACTCCTGCACAGAGGCGAACACAGGCGTTCCCATCAGACAAAGCCCGACAGTTGATGCAGGAATCACTGCCATGCGCTTTACATGACTCATCACGATGCTATTCATTCCCTCAACCACACACCATCACCGATACTATCACCCGTTCTCTATCAACAACGTTGGGGTTGATGTGCAAACGGGTTAAGCACGCCCAAGATTGCCTGTATAGATTGTCATAGACTGTCTGTATAGTGGCGCTCTATGCCGCTACATCAACTCTATAGCAAGACGCACTTAGGTTAGGACATTGGAGGAGAAGAGTGTATCCCCCGCTCAGCGGGGGATACACTCTTGAACCTAAGCCCGTAGGACTATACATTTGCACAGCGTTATACATCCATCCAGGTGAAGACGCCCAGATCCGGTTAATCTTATACTCTACTATGGAAAAACAGTCACAAAATGCAGGATCTGGGAATAAAACTTCAATATTGTAGGTGCAACCGCGTTACAGCAATTCTCATTTGGAGAAACTTCGCGCCCTATAGGCGCTCACTTGTCTATGTTTAAGGGGCAAAAAGGTCGCCTGAGGCGACCTTTTTGCCCCTTAAATTTCCATAATGAGAATTGCTGCGCCCGCTGCCCATCTCCTCCAGTGTCTTATCACGACTTGGCAAAGTTCTCAAATTCACAGCGCAAGAATAAGGGTTTGGGGCGCGCGGAGCGCGCCCCAAACCCTTATTCTTGCTTGAAACTTGCCAAATTGTGTATTTAGCCGCAGATCCCTAAGACCCTGCGCTGCCC
>CAYXJG010000391.1:0-5102 GCA_964465285.1 uncultured bacterium
ATTAGGTGAGGCGCTACTGGATTTCAGCAGTATGGATGATTTGGAGCGGTGGTTGGTGGATTATCATCCACGCCAACCTCAACAGGAATAAGGCGATCGCCCTTGAGATATGAGACACGAGACATGAGGAGTACGATTCCTCCAGAATTCCCATACAAGTGCTTCATTATCGGACAACTGATCAACATCAGAGGTGAATTGTAACGATTTTCCTCTCTTCCGAGATCCTTAGCTATTATGAATTTTCAGCGTGTAGAAGACAGTATTTTCCTTATCTGACGAATAAAGAGTGACGGATCAATTCTTTGAAGCTCCTATTCTCAACTCTCCGTATCTCTATCCTTCACAGCACTGGGAACTTGATGCAGAGGGACAACCGACGAATCGCATCATTGATTCCAGGCGTGCGGCTGAGTTCATCACCCCAATTCCGAAGCCGAAGAAGCGCCGTAAGTCCCAGGATGATGGAGAGCAACAGGTTTTAGCGCTGTTCGACACTGAAGGGATTTCGGACGAGTCGCAGACCTATGACTTGTCGCTGTTTATCAACAGTGTCCGAGAGAAGGTTGGGGCATGGCGACAATTGCCGAATCCGCAAGATTGGAAAGTCACCCCTGAAACCGCTCGCTTGCTCCAGCACTGGCGACATCATCCCTTTCAGTCGATTCGCCCGTTTTTCTGTCAGGTGGAGGCTGTGGAGACGGCTATCTGGCTGGCAGAGGTCGCTCCCCAGGGCGGCAAAAAGGGGAAGGCATTTTTAGAGCATGTGGCCTCTGTTAACGAGGATGCCAATCCAGAATTGCTGCGGATTGCCCTGAAGTTGGCGACGGGGGCAGGCAAAACGACGGTCATGGCGATGTTGATTGCGTGGCAGACGGTGAATGCGGTGCGTCGTCCTCAGAGCAGCCGATTTACACGGGGATTTCTCATTGTGTCTCCGGGGATTACGATTCGCGATCGCCTCCGAGTCCTTCAACCCAACGACACAGAGAGCTACTATGCCAGCCGAGAACTGGTGCCTAGTGATATGGTGGCTGATTTGCAGAAGGCGAAGATTGTCATCACCAACTACCATGCGTTTAAGTTGCGGGAGCGGGTGCAGATGGCATCTGGAACCCGCAAGCTGATTCAGGGGCGAGGCCCAGAACTCGACACCCTAGAAACAGAAGGGCAGATGCTCCAGCGGGTGATGCCGGAGCTGATGGGCATGAAGAATATTCTGGTACTCAACGATGAGGCTCACCACTGCTATCGCGAGAAACCAAACACCGACGATATCTCCGAGTTTAAGGGAGATGATAAGGACGAGGCAAAGAAAAATAACGAAGCAGCGCGTCTTTGGATTTCTGGCATTGAAGTGGTGAAACGGAAGCTGGGGGTTCAGAAAGTTTATGACCTATCCGCAACGCCATTCTTCTTGCGCGGGTCGGGTTATGCCGAGGGGACGCTGTTTCCCTGGACGGTGAGTGATTTCTCGCTGATGGATGCGATCGAGTGCGGCATTGTCAAGTTGCCCCGTGTCCCGGTGGCAGACAATGTGCCGGGGGGCGAGATGCCCAAGTTTCGTAACCTGTGGGAGCACATTCGCAAGAAGATGCCGAAGAAGGGGCGCGGAAAGGCGCAAGGTCTTGACCCCTTGAGTTTGCCAGCGGAACTTCAGACAGCGCTGGATGCCCTCTACGGTCACTACGCCAAAACCTTTGAGCTGTGGCAGGAGCAGAATATTGATGTGCCTCCTGTGTTTATTGTGGTGTGCAACAACACCTCGACTTCTAAGCTGGTCTACGATTTTATTGCTGGGTTTCATCGTGAGAATGAGGATGGCTCGTGCTCTTACAATGCCGGACGGTTGGAGTTGTTTCGCAACTATGACGACTATGGCGAACGGCTGACTCGTCCGCGCACATTGCTGATCGACAGTGAACAGTTGGAATCGGGGGATGCCCTGGATAAGAACTTTCGAGCGGTTGCTGAGGATGAAATTGAGCGATTTCGCTACGAGATAAGCCAACGGGAAGGCGCTGCTGCTGCCGAGAAGATCACCGACCAGGACTTGCTCCGGGAGGTCATGAATACGGTAGGGAAGGATGGGAAACTGGGTGAATCCATTCGGTGCGTGGTGTCGGTGTCGATGCTCACGGAAGGGTGGGATTGCAATAATGTTACTCATATTTTGGGCGTGCGGGCATTTGGCACCCAGTTGCTTTGTGAGCAGGTGATTGGTCGTGCGCTCCGGCGACAGTCCTATGACATCAACGAGGAAGGGCTGTTTAACGTTGAGTATGCGGATGTTTTGGGTATTCCCTTTGATTTCACAGCGAAGCCGGTGGTGGCCCCACCCAAGCGCCCCCGGCAAACGGTTCATGTATGTGCAGTACGGCCTGACCGAGATGCCTTAGAAATCGAGTTTCCCCGTGTGGAAGGGTATCGGGTGGAGCTGCCTGATACCCGGTTGGAGGCTCAGTTTAGCGAGGACTCGCTCCTGGAACTCACGCCTAATCTAGTTGGGGCGACCATTACGCGCAATGAGGGGTTGATTGGTGAGGGCGTTGATCTAAATGTGAAGCACCTGGAGGATATTCGAGAATCAACGGTACTCTTCCACCTGACGAAGCACTTGCTGTATCACCAATATCGAGAACCAGGCGAAGACCCCAAGATGAATCTGTTTGGGCAACTGAAGCGTATGACTCGCCAGTGGATGAAGGGGTATCTGCGCTGCACTGGAGGCACGTTCCCGGCTCAGTTGATCTACCAGGAAATCGCAGACATGGCCTGTGAGCGCATTCGCAAAGCGATCACAGAGGCAAGTGTAGGAAGTCGCCCCATCAAAGCGATTCTCGATGCCTATAACCCCCTGGGTTCAACGGCTCATGTCAACTTCAACACGTCCAAAGAAGCCCGATGGCAAACTGATTCACGCCGATGCCATATCAACTGGGTGATTTTAGATAGCGACTGGGAAGCTGAGTTTTGCCGGGTGGCAGAGGCTCACCCAAAAGTCAAAGCCTATGTGAAGAACCACAACCTGGGATTAGAAGTACCCTATCTGTATGGCTCAACGCCCCGAAAGTATTTACCGGATTTCATTGTGCAAGTCGATGATGGCCGAGGGGATGATGACCTGTTGAACCTGATCGTGGAGATCAAGGGTTACCGGGGAGAAGACGCCAAGGAGAAGGCAAGCACCATGCGGAATTACTGGATTCCAGGGGTGAATAATCTGGGTGTGTATGGACGTTGGGCGTTTGCCGAGTTTCGGGAGGTGTTTCAGATTGAATCAGAATTTGCCAAGGTAGTGGAAGAAGCAATACTAGTGGCTAGTGGTTAGTGATTACGTCCCACCAGCCACCAGCCCCTATCCACCCCTATCCACCCACTAAGACAATGCTCAAAAGTTACGAAGCGATCTACGAAAACGGTCAGGTTAAATGGCTCACCGAACAACCTGATGTCACTACGGCCAGAGTCATTGTCACCGTGCTAACCGAGGTGCCCTCAGAGGTAGAATCTCCCTCAAAAGCGCACCAGGCTGCTCATTCGTTGGCTCAGTTAGGTGGTTCTGAGCCTGATCTGCAACCGATTCCGCGACGGCGTGGGGAGGTTTCAGATGACTATCTTGGTTGACACCTCAGTCTGGGTAGACTTCTTGCGCAGTGGCGATACTGACCTCGAAAAGTGTTTAGAAGACGAGAGGGTTGTGATGCATTCGATGGTTTTAGGCGAACTGTCGCTGGGCTATCTCCGTAACCGCATGTCAGTCCTAACCTTCTTGGGAGATTTACCTCAGATTTCCTCAGCCACTCATGAGCAGGTCATGGCGTTTGTAGATACTCACCTACTTGCGGGTCGAGGCATTGGCTGGGTAGATGCTCACCTACTCACAGCAGTAGCACGTGTTGACGAAACTCAGTTTTGGACTCGTGCCAAAACCTTGCTGAAGAAGTTAAACGGTATCAGCACTATGCTCAATCTCAAACGGATGCGTTGGAATTGGTCAGCATTCAGCTCCCCAGTAGCAATTTGCAAGTGTTGCAAGATTTTGTCCAGCAGTCAGGTATTTCGCTCTCGCTGTTGATGGCAACAGTGCTCCATCAATTTGTTGCAAGCCATCAAGAAGGAAATTAATTGGATAGCATCAGGCTAATGACCCATGATGACGGGGCTTAACCTGCTACTAAAACAGATAGAACTGGATAGAAAAACCTGTTGGAGGAATTGGAGCCATGGCGATCGCAACCACTACACCCCAAAAACACAGTGTTGAGGAATATCTGGCAAGAGAAGTCGAGTCAGACATTCGGCATGAATATCGGAATGGAGCCATCATACCCATGACTGGGGGAACCCCTGAACACAATAAAATAATCAGTGCGTTAAACGCCCTGCTTTGGTTTGCCCTACGGGAGCAACCTTACAGCGTCTTTATGACCGACCAACGCCTCTGGATTCCGGCGGTTAACCTCTTCACCTATCCCGATGGCATGGTGATTGCCGACCCCATAGAACTCAAGCCAGGACGAAAAGATACGGTGACAAATCCAGTCATGCTGGCAGAAGTTTTGTCAGATTCCACCGAAAAATACGACCGGGGAGAAAAGTTCGAAGCCTATCGATCGCTTTCATCCCTGCGAGAATATCTCCTCATCGACCAGGCCAGACCCCATGTCGAGCAGTTTGTTAAACAGTCAGACCACCAGTGGTTATTCACAGAGTTCGATGGCTTAGATGCCCGGATGCAACTGGCATCTGTTCCTGTCGAGCTAGCCCTCAAAGACTTATATACAGGGATTTTCAGTAGCTAAGCGACTGACTCTCCACTACCCACTCACCCACTACCCACTCACCCACTACCCACTACCCACTCACCCGCTCATCCACTCATCCACTCACCCATTGACACAGCATGATTATTCGAGCCGTTATCGAATGGGATGAAGAATCCCAAGCCTATTCCGCAACTTGCCCAGAATTGAACTTTGTATCTTCGTTTGGCGACACCAAAAATGAGGCCATTACTAATCTTAAAGACGCGATTCAGCTCATGTCAGAGCCAATCTCAGATGAATTTTTAGAAAGCAGCAACGCTCAAGAAGTGATTG
>CAYXJG010000392.1:0-5093 GCA_964465285.1 uncultured bacterium
CTGACTCCTAGCTCCTGGCCTAGTCAGGATTTCCCGGCTTAAATTACACCCCGAGCTTTGGAACGACACACGATTTGGCAAGGTTCATGAAGGAATAAAGGTTTTGGGCGTGCTCAGCACGCCCAAAACCTTTATTCCTTCGTCATGGATTTTAGAGCTCTGCCAAGTCGTAACGACAAAGACCTCGCGTAGAAAACCTCTCACAGAACGCTCCATCCCTAATCACACCTGAAAAGCAGCTTTCCAAAATGAGAATTGCTGAGGTTAGCAAAAGCTATTTACTAAACGGTAACAAGCAGGGTAAGATTATAGACTGTGAGTTTTTTGCAAACCTTATGATGAATGCACAAGAGATCATTAGGGACATTGAGTCCAAGCATATCAAGAGCGATCTTCCTGTCATTCACGTTGGGGACACCATTCGAGTGGGCGTCCGGATTCGTGAAGGCGGAAAGGAACGGGTTCAGCCCTACGAGGGTACTGTCATTGCCATGCGCAACGGCGGCATCAATGAGACCATAACAGTGCGTCGAATCTTTCAGGGAATTGGAGTTGAGCGGGTCTTCCTGCTCCATTCTCCCCGTGTTGCTAATATCAAGATTCTACGTCGAGGAAAGGCAAGGCGAGCAAAACTCTACTACTTGCGCAAGCGTGTGGGTAAAGCAACGCGACTGAAACAGCGCTTTGACCGTGCCCTGTAGCTCTGGCACAGGAACAGTTTCGGAGTGTTAGCGTAATGCAGTTGCGTCCTGAGAATTAGCTGAGTGCTTCATGGTAGTCCTGGCAGTCCAATGCTAAGCTAAATGAAACCAAAGCTTTATTCTTGGTTGTGCGCTCTTAGTTCAGTTGGTAGAACGCAGGTCTCCAAAACCTGATGTCGGGGGTTCGAGTCCTCCAGGGCGCGTAGGGTTTAGGTACAGCTTCTATTTTGCGTGATTGCTTCAGGAGTTCTAATCACCGCGACTCTGGTAATGCTACTGGTCTGTCATGAATAAGGGGTTGTTGATGGCAAATAAAAAAGAAACAAAAAAAGAGAAAGAGACGAAGAAGGAGTCAAGCCCAGATAGTAGCTCTTCAGGTTTTAACGCTGTTGAGTTCTTCAAGGGAACGAGGGAAGAACTTGGTAAAGTTGTATGGCCTAGCCGACAACAACTGCTGAGTGAATCGTTCGCCGTTATTCTGATGGTCACTCTCTCCGCGACCACAATTTACTTCGTGGATGCTCTCTTTGGTTGGGCAGCAAGACAGGTATTCTAATGACTTTTGCATCGGACGATTCCGAAAATTTGGAGCTTCTCGAACAGCAGCATTCAGAAGGCAACTATGAAGAGCCTGCTGACGCCAAGGAGGGTGACGAGGCTGAAATGCAGCCCAAGGCTTCTTCGTCGCGGTGGTATGCTGTTCAGGTTGCTTCTGGCTGTGAACGGCGCGTCAAGATGAACCTTGAGCAACGAATTGAGACCTTAGGAGTCGATAATCGAATTCTTGAGATTGCCATTCCTCAGACGCACATTTTAAAGCCCCAGAAAAGCGGCAAGCCAAAGGAAATTGCCGAGAAGGTATTTCCTGGATACGTCCTTATACGCATGATTATGGATGATGATGTCTGGCAGGTCGTCAAGAACACGCCAAACGTCATCAACTTTGTAGGTGCTGAGCAAAAGCGACGCTATGGCCGTGGACGAGGGCATGTCAAGCCAATGCCGTTGTCTCATTCCGAGGTTGAGCGCATATTCAAGCAAGCTGAAGAGCAGAAGCCTGCAGTGAAGATAGACATGGCTGCGGGCGATAAGATTTTGGTGCTGTCGGGGCCATTCAAAGATTTCGAGGGTGAGGTCATTGAGGTCAATGCCGAGCGCAGCAAGCTCAAAGCATTGCTCTCTATTTTTGGTCGTGACACACCCGTCGAGTTGGAATTTAATCAAGTTCAAAAACAGAGTTAGTGAGTCAATGGCAAAGAAGGTAGTTGCACTAATTAAACTTGCGATTCCTGCAGGAAAAGCAAACCCTGCACCTCCAATTGGCCCTGCCTTGGGTCAACATGGTGTAAACATTATGGCTTTTTGCAAGGAATACAACGCCAGAACTGCAGACAAGGCAGGTTTGGTCGTCCCTGTAGAAATTTCGGTCTTTGAGGATCGAAGCTTTACATTTATTTTAAAGACGCCACCTGCATCTGTCCTTATTAAAAAGGCGGCAGGCATTGACAAGGGTTCCGGGCAGCCCAGTTCAGTTAAGGTTGGCTCAATTAGTCGATCCCAGCTTCAAGAAATTGCGGAGACAAAAATGCCGGACTTAAATGCAAACGATGTTGAGGCGGCTATGCGGATTGTCGAGGGCACAGCCCGAAACATGGGCGTCACCATCTCAGACTGATGTGTCTTGCATGGTGCTTTTTATCATTAGGGATCTGCGGCTAAATAAAAATACCGGAGGAAGGGGGCGGCGGGCTGCGCCCCTCTCCTCTAGTGTCTTATTCTCTTGCAAGTCCCTTAGCATGGGGTAGTTGAGTGGGTAGTTTGCGGAGTTGGCAGCGCATACCCTGAGGGGAAACGTTGTTGAGCATGCAATCTCGTCCTGAGACAAGGAATGTAAGACAGTATCTTGACTATAGTCTTTGAATCTGTCTATTATTGTAGACTGTGAGTAATTTAGCGGGGGAGAGGCTGGAATGCTTCGCTACCACCCCAGGAGTGAGTGAATGGCTAAGAAAGTATCTCGGCGCTTGCAGGAGCTTCTTAAAAAGGTTGAAGACCGACCGTATGAACCGACTGAGGCTCTTGAGCTTTTGCAGGAGACAGCTACGGCAAAGTTTCCCGAGTCTGCCGAAGCTCATATTCGGCTAGGGATCGATCCTAAATATACTGATCAGCAACTGCGGACGACAGTGGCTTTGCCAAAGGGAACTGGGGTAAACGTTCGGGTAGCTGTCATTGCCCGTGGTGAGAAGGTTGGTGAAGCAACGGAGGCTGGAGCTGATATCGTCGGTTCTGAAGAGTTGATTGCTGAAATTCAGAAGGAGCAGATGCTGGACTTTGATGTCCTGATTGCGACACCTGACGTCATGCCTCAGGTGGCTAAGCTAGGTCGGCTATTGGGGCCTCGTGGATTGATGCCATCGCCCAAGGGGGGGACTGTAACCTTCGATATTGCCCAGGCAATTTCTGAGTTTAAGGCGGGTAAGCTTGAGTTTCGTGCTGATAAGACGGGTATTGTCCACGTCATGTTTGGGAAAGTCTCCTTTCCCATTGATGATCTGCTAACAAATTTGAAGGCACTGCAAGAGTGTATTGACCGCAATCGCCCTTCTGGGGCAAAGGGTCGGTATTGGCGTAGCGTCTACGTATCGGCTACCATGGGGCCGGCTATTCAGGTTGATGTCAGCTCCTTAAGAGACTTAAAGCTTGCAGAAGTGGCTTAACCCAATCTGTTACAATAAGCACTTTGGTTTTGATTTGTGTAACGATGCCCAGAGAGGTATAGACGACAAAAATTCCCTCAACTGAATAATCAATGTCATTCGACCAGAGACAGCAGGGGCGATCGCTTAAATTCCTGCCGAGGTGACTGGCTTAATTCCGTTCTCAGACTGCTTGTTGGCTATCGATAGATTCCACAGGTGTTGATGGCGGTATTAAGGCGCAGGTCTAACAGAAATCTCTGGCAAATGCCCAGAGATTTTTTTGTTGGGCATGAATGATTGCCCGACATCAATGGGTTGAGGGCGTGTTTCAAAGGTAGTTACCCCACATCAAGGAGGTGAGGCATTAATGGGGAGAACACTAGAGGATAAAAAGGCGATTGTAGCTGAGTTGAAAGAACTGCTTGACGAATCTCAGCTCGCACTGGTGATTGACTATCAGGGATTATCTGTGGCACAAATCACCGACTTGCGGAATCGCCTTCGCGAGACAGGCGCACAGTGTAAGGTTACAAAAAATACGCTGATGCGGATTGCGGTGGATGGTAGCGAAAACTGGCAGCCCATGACTGAGTTTTTACAGGGCACATCTGCGTTTCTGCTGCTTAAGGATGATTTTGGTAAAGCGATTAAAGCGTACCAGGCATTCCAGAAGGACACCAAGAAAACTGAGTTGCGCGGCGGAGTGATGGAGGGTCGTGCTCTTAATGAAGACGACATCAAGGCTATCACGGAGCTACCGACGAGGGAAGAATTGATTGCTCGCATTGCGGGTGCAATTAATTCAATCCCAACCAAGCTGGCTGTTGGCACAAATGCAGTGCCGACCAAGCTAGCTGTTGGAATCAAAGAAGTTCCTTCTTCTCTCGTTCGTGCAATTCACGCCATTTCCCAAAAGGATGGCGATGGTTCTGAAGCTTAGAATTGCTCTGAAGCGGAGCTAGTTCATGATCCGAAATATTGCATTCACAGAGTTACGTAGTACAACATTAAGCCATAGACTAGAGGAACAACATGTCTGATAAAACAGATGAAATCTTGGAACAGTTGAAGTCTTTGACCTTGCTTGAAGCATCTGATTTGGTCAAGCAAATTGAAGATGCCTTTGGTGTCGATGCGTCTGCATCGGCTGGGGGCGGAATGATGATGATGGCAGCTCCGGGTGCTGCGGCTCCAGGGGCGGCAGCGGCTGAACCGGAGGAAGAGAAAACTGAGTTTGATGTGGTTCTCGAAGAAGTGCCTGCTGATAAGAAAATTGCCATCCTTAAAGTTGTTCGTGGCCTGACTGGCCTTGGCTTGAAAGAAGCGAAGGACATGGTTGAGTCTGCGCCTAAGCCCATTAAGGAAGGGGCTAACAAAGAGGATGCAGAAGCCGCCAAGAAGCAACTTGAAGAAGCAGGGGCGAAAGTATCTGTTAAGTAGGGGGATTTCTGGCAAGTAAGGGGATTTCTGGCAAAGGGGGCTGAGATTAAGGCAGCCTCCCTGCTGGGCAAAATCACTTCATTTCCAATACTGTTCGGATAAACGAAATTTCAATATATTTGCGCTGTTCTGCAAGAGTAGGTGTATGCACAACTTGGCAAGTTTCACGCAAAAGTAGGGGTTTGGGGCGCGGAGCGCGCCCCAAACCCCTACTTTTGCGTTGTGAATTTGAGGACTTTGCCAAGTCGTG
>CAYXJG010000393.1:0-5085 GCA_964465285.1 uncultured bacterium
GCAAGTGGCAGTGGCGATCGCACAGTCAAGATTTGGACAGCTTAAACCATCCCTCACCAGCAGCAATTCTCATTTACGACTTGGTAAGTTTCACGCAAGAATAGGGGTTTGGGGCGCGCTCCGCGCGCCCCAAACCCCTGTTTCTTCAGCAATTCTCATTATGGAAATTTAAGGGGCAAAACGGTCGCCTGAGGCGACCGTTTTGCCCCCTAAACCTACATAAGTGAGCGCCTATAGGGCGCGAAGTTTCCCAAAATGAGAATTGCTGCTGTTTCTTCCTGAAACTTGCCAAGTCTTGTTTGTTCATCCCACGATGCTGAGAAACAAGCATCCAATCATGGAAATCCCGTGGGGCCAATGTGGCTAGAACGGCGCAACAATGCCGCACCGCTCTACCAGCTTCGCTTGTATTTGGCTAACCGCAGATCCCTTACCGCAGATCCCTTACGTGTCGAGATCGTCATCATTTTCTGCGTCAAAGTCATCATCCAGCGCAAAGTCCTGACGATTCTCAGCATCATCAGTGTCATCAGTGTCATCGAAGTCAGTCGCTTCGCTACCACCGCCTACTGCCACCAGGTCAATTTGTTGGCGGTAGTAGTCCACACTCTTGACCTGGACTTCAACGCGATCGCCCAATCGGTACTGTTTCCGATTTTTGCGCCCAACTAGCTTTTGCTGGCGTGAGCGATATTCGTACCAGTCATCCTTAAGGGAACTCACGTGAACCAATCCTTCAACCAGCAATTCCTCAATTTCAACAAAGAAGCCGTAGGACTGCACTCCGGTAATCAACCCATGGAAGACGGAGCCTGTATGCTGCTGCATAAACTCGGCTTTTTTCAGTCCTTCGAGATCTGCTTCTGCCTCCTGGGCCAGTTTTTCTTGCTCCGTTAAAGTGCTGGCCGCAAATTTAAAGTATTCTTCAAACTCGTCCTGAACTTTTGTGGGCAGAATGTTCCAGGTAATTTTGCCGTGGCAGGAACTATGGCGCAACTGCACGCGTTCTTTGGAGCGGGCTGAGCGGCGATCGCGCCCTTGCTCAAACACGGCATGGAGAACACGGTGAATCAACAGGTCTGGATAGCGGCGGAGTGGTGCCGTGAAATGGGTATACCCCCCTTCGATGGCCAGTCCAAAGTGAGCACCAGAGTTTGTACTGTAGTACGCAGGCTTGAGTGTATCCAGCAGTAGGTAGGTCAACACCTTCGACACTTTTGAATGTGCAATCTGCTGCGTTAAATGCTGGTAATCAAAGGGAGTCACCTCTTCTTCATCTTCAAGATTTGGCTCAATGCCCATGTTGCTGATGAGCTTAAACAACTCCTGCACAACACCCATGTCAGGCATACGGTGAACCCGGTAGATGGCAGGCACTTGGAGTTCTTTCAGGTGTGATGCCACGATTTGATTCGCCAGCAACATTGACTCAATCACAATGGATCGGGCTGGCAACAGAGATGACACGACTAACGCGCCCAAGGCACCTTCGTCGTCATATTGGAACTTGGTCGAGAGGTACTTGCCCATCGCTCGACCCGATTCATCAGGGATGAACTGATCGGGCAGGTTCAGTTCAAAGGCTCCCCGCTCTCGGCGCTGTTTTCTCAATGCCTGACTCAGCTGCAAGAGTTGGTCAAGGGTTTCAAAGATTGGTTCAAACGACTGGACCTCATCAAAGGGCGGCAAGCGGTAGCTATCTTCCGTAGCGTCACCGGAACCATCAGAGCGACTCCCGCTTCCCCCCTTCTCGGAGGTGTGACGTTCTAGGATGGCCTGCACCTGTTGATAGCTCAGCTCATAGTCCACATTCACGATAGTGGGCTGAATCTCAAACTCAATTATGTCGCCCGCTTCGTTTAGAGTCACAAGCACAGAAATCGCGAGGCGATCGCTCTCTACATGGAGAGCGCATCGACGGTGAACATATTCAGGAAATAGAGGGAGGACGGTTTCGCCCAGGTAAACCGACGTACCACGCCTCTCTGCTTCACGGTCTAAATCAGAGCGATGTTCGATGTAATGGGCTACATCGGCAATATGAACGCCCAACCGCCACGTCCCATCGTCCAGGGCCTCTAAGGTAATAGCATCATCTGCCGTGGGCAACTCGGTTAGGTTTGCGCCGCTAATGCGGAGGGTAGGCAAGTGACGCAGGTCAAGGCGATCTTTTTGGTCTGTTTTACGAATCTTGGTCGGGAGGGATTTTGCAGATTTCTCCAGGTCTTCAGAAAACTCCCGAGGCAGGTCATGTTTGCAGCACACGATATCAATGTCCGATGCGGCCTCTGCATCAATGCCCAAAACCTTCGCAATTTTGCCAACGGGAGAGTTTTGACCCAAGGGATAGCGGACAATTTCAACGTGAACCAGTTGTTCAACAGCCTCTTTGAGATTGGTGCCGTTTTCTAAGAGTTCCAGCTCAAACAGTAGGCGATCATCCAGCGGCACTGCGTGGAAGCTGCTGTCAACCTGCTTCACACGTCCGAGTACTGACTGATTCGCCCGCTCTAAAATCAACTGCACTTCCCCTTCAGGGCTACGGCGGCGGGTGCCGTCCTTGGTGACCTTTACTAAGACGCGATCGCCATTCCATGCCGTATTCAGATGGCACTCACGAACGTAAATGTCTTCAGCATTTTCATCATCCTGAATGGCAAAACAAAAGCCCTTGCTAGAACATCGCAGCTTTCCTTCAACTACATCGTCTTCAAAGACCCGACGGTAGCGGCCCCTTTCTTTCACCAACATGCCAATTTTTTCCAGACCATCTAAGGCAATTTGCAAGCGACGAATGCTTTCATCGTCTTCACATTCCAGCTTTTTCTCTAATGCCTTAGGAGCAACAAGCTTCTCATCCGGAAAGCTAGCCATTAATGATGCAATCGAAAAACTCATGAAGCGATAATCCTTAAAAAAATTCAACTTTTCTTCAGTGCAACGGGAACCATCACGGTAATCCCATGTCATTCCTAGACAGTTTCGACTGAAGGTCACCTACACCTTGCCAGACCATAAGCTCAGTTTTTGGAACTTGGGAAATCCTGCGCACTGTAAGGGATTTCCCAAATTCAAAAATTAAAACTATAGCCTGTGGCAGTATAAAACAGTGATCCCTGTCAGTTGCAATGGTTAAACAGTCTCAGAACCTGAGGACTTGGGAGTGGAGAGCATGATTGCTCAGCAGAGCGTCCTACTATTACCACAGACGACAATGGCTCAGCCCCAAAATCCTAAGAAGCATAGATTTAGGAATCTAACACCTATTTTGCACCACTACATAAGTAGTTGCCAGACACAGCCCAGTCACCATCAGAGCTCAATGGTAAATCTAGTAGTTCGCCAGGCAAAAACTACCTGTTGGCTAATTGGCATAATGCACGTCGCCCCACACCGGTCAGACAATGTTGATTTGATGGACGACTAGTGCTTTGTCAAAGCCTAATTTCAGGGTAAACTCATCAGCCCGTAGTCAGTGTTTCAGCGCTAAAGCGCTGACTACAAACCCGAATTTTTAGAGTTAACACTGTGCTAGTTGATAGGTAGAGCTTTCCTAGGGATCTGGATCAAATTAAATTTTGTTGAGGCAGCGTAGCAGTTCCCCTACAAAAGTGGAAAAATCCCGATTCCCAAGTTGGATTGGTTTAAACTTATGGATACCAGTGTAGAGTGCCATAATAATAGACGCTCGAAGAAATTATATATGGTTCAGCCTAAAAAGGCATATTTTTTTAAGCGTACTGGTTTTAACCCAGAGGCTTTAGCGCTGGCCTGTAACAATATAGGCCACACGCCGACCAATATTCGTAGCATGATCTGCCATACGTTCTAAATGGCGGATAATCAAAACCAGCAATACAATCGGCTCGACTACACCCTGAATATCTCGCTGCTGTGCCAAAACAGTGTACAAATTTTCATACTCAGCATCAACGGCGTCATCTTTTATTTTCATGTCTAGCCCTGTTTGAGCATCTAAATTTGATAATGATGCCAAACTCATCGCTAGCATTGCCCGGCATCGATCCGCCATTGTTTGAATATCTTTTAAGCAGGGATGGGATGCATAGGGAAAGAGCTTGATGGCAATTTCGCCCAGATCAACCGCATAGTCTCCAATCCGCTCTAAATCTCGGACAAGCTGCATTAGCGCACTCAGTAGCCTGAGTTCCTGGCTCACGGGAGATTGAAGGGCTATCAGGCTAACACAATCCAGCTCAATTTGCCGATAGAACCGATCAATCTGCTTGTCCTGTCCCTTGATCTGGCGAGCTGCTGATAAGTCCCGCTCGAACAGAGCTTTGCAGGCTAATAGAAACGAATTCTCTACTAAGGCACCCATCAGAAGCACGTCTCGCTGCACACGACGAATGCGACGATCAGGCTGTGTCCGTGTTGGCTTGTCGTCATCACTCAGGTAGAAACTACCGTCCATTGGCAAATGAGCATCCATTGCAGGTCATATGTCTTAAGGGCTGAATCTCCGGGTTGCTTCCATTATCTGAGTCTCAATTTCTAAGGAACGAAGATTAAATCAAATCCCTTTTTATTAGGGCGGCGCGGCGATGTCGCGCCGCCCTAATAAAAATTTGGTTCACGTTATTTAATTCTCGGTCCTAAGAACCACAGAGCAGTAAAACCCAACCTGGGGTAGAGTGCTGCAACAATGCCGCGCCGCTTCACCCAAAATTGAGTTCCATACTTCTCCCAAGTTGGGCTTGGTTTCGTTATTTAATCCTGCTCTTTCAGATTCACATATAGCGGTGTGCAATTGGTTCAACACACTGTACTTAATGCGCTTGCACAGCGCTATATCTGAAATTCAGTGGATGAAATTCAGATAACCACAACACCGTCTCACCATTGTGACATCTCAGCTCAGAGGGTGCTACTCAGCCTAGCAGAGACGAGAGACTCTTAACAGTCAGTTACATTTGATGATGTCGGGTTGCGCCTGCTGCCTCTCTGTTTTGGGATTCTTAGGGACTTGCAAGAAAATAAAGTACCCGGAAGAAAAGAGCAGCGGGCTGCGCCCGCTGCTCTTTTCTTCCGGTATCTTTTTTAGCCGCAGATTCCTTAGGACTC
>CAYXJG010000394.1:0-5083 GCA_964465285.1 uncultured bacterium
GTCGCAATAGGACATGATTTGAAGAGGGGCTGCTCAACGTTATACCCTCCCCAAACCCAGTTTTCCGAATGGCTTTGGAGCTTTTTATCGCCTTGTCGTTTCGGCAGAACATTCAGTGTGAGGTTAGCGGGGCCGCCTTTAGACCCGCATCGCGGTGATTGCAGTTAAATAGGAGTAGACCTCCGCTAGGGATATCGCCATGCCTTCCCCCTTTCCTGGAATGAACCCGTATCTAGAGCACCCTGACCGCTGGTCAACGGTGCATAACCGCTTGATTGTCGCCCTAGCCGATGCCTTGACGCCCCAGCTTTTACCCAAATACCAGGTCGATATCGAAAAGCGCGTGTACGAAGTGATGGGGCCTAACTCCTTATTGGTGGGGCGTCCTGATGTGACGGTGCAGCGTCCGCGATCGGGCGAGGGGGGCACGACTGGTAACGTGATGGTTTCCCAATCGGTGGGCGAGCCGATCCAGGTGACTGTCCCCATGCTAGAAGAAGTGCGCGAAGCCTATCTCGAAGTCAAAGAAGTGGCGACTCAAGCCGTAATTACGGCGATCGAAATTGTATCCCCCAGCCACAAACAGGGTGACGGTCGGGAAAAGTATCTGCAAAAGCGGCAACAGGTTTTGAGTAGCCGCACCCACTGGGTGGAAATTGACCTGTTGCGCCAGGGCACCCCCCTGCCCACCCTGGGGGCGGCAGTCGCCAGTCACTACCGAATTTTGGTCAGTCGCGCCGACCACCGCCCCACTGCCGATCTGTATGCCTTTAACCTGCCTGACCCGCTGCCGCCGTTTGCGTTGCCGCTCCAGGCCAACGATGAGGCGCCCACGGTGGAGTTGCAGGGGTTGCTCACCGAGGTGTACGCGCGATCGGGCTATGACTATTTCATTGATTACGCGATCGATCCGCTGCCGCCGCTATCGGAGCGCGATCGCGCCTGGATCGATCGCCTTTTACGGGAACAAGGCTTACGGGCGGCCTGATTAACCAGGCTGGCGACCTACAGGCCATTACCAATGAGGATGAAGGGAGCCCAATAGAAGGGATGGGCCAGGTCTGGGGGCGGCGCGATCGCGGCTCCCTGGTTCGCGTCAGGCGCGTCCCCCCAACCCACCAGGGGCGATCGGGTGAGGGTTGTGGCTACAGGCGGGTCTACATCCCCAGTGAGAATGCGGACTTGGGCCTGCTGGAGCCCAGTCGCGTAAGTGACGGGCTGGGCAGCGGTGCCCTTGGCGAGTTCCAGGTAGAACTGCTGCATCAGGGCGCTGGTGCTGACATCGCTGACTTTCCAGAGGGAGGCGAGGACGGCGTCGGCCCCGGCATCGAGAAAGGTTTGGGCAATGCCGGAAATCTCGCGACCATCCAGCGCGGCGGCATCGGTGGCGGATTGTTGGGTCTCCCCCAGGGCGGTTTCGCAGGCACTGAGCACCACCAAACTCAAATCGGTGAACTGCTGCTGGATATTCTGAATTACTGTTCTATACATAAAAAGGGATGAGGGCACCGACGAAATGATCGCCCCTCATCACTAACCGATCCATTGCATGAGTCATTGTTTTCCGTAACAGACTATGACAAAGTTCTAGCAAACCAGCGCCTATGGGGAATGATTGGGTACACACGTGTCAGCAGAAGCGTTAGAAGCCTCATAAAGGACAGAATCTTTATGATTTGCTAGTATCACGATTCTGCCAATAGCCCCATCATTAATTCAATGAATACGACGAACCCCTCCCAAACCGCTGCGTTCCTCTGGGCGATCGCCGATCTGTTACGAGGCGATTTCAAACAGTCCCAGTATGGCCGCATCATTCTCCCTTTCACATTGCTGCGGCGGTTGGAATGTGTGTTGGAATCCACCCGGAAGACGGTGATTGACGCTGCCAAGGAGCATCAGGACAAGTCTGACTTGGTGCGGGAAAAGTTTCTGCTACGGGCAGCAAAACAGCAGTTTTACAACGCTTCGCCCCTGACCCTGGGCACGTTGTCGGATACGCAGACGGCGGATGATTTGATGAGCTATGTGCAGTCGTTCAGCAGCGATGCGCGGGAGATCTTTGAGTACTTCCGGTTTGAGGAGTTTGTGCAGCAGCTAGAAGCCAGCAACTTGCTCTACCAGGTGGTGCAGCGGTTTGCGGCGACGGATCTCAGCCCCCAGACGATTTCTAACTTTGGCATGGGCCTCATTTTTGAGGAGCTGATTCGCAAGTTTGCCGAGAGTTCCAACGAGACGGCAGGGGAACACTTCACCCCTCGCGACATCGTACACCTGACTACCTCCCTGGTGATGACGGGACAAGACCACAAGCTCAAGCCCTACAGCATCGTCACCATCTACGACCCCACGGCGGGGACGGGGGGCTTTTTGTCGGAGGGGGATGAGTACATTCAATCCATCAGCGAGCAGGTGACGGTGTCGCTGCATGGGCAGGAGCTAAACCCGGAGTCTTACGCCATCTGTAAGGCGGACATGCTGATTAAGGGGCAGACGGTCAGCAATATCAAGCTGGGCAATACTCTGTCAGACGACCAACTCACGGGCAGCCACTTTGACTTTATGCTCAGCAATCCGCCCTTTGGGGTGGAGTGGAAGAAGGTGCAGAAGCAGGTTACTGATGAGCACAAAGAGCGGGGATTTGACGGGCGCTTTGGGCCTGGGCTGCCCCGTGTGTCGGATGGGTCGCTGCTGTTTTTGCTGCACTTGGTGAGCAAGATGCGTGACCCCCGCGAGGGTGGTTCTCGCATTGGCATTATTCTCAATGGGTCGCCGCTGTTTACGGGTGGGGCGGGCAGTGGGGAGTCGGAGATTCGCCGCTATCTGCTGCAAAACGACCTGGTGGAGGCGATCGCCGCTCTGCCCACGGATATGTTCTACAACACAGGCATTGCTACCTATGTGTGGATTTTGTCGAACCGCAAGCCGGAGAATCGCCGGGGCAAGGTGCAACTGATCGACGGCACGCAGCACTTTAGCAAGATGCGGAAGTCGCTGGGCAGCAAGCGCCAGTACCTCAACGACGAGCAGATTGATGACCTGGTGCGGGTCTACGGACGGTTTGAGGAAACGCCGCCCAATGCTCCCGTACAAAGCAAAATCTTTCCAGTGGAGGCGTTTGGCTATCGCCGCATTACGGTGGAGCGACCGTTGCGGTTGGCGTTTCAGGTGACGCCGGAGCGGGTGAAGGCGGTGCTAGCGGAGAAGGCGATCGCAAAACTGGAGGGGGATGAGCAAATCCGCCTGCTTACGGCACTGAACGGGATGGATGGGGAGACGGTGTATCTCAATCGCAGCACGTTTACCAAGGCACTGAAGGCAGCTTTGGCGGCGCAGGACGTAGAGCTGAAGTCGCCACAGATGAAGGCGGTGCTGAATGCGCTGGGAGAGCGGCACCCAGAGGCGGAGATTTGCCGGGAAAAAGACAAGAGTAAGGGTAAGCCAGAGCCAGATGCAGGACTGCGGGACTATGAGAATGTGCCCCTGGGCGAGTCGGTGGAGGACTATTTTGAGCGGGAGGTGCAGCCCCATGTGCCCGATGCCTGGATTGATGAAAACAAGCGCGATGAGCTAGATGGAGAGGTGGGCATTGTGGGGTTTGAGATTCCGTTTAATCGGCATTTTTATGTATTTGAGCCGCCGCGCCCCCTGGAGGAGATTGACCGTGATCTGAAGGCTTGTACGGATCGGATTAAGCAGATGATCGAGGAGTTATCGGCATAAACGGAGTATTGGCGAGAGATACGATGGAACTATATCGAGGCAGGCGTTGCCGATGAATCCCCAACTTGCTATCTCATTAGCGGAAGCCGTATCGGCGTTGTCCCTGGAAGATTTTCAGGCGTTTCAGGCTGCCCTGCTGGATCATCTGGTGAACCAGACGCCAGGGGTGGCTGGGGGCCATGCCTGTATTCGCCATACTCGCATCGCGGTGTGGACGCTCATTTCTCTGGCTCAACAGGGGATGAGTGATGCCGGGTTAATTAAAAACTTCCCTGGGTTGACGCCCTTTGATCTGCTAGCGGCACGGGTCTATTACCAGGCCCACCAGACCGAGATTGATGCGCTTATCGCTTCTCACCACAATGAGGATGGTTGGGATGCGGTTTAGTTTCTACGCCAACGAAAACTTGTCTGCAGCACTGGTTGAGACTTTGCGGCAACTGGGTCACGACGTTTTGACCTCTTACGAGGCTGGGAATGCGAATCAGCAGATTCCCGATGCTCAGGTTTTAGCGACGGCCACTGCTGACGGTCGGGCAGTGCTTACCTTTAATCGGGATGATTTTTTGGCGCTGCATCGCAGCGGGGTAGACCACGGCGGCATTGTGGTGTGTAAGGACGACAGCAATGTTCGGGAGATGGGAAAAGTGCTGGACGGTTACCTGGCGACTCAAGCAACCTTGCATAATCGCTTGTTGCGGGTGTTGCAAAAAAATCAACCCGGATCAAGCCAGCCGATTTTTATCGTTCGGGAGTATGGGCGCTCATGAGCTTTCCGAAGTATGAGGCGTATCAGGAGTCTGGGGTGGAATGGTTGGGAGAAGTACCCGAGCATTGGACTTGTACACCTATCAAGCATGTGGCAGTTCTGAATCCTAAAAAATCTGATTACCAAGGAGATCTGAGCCAACGCTGTAGCTTTTTACCAATGGAAAAGCTTAAAACGGGGCTGCTGATCCTAGATGAAGAACGTACTGTTTCGGATGTCTATACGGGTTATACATACTTTGAAAATGGTGACGTTCTTCAAGCTAAGGTAACGCCATGTTTTGAAAATAAAAATATTGCTATAGCGGAAAATCTGACTAATGGAGTTGGCTTCGGTTCTAGTGAAATCAATGTGCTGAGGACTTTTGGAGGTATCTCAAATAGGTTTCTTTACTACCGCTTACAAGAAAATAATTTCATGGTCTTTTGTGTGTCATCAATGACAGGAGTAGCTGGATTACAGCGGGTTCCAAGTGACACAATCAACAATTTCTCTATTGCGATACCGGGAAAGTCAGAACAAACCCAAATTGCTCTTTTTCTTGACTACGAAACGGCGCGGATTGATGCGTTGATTGCGGAGCAGGAGCGG
>CAYXJG010000395.1:0-5075 GCA_964465285.1 uncultured bacterium
CACCTACTTAGGGATCTGCGGCTAAAAAAGATACCGGAAGAAAAGAGCAGTGGGCGCAGCCCGCTGCTCTTTTCCGGGTACTTTACTTTCTTGCAAGTCCTTTACATACCCTGCCAGGTCATACACTTAATTTTTGAATTGGGGAAATCCTGCACGCAGCGCAGGATTTCCCCAATTCAAAAATTAAAACTGTAGCTTATGGCAGTATATTTGTAGCTCTTGTTATTTGAGCGTCTATCGATCTGCCTCTGTTATCTTGTGATCTATTTTTTGGTTAGAACGTGCATATTTTTGTGGGTGATGGCGGGCAATGCTCGCTACCATCCACAAAGAACGCTAGCTCCCTGGGGCTTGCGCGAGTTCTGCCGACTGTTAGTGACGGGGTGCCCTGTAATTAGAAATTAAGCCTATTTGAAGGGCTGCTGCTCCCTGGAATAGGGTTTGCAAGAGCATCAAGACAGCACCATAGCCAAAATTAAGGGGAATTCCCTGTGGCATTTACCCTGAACGCTTAAGCGCTGATGCCGCTCTAGCCTAATCCGAAGAAAGCTGAGGATCAAGGATTAAATAAAATTCAATTTTGGTGGAGGGGCGTCGCCGCGCCGCTCCACCAAAATTTGGTTCAAGTTATCTATAGCGGTGTGCAAGTTGATTAAGCACAGGTGAGGGGCGTCGCTCCGCGCCGCTCGTCACTTGTGCTGTACTTAATGCGCTTGCAGAGCGCTATAATTCCTGTTCCTAACGCAAAAGATTGAACTGAGAAAGTAGGCGATCGCCCAATATTTGTTACAATTACTTAACAATAAGGAACGTATCTTAAGCAATTTTGAGAGAAAAATCTGTAGATTCTTTCTCTCTGTTGTCCTAATGCTGGTTGATTGACCACCGGGTCAGCGCACTCAAGACCTGTCTGCTAGCTAGCTATCAATATTTTTATATAGGAATTCTATTTGATTCCTGAAAGTATTTCTAAAGGTGGGGGTGGGTGCAGCTTGTCTCCACGTCATAGAAATCAAATAGGATCGCTACATATCGTTTCATTCATCATGATGGTTGACATGCAATGCCACAGGAGCAATCAGTGACTTCACAAACGGATACCTCTCTTGCACATATGACGGTCGGTGACGTTAATCGGCAAATGATCGTCATCCTCGATTTTGGCTCCCAGTACTCTGAGCTGATTGCTCGGCGCATTCGTGAGGCCCAGGTCTATTCTGAAGTGCTGTCTTATCGAACCACTGCTGACCAACTGCGACAGCTCAATCCTAAAGGCATCATTTTATCTGGTGGCCCCAACTCGGTATACGACGACTATGCGCCCAAATGTGATCCGGCCCTCTGGGATCTGGGAATCCCTGTGCTGGGTGTCTGCTATGGGATGCAGTTGATGGTGCAGCAGCTAGGGGGCGATGTCCAACGGGCTACACGGGGTGAATACGGCAAAGCGTCTCTCCATATTGATGATCCTACTGATTTACTGACAAATGTTGAAGATGGCGGCACCATGTGGATGAGCCACGGTGACTCTGTGGTTCACCTGCCGGACGGATTTGAAGTGCTTGCCCATACCGACAACACTCCCTGTGCGGCGATCGCCCACCACCATAAAAAGCTCTACGGTGTCCAGTTTCATCCCGAAGTGGTTCACTCGGTAGATGGCCTTGCTCTCATTCGCAACTTTGTCTATCACGCTTGCAAATGTGAACCCACCTGGACAACAGAAGCCTTTGTA
This sequence comes from uncultured bacterium, assembly GCA_964465285.1. Lineage (GTDB taxonomy): Bacteria > Cyanobacteriota > Cyanobacteriia > CAKZMO01 > CAKZMO01 > JBCCWF01. Next base: position 1,736 of record CAYXJG010000395.1, read on the forward strand.
GAAGAAGCAGTACGAGAAATTCGGGCAAAGGTGGGAGACAAGCGGGTACTGCTAGCTTTATCTGGAGGCGTCGATTCTTCTACGCTGGCATTTCTTCTGCACCGAGCCATTGGCGATCGTCTGACATGCATGTTTATTGATCAGGGCTTTATGCGGAAGGACGAACCGGAGAACTTGGTGAAGCTTTTCCAAGAGCGTTTCCATATTCCAGTGAAGCATGTAAGGGCACGCGATCGCTTTCTCACGCGAATTGAGGGTATTTCAGATCCTGAAGAGAAGCGCAAGCGCATTGGTCATGAATTCATTCGTGTTTTCGAAGAAGAGTCAAAGCGCCTCGGCCCCTTTGACTATTTGGCTCAAGGCACCCTCTACCCGGATGTCATTGAGTCAGCGGATACCAACGTTGACCCAAAGACAGGTGAGCGGATTGCCGTCAAGATCAAAAGCCACCACAACGTCGGTGGCCTCCCCAAAGACTTGCGGTTTAAGCTCATCGAGCCTCTACGCAAGCTGTTTAAGGACGAGGTGCGGAAAGTTGGGCGTTCGATTGGTTTGCCTGAAGAGATTGTCAATCGCCATCCATTCCCTGGCCCTGGCTTGGCTATTCGCATTTTGGGAGATGTGACCGCTGAAAAGTTAGATATTTTGCGAGAAGCAGACTTTGTTGTGCGGGACGAAATTAAAAAGCAGGGAATGTACCATGACTTTTGGCAAGCGTTTGCCGTCCTGCTCCCTGTACGGAGCGTTGGCGTTATGGGAGACCAGCGCACCTACGCCTATCCCGTTGTTCTGCGCTTTGTTTCCAGTGAAGACGGCATGACCGCCGACTGGTCACGGGCACCCTATGACTTGCTAGAGAGCATTTCCAACCGAATTGTTAACGAGGTTAATGGAGTCAACCGAGTGGTTTATGATGTGACCTCTAAGCCACCCGGAACGATTGAGTGGGAATAATACCAAATCCCCATCTATAGCAACCAAAGGGTTGGTTAGGACAAAACCATTTGAGGGAACCGGCGCTCAGCGCGGGTTTCCTCAAATGGTTCTGGTTTCACGAACTCTTTCGTTGCTATATACCCCCCGAAAACAGAACCGAACCAAAAGGCCGCACGCGCCGCGCGCCGTCTTTTGGCTTTTAGGGACTTGCAAGAAAATAAAGTACCCGGAAAAGAGCAGCGGGCGCAGCCTGCTGCTCTTTTCTTCCGGTATCTTTTTTAGCCGCAGATCCCTTAGGTGTTATACCAATTCTCGATTTTGGATTTTCGATTTTGGATTGGCAAACCTATAGTTGGCGCAGGTTACAGGTCGGCTATCTGTAGTTCTACTTGCAAGAATTGGTGCTAAACGATACAGATTTATAGCGCTGTGCAGGCGCATTAAGTACAGTGTGTTGAGTGGCGGCGCTCTACGCCGCCACTCAACACATTTGGGTGTGCTGAGCCAATTGCACACCGCCATAGTATGGACTAAAATTATTTAGCAACAAAAAAGCTGTGAGTTTTCCTAAGCCCCTGTGGAAAACTCACAGTTTTTTGTGGAAAATCTTGGCCTTCTGTGGAAAACGATACATTTTATTGGTCCACATACACGATTTGGCAAGTTTCACGAAACACAGGGGTTTGGAGTGCGCTCCGCGCGCCCCAAGCTCCTGTTTTTTCCTTGTGAATTTGAGAACTTTGCCAAGTCGTTTATATAAAAGGAATGCGCAACCTTAGTAGTACAAAGCTACGCTGAGAATGGCCTACGGATTTAGTAATTACCGGCTAACGAGAAGCGGGTAAACCCTATACAGGAAATGCTTCTTGGTTTCTTAGCGCCTCTAGAAATACATGGACGGCGGGAGAATGAAGAGCATTCTTTCGGACTGCACATCCTGCCAGTCGCTCAAGTTTTGCTGGCAAGCTATAGCTTTGAATTTGAGGAGGAACGGGTTGGGCAACCAGGCCAGCTAAGATGGCGATGCCCAACCCCTGGGCTACCATGCTGATGGCCGTTGACGATTCCTTAATTTCGTAGGCCACATTCAATGGCTGTTTGTATTTTGCAAAGTGCTCTCGAATGATATGGCTGCAGCTGTCATCACGGGGAGGTAAGATTAAGGGATATTGCGCTAATGTTTCCCAGGTCAAATGTCCTGACGAAGGCGACATGCGCGGCGAGACAAACACCTGGTATTCATCCCGCAGGAGTTCCCAGGACTCGAACCCCTCGTCTACGGGCAAATGCAATAAGCCAATGTCAGCTTTTCCACTCCGAACCCACGACTCGACATCCCCCTGGAGAGCCAGTTCAGTAATGCTGACCTTGACATTGGGGTAACGCTCTCGAAATGTTGCCAGAATCGGCGGCAAAATATGGGTTGCAAAACTTCGAAATGATGCGATTTGCACGACACCCCCATTCAGTCCCCGTGCTGACCTAGCGGTTTGGGCGATCGCCTCCGACAGATCCATCATTTGCTTTGCATACTCTACAATCTGTTGCCCTACTGGTGTCAGGTTTGCGCCATGCCGTCCTCGGTTTACAAGCACGACTCCTAGTTCTTCTTCCAGTGCAGAGATGCTATGACTTACTGTGGATTGAGACACATTGAGGCTCAACCCTGCTTTACCAAAATTTCCATGATCGGCAACTGCCACCAGCATCTTAAACTGCGACAGCTTAAAGTTTGGCAAATTCATTGGTTTTAGGCGTGTGCAGATTTCCTAAAGGGCATCGGGGCATTCAAATGAGCTTGACTCCAATAGTCTTGATGTCAGTTGCATTGATTTCAATAGCCTGGGAGACTAATCAGCTACGCAACAGTACAGGAGTTCCGTGGCTAGCCTTTACAGCTAGAAACCAGGATTAAATGAATTGAATGATGTTGTTCAGCATTGCCGCGCCAACACAATTGAATGTCACTATTGAGTCCTCAATGCCAACAAGCCTGGGGACATCAATCGTCTCTTTATTATCTCCGAAAGAACCAACATTAGGTTGGTAGGAAGAAATGTGAGACTCTAGAGAGCCTACAGACCAGAATAATTCCACAGAAAAAGGAGCCACTGCACTCCGCTCCGCTCCTCTATCTTTATTCGTCCATCAAAGCAATACCACCTCGATACAGCAATTCTCATTCTGGGAAACTTCGCGCCCTATAGGCGCTCACTTGTACAAACCCCTATTCTTTCCTTGTGAATTTGAGAACTTTGCCAAGTCGTGTGTACAAATTTAAGGGACAAAAAAGTCGCATCAGGCAACCTTTTTACCCCCTAAATTTTCATAAGGGATCTGCGGCTAAAAAAGACACCGGAAAAGAGCAGCGGGCGCAGCCCGCTGCTCTTTTCCGGGTACTTTA
>CAYXJG010000396.1:0-5059 GCA_964465285.1 uncultured bacterium
AGCGCGCCCCAAACTCTTATTCTTGCGTGAAACTTGCCAAGTCGTAGTATTAAGATAACGATGTACCCTGACCAAATTGGGATCTGGAGTTTTCTCGTAGGGAAACCTCTGGTGCATTCAGTGGGATTGGGTTGAGCTGATGACCGCAGATAATTTTTGGGGAGTTCACGCCGTATGTCATGGGTTGAGCACAGGGTAACGCCCTACGCTGAGACGAGGGTTGCTTTGCGCGTAATGCCTCAGCTACTTTCCATCCTTTTGCTGACGTCAGTAGGTTTGACGCTATCCACAGCTTGCTCTGCTGATGCTCCTGAGGCGGGGCGATCGCAACCTGCCGTCGCTGCTGAAGATGCAGAACCTGTCATCGTCGATGTGGGCATTGCCCAGTCCAGCGCATTCACCGATGCCGTGACGTATACCGGGACGACAGAGCCTGTGCAACAGATCACCGTGCGATCGCAAACGGCGGGGCAAATCCTCAGTCTCCCTGCCGATGTGGGCGATCGGGTGCAAGCCGGGGATGTGCTAGGCCAAGTGGATGACGACATTCTCCGCACAGCGGTGGCTGAGGCCGAAGCAGAACTCGCTGCCCGCGAATTTCTCGTTATCCAGGCGCAGGCGCAGGTTGCCGATGCCCAGGCGCAGGTAGAACAGGCGATCGCTGAGTTAAATCAAGCCCAGGCTGATGCCGACCGCCTTGTGGCCCTGTCCGATGACGGAGCCATTCCTGAACAAACTGCTGAACAGGCTCAAACCGCTGTCCGTATAGCTGAGCAAACCGTCCAGTCTACCGAGCAATTGGTGAGAACCCGAGAGCAGGCGATCGCCGCCGCCGAGCGCCGGGTGGAGTCCCAGCGAGCCATCCTTGCCCAGACCCGTGAACGGCTGTCCTATGCCCAGCTCACTGCCCCCTTTCCGGGAACTGTGCTGACGCGGGTGGCTGACCCTGGTGATGTGGTGCAAGTGGGCCAGGATGTTCTGCAACTTGGAGATTTGAGTCAAGTTCATGTCATGGTTCAGATGGCAGACCGCGATCGCAGTCAAATTCAAGTGGGACAACCCGCCGACATCCAACTTGACGCCTTTCCCGGCGAATCGTTCTCGGGGCGTGTCAGCCGCATTTCCCCTGTTGCCGATGCCTCTGCCCGCCTCATCCCCGTCGAAATTACCCTGCCTAATCCCGACCAGAAAATCAGCAGCGGATTGATTGCGCGGGTCACGTTTGCTCCCACGACCCAGCAAGCCATTACCGTCCCTGAAAGCGCCCTTGCCCTTACGCCCCAGAGCAATGCCGCCAGTAATGCCGCCAGTGATGATGGCGATGGCACACCTGTTTCTGAATCTCCAACTCTCTTTATCCTCGTTGAAAAGAACGGCCAGGCTATTGCCCAACCCCGCCCCGTTACGATTGGCGATCGCGCCAATGGCATCGTTGAAGTTCTCTCTGGCCTGGAACCGGGTGAGCCCTACATCATTCGCAGCGACAGCGACATTACAGCAGGGCAGCCCGTGCAGCGGAGTATTTTGTCAGAGTCATAAAAGCTGAACTGCGTTGACGTACAAAATATTCTGCCTACCCATCAGCACAATCCCCACCCATCCACTCACCCACCCCATGCCACCCACCCCATCCCAATTTAGCCTCAGCAGCCTTGCCATCCGTCGCCACATCGGAACACTGGTCTTGGCGATCGCCGTTGTCGTCCTGGGATTCTTCGTTGTTTCGCGGCTTCCGGTGGACTTGCTGCCGTCCATCACCTACCCGCGCATTGGAATGCGGCTGAATGCCCCAGGACTGGCACCAGAGGTTGCGATTGATGAAGTGACCCGTCCATTGGAGGAGGCACTGTCAGCTACAGAGGGTGTGGTCAATGTGTTTTCCCGCACGCGGGAGGGACGGGTCGCCATTGATCTGTTTTTTGAGCCGGGGGGTGACATCGACCAGGCGTTGAATGATGCCACAGCAGCCCTGAACCGAGCACGGGAACGGTTGCCCGACACCATTGACGAGCCTCGGCTGTTTAAATTCGAGCCGTCCCAACTGCCGGTGTATGAACTGGCGTTGACCTCTGAATCCCTCCAGGGGGTTGACCTACGGGTGTTCGCCGATGAGGAATTGGCGCGGCAGCTGGTGCGAGTTCCGGGAGTTGCCAATGTGGACATTTCTGGGGGCGTGCAGGAAGAAATTCAGGTCAACATTGACTTGCAGCGGCTTCAGGCTGTGGGCGTCGAGTTGACGGATGTGTTGGATGCATTGGATGAGCGCAACCAGGACACCTCTGGCGGGCGCATCCGAGGCGGTTCTGACGAATCTCTGACCCGAGTGGTGGGCCGATTTGAGTCAGCAGATGAGATTCGGAATGTAGCGATCGCCGTTGAAAACACCAACCCACCCCAGCAGATTTACCTGCGAGATGTGGCAGATATCGTTGATGGCATTGAAGAGCAGCGTATTTTCGTCACCCTCAATGGTCTGCCTGCGGTGAAGGTCAGCATTCAGAAGCAGCCCAGTGCCAACACGGTGACGGTGGTGGATGCAGTGAAGGAAAAGCTAGCCTTCTTGGAGCAGTCTGGGGTGATGCCCGACGACCTCCTCATGACTGCCACCCTGGACGAGTCCCGATTCATTCGCAACTCCATCAAAAACGTGGCGATCGCCGGACTAACGGGAGCTACCCTGGCGGCGATCGCCGTCCTGCTGTTCCTTGGCTCCATTCGGCAGACCGTTATTATTGTGCTGGCGATTCCCCTGGCAGTGCTGTCGGCGTTGATTCTGATGGGTGTATTCGGCCTCTCCCTGAATGTATTTAGCCTGGGAGGGCTAGCCCTTGGAGTAGGCATCGTGGTGGATAACTCCATCGTGATGCTAGAGAATATTGCCAACGGCATGGCTAAGCAGAAGGACACTGGAGGCCATGAAAATGGAAATGGGCGATCGCCTATGCCCTCGCCCCAGCTATCGGCTCAGCAAGCGGTTCAGCAAGCGGAGGAAAGCAGTCAAGAGCTGGAGTCGGCCCTGTTGGCGTCCACGTCAACAAACCTAGTGGCGGTACTTCCATTCTTGCTGATTGGGGGATTCATTTCTCTCCTGTTTAACGAATTGATTCTCACTATTAGCTTTGCGGTCGCAGCGTCACTGATTGTGGCGCTGACCGTCGTACCGGCTCTGGCATCCCGGCTGCTGGCGATTCCTAGTTCTAGCCACTTTCACAGACTGACTCCGATTCAGTGGTTTGGCCAGCGGATGGAAGGGCTCACGGTTCAGTATGGCAGGGGCTTGTCTTGGATATTGACCCATCGAGTATGGGTCATCGTGGGGGCGATCGCCCTGTTTGGCGGCAGTAGTTTTTGGATGGTGAGCCAGATTCCCCAGGAAATTCTGCCCCGCATCAACACAGGTCAGGCCGGCGTGCGGGTGCAGTTTCCCGCTGGAACACCTATTGCAGACAATATCCGCGTCATGGAAGAGATTGATCGGCTGTTGCTAGAGCAGCCAGAGACTGAGTATATCTTTACGACGGCGGGGGGCTCACTGTTTGGGTCTTCGACTAGCGTGAACGCCCTGCGTGGACGAGGAACTGTCACGCTAAAACCGGGCAGTGACATTACCGCCTACGTCGAGCGTATGAATGGTCTGTTTCAGCAACTTCCGCTGGTGGATACCCGCATGAGAATCTACCCCGAATCAGTTCGGGGACTCATTTTGACAAATTCTCCGGTGCGGGCAGAAATTGATGTAGGGCTTCAGGGGCAGGATTCTACCCTGCTCCGGCAAGCAGGACAGCACGTATTAGCAACCCTGGGCGAGCAGGTGCCCCTCGCCCGCTTTAGCCCCGACGCTGAGGAACCCCAGCCCGAGATCCAGATTCGCCCAGACTGGGAACGGGTGGCAGATTTAGATTTGTCTGCGCGAGATCTTGGCAACACCATACAAACGGCTCTGAACGGGTCGGTTCCTACCCAACTGCAGCGGGGCGATCGCCTGGTGGATATTCAAGTCCAGCTTGCCCCAGGTTCTGTGAAGCGTCCGGATCAGCTACAAGCCATTCCCCTCTTCACCCCGGACAACCAGCCTATTCGCTTGGGGGACATTGCCGACATTCGCACAGACATTGCTCCCGGAGAAATTCAGCGCATCAACCAGCGAGAGGTGTTTTTCATTGAGGGTAATCTGGCTGAGGATGCTAGCCTGAGCGATGCCCTGGCGCAGGTGAATCAAGTGCTTGCGGAGATTGAATTGCCAGAAGGCGTATCCCTGCTGCCCAGCTTCAACGCCAACGCCAACCAGGAACTCCAGGCATCTCTGAAACTGCTGGGAGGATTAGCCGCCTTCTTCGTATTTGTCGTGATGGCAGTGCAATACAACTCGCTCATCGACCCACTGGTGATTATGCTAACGGTTCCCCTGGCACTAGCTGGAGGCATTTTAGGGCTGTACGTAACTCAAACAGCAATCGGTGCAACGGTCATCGTGGGAGCGGTGCTGCTCGTGGGCATTGTGGTCAACAACGCCATCATTATGGTGGAACTGGCCAATCAGATTCGCGCCCGCAACGGGGTAACGCCCGTCCAGGCAATTCTCATGGCTGCTCCCCAACGACTTCGCCCCATTCTCATGACCACCATCACAACCGTGCTGGGCATTTTTCCGCTGGCTTTGGGCTTGGGTGAAGGGTCAGAATTTTTGCAGCCCCTGGGTATCGTTGTATTCTCAGGGCTCTCCCTTGCTACGGTACTAACCCTGGTTGTCATTCCTTGCTTCTACACTCTGCTTCATGACCCCCGCTGGTCTCGCTGGTTGAAAAAACCAACCCAGCGCGGACGAGCTTCCCTAGCAGTCGAGCGGGTACAGCCGCCCCACGCCACTGAGCAGCCCGACCAACCCACCCGTTTCTCAGACAAATAGGACAAGGCGATCGCCCTAGTACTCGACGGCGTAAATAGCCCCACTGTTTTTGATAGGCAGAACTCCTGGCACATAAAGAATCCCCATTCTGCCTTCATCCTTCTGCCTTCCGATACTAGATGTCGAAGACTTGCGTACATTCTGGGTACTTGC
>CAYXJG010000397.1:0-5041 GCA_964465285.1 uncultured bacterium
GCGGGCGCAGCCCGCTGCTCTTTTCCGGGTACTTTATTTTCTTGCCAGTCCCTTAATCAATACCGAATCAATACTGTGCCCAAGGGCCCAACTTGAATTGGGTTAATTGCCTCACAAAACCTGCCTGATACAGCACCATGAACACAAGAGGATCTCAGACACCTCAACCCAACGCTAACTCGAAGGGGGGGCGCTTTGCCTTTGATGGCATTACCTACGCCCTAGACGCATTTAAAGATGCCCCTGCCCCGCTTAAGGGGGTTGTCGTTATCCTTGCCATTGTCTCCTTTGCATCTCTGGTAGTGTTCATCGGTCTTTTTCAATCCCCCGGCAATGAAACCCTGGTGCTCGCCAGTTTCATCGCATTCCTGTTCTTTGCCACCATTGACTTATTTCTGTTCAATGGAATCGCTCAATCCCAACAGGCAAGTCAGAAGGCGGGCATTATTGCCACTCGACCAACCTGGAATAGACTTGTGCTGGCCTATCCTATTAGTTCAGATGCGCTTGGTGCGCTGAAGTCAGAATTGAATAATCTGCGCAACGAAATCTTTGCTGTTATCGCGGATCAAAACAGCAGTCTCGGCATACAGCCGGATGACTTGAGGGCGAACATTTTTCTGCCCAACTACACCGCTGCAGGAGATGGCTACGTATGTTGGCTAGAGATGAGCGAACGACTCCAGATCAACATGCAGGGCGACTCAGATGAGCGCATTCGCTTTCGACCGGGTCAGGGTGCGACTGGAATGGTTTTCGTTGAAGAAACGCCCCACGTGGCAGCCCCCAACGTCAGTGAGCAGGGTATCTATGAATGGGATGATTTCTATCGTCTGAGTCCAGAACAGCGCAAACTGATCAATCCACAACTGCGGTGGATTTTATCGACGCCGCTTAATGTTTACGACCCTGTTCGGCAGAAAACCAAATCCGTTGGCGTCCTCAATATTGATGGACTGAATAAACCCATTGATGATAGAAATTTTCTAAACGTCCTTTTGGGGCAATTATTTACAAAGGCTTCAAATGCAATGACGCCTCATTTAATGGAACTTCCAAAGGTTAGACTTATTGTAGGCGTAGAAGACAGCGATTAGAGTCTCTCTAGAAGCATTTCCGTTTGCTGAATGGCCGTTTGCTGAATGGCTGTTCGCCGCCTAGCCATCCAACAAAGCAAGATGGATCAATCTGCAAACGTGAGAGGCTTCCATCTATGTAAAATCCTGATGAGATTTTTGGATAGGTTTCGGATAAATTATTGATAGATAGCGACGAACTCTCTGAGGCTTGGGCAATGACTGACAACTTTTTTGGAATTAACCGATTGCACATGACTGAATCGCTCTTAGATCACGTGGCAGGTATTTTACAACAGCTTCCTGACGAGGATCTCTATGGCAGACTACCCGCAGCGGTTTCTGTGGTTGATCTCCGCTCCCACGATCCGGAGCGGACACGGCGAGCAGCCCGTTCATACATGGTATTTAACTGTCCAGAACTGGGGAGTTCTGAATAACTTGGACGTTTGAGATGATTGCCTGAAATTAATCCACCTCCGGTCAGGGCGATCGCCCGGTAGAAGCAAAGCACTCAACATTTGGAAGCAAGCCTTTATTGCAAGCCTCTGAATCTCAAGGGAATGTACAGCAATGAACGTTTGATGGCGTGATGTCAGCCATGCAACGTGTCGCCTAAAATGACTCAAACGCCCGCCTCACAAGACATACGAGGCGGGCGTTTGTGCATCCGTCCACCAGGCATGACGGCAGTTGTTTATGATAAAGAGGGCGATCGCTGCTCTAGGATCTTTACTAATGGCTCTGTGCAGCACATCCCCATTGCAATCTCGTTTTAACTTTCGCGTGCCTGATTCTACCTCGTCCTCTCGTCCTCTCATCCTCGGCATTACTGGAGCCTCTGGCCTCATCTACGCCGTTCGTGCGGTTAAATATTTACTCGAAGCTGACTATGCCGTTGAACTCGTCGCATCCAAATCTACATACATGGTGTGGCAAGCGGAACAGAGCATTCGGATGCCTGTCGATACTGTCCAGCAAGAACACTTCTGGCGCGAACAGGCGGGAGTTGAATTTAGAGGGAAACTCCACTGCCATCCCTGGGGAGATGTCGGGGCGACGATTGCTAGTGGGTCGTATAGAACCCTGGGAATGCTGATCATCCCCTGTAGCATGAGCACCGTCGGCAAAATGGCAGCGGGGCTAAGTTCTGACCTGCTCGAACGCGCCGCAGATGTGCAGATGAAAGAGGGGCGATCGCTCGTCTTGGTGCCGCGAGAAACTCCCTTTAGCTTGATTCATTTGCGAAATTTAACATCATTAGCAGAAGCAGGGGTTCGAATTGTGCCTGCGATTCCAGCCTGGTATCACCAGCCCCAAACGGTGAATGATTTAGTGGATTTTGTAGTAGCCCGTGCCCTCGACCAGTTTGATATCGACTGTGTGCCGCTCAATCGCTGGAAAGGCCATTTGAAATCGGCAGATTCTGATCCAAACTAAGATTAGTACTCGATGGCGTAAATAGCCCCACTGTTTTTGATAGGCAGAACTCTGGCACATAAAGAATCCCCATTCTGCCTTTGTCCTTCTGACTTCTGCCTTCCGATACTAGGAGCGTCTTAGTCGAATCGGGGTTGAATTAGCTGGGTGGGCACAGTACGTCCGCCTGCCTCAACAGTCTATACTTCATCCATGTTGGGAAGGTCATAGACAATGCGTGTTATGTCGATCCGAAACCTAGTTCTGTTTGTCGTTGTCATAGGTGGACTGGCCGTGTTCGCTCTAGAGAATGCGTCCCCTGTAGTGCCCCTCGTGGTTTTGGGCAGCGAAACCATCGCACTACCTCTGTGGGTATGGCTGCTGGGGGCGATCGCCGCTGGCGCGCTCACGGCCCTCATCATTGCTGGACTGATTCAAATCACGGGCGCGCCGCCTCGTCCCCCCCAAGACAACTACTACAGCGATCGCCCCCGCTATCGTCCCCCCACAGACGATGCAGCATCTGACGATGAGGAAGACTGGCAAGTTGTTGATCTAGAGGGCGATCGCCCGTCCAGTGCGCGTCCAGGGGCATCTCCACCGGACTCATCCACAAAGTCTACGTCCAATACAGGCTTTTTCAACCGAAATAACGACGACCAGAATGACTCTCAGAAGAAAAAACGCACCTCATTCTTTTCATCTTTGTCCTCAACATCATCCAGCTCACCAACGTTGCAGGATTGGGATCAGTTCAGCCTGAAACGGGCTAACTGGGATGATTGGAACCAGTATGAAGAGGCGATTCCACCAAGACAATCTGGCGACAGGCAGAAAAATCAGCCGCAAAGGTATGCAGGCGGCGATCGCCCAACGTCAGAACCCTCCACGGAAACAAGAACAACAGTCTCCCCTCGGGAAACAGTCATCCAAGACTCTGATGATAGTGACTGGCAGGACTGGAGTGGCTATCACAATGACTGGCGTGACGAGCAGGAGGATGATCGGGCGATCGAATCAGACTATAACGACAGGCAGGGATATGACGATCGCCTTCCCTATGATGATAATCGTTACGCTAGTCGGGACGATTATGCTCGGCGTGATGACGTGAGTGAAGCCTATGCCCGCGAGGACTATGCCCGCGAGGACTATGCCCGCGAGGACTATGCCCGCGAGGACTATGCTCGCGAAGCCTATGCCCGCGAAGCCTATGCCCCTGACGACTATGCCCGCGAGGAGTACGATAGCCCTTATTATGCCGACCCTCAGGAGTCCTCCTGGACAGGAGGTTTAGGCGATCGGGGTGGCGATCGCTACAACGACACTCTCTACCCAGAAGACTCGTATCAGCAGGAACCTTATCAAGCAGAATCCTATGACGATCAGCAAGACTCGGACGAATTTCATCGGAATGCATCTTATCAAGGAGAGTATGACCCTGTAGCAGCTATACCGATCGATGATGAGGCCCCCTACCCTGGAGATGATGCCTACGGCAATGCAGACTCAGGATATGACTCAGGATATGACTCAGGATATGACTATGGTGGGAGCGATGAAGTCAGAGAGGCAGAAGATGAAGCAGATGCCTTTGGAGGCAGTTCATACAACCGTGATGATGACCTAGAAGACAGTGCTGGATATTACACCGACTATGTACGCTACAGCGAAGAAGATGATTACTATGACGACTATGACGAGTACGCCACTGTTGAGCGACCCATAAAAACGACCCGTGCTTCTAAATATGAAAAGTCTCCGGGGGAAGAAGAGGGTGAAGGCGTCATAGACCTGGATGATGAGGCAGCTTGGGAGGACTGGGATGGCGAGACCGATCATGCCGCTCCAGATTATGCCGCCCAAAACCAGTACCCAGATGAGCCGCAGGCTAAGACTGCTGATGCACCAAGCCGAAACATTTATGAAGTTCAGCAGCAACCTATTACCGTCAATCGGACAGGTACTCTTTACTCCTATAGCTATCGCAATGCGAATGCTGATAGCGGCGAAACCGTTTCAGATTCAGAGACAGGACAAGACACTGCTGGTCAGCAATCAGGTTCCTCCACAGAAAACGCTGATTCAGACCACAGCGACGGGCAAAACCATCCGCCTCAACAGCGCGTTTTAACGACTCCGCCTCCCCAGGATGCTGTGGATGACTCTCCTTTGTCCTAAGAACCCCACTGAAAGCCATCTTCAGCAATTCTCATTTTAGAAAACTTCGCGCCCTACAGGCGCTCACTTGTATCGGTTTAGGGGGCAAAAAGGTCGCCTGAGGCGACCTTTTTGCCCCCTAAATTTCCATACACGACTTGGCAAAGTTCTCAAATTCACAAGGAAAGAATAGGGGTTTGGGGCGTGCGGAGCGCGCCCCAAACCCCTATTCTTGCGTGAAACTTGCCAAGTCATGTTTTTGCATGGGTGGAGTCCTGGGTGCTGCGCAGAGTTTTCCCCGTGCAAAATCCGGCTTGTAATTTAAGCCGGGAAATCCTGGATGGGCAAGGCGCCAGAATCTAGGAGTCAGAATTCAGGAGGGAGCT
>CAYXJG010000398.1:0-5016 GCA_964465285.1 uncultured bacterium
AGCGCGCCCCAAGCTCTTATTTTTTCGTTGTGGATTTGAGAACTTTGCCAAGTCGTAAAACATAAGCAGGCGGAAGCATAGCATCTGTGCTTCCGCCTGCTTGCTGTACTTTCTTCTTCTCGGAGAAAACTTCAACGTTTTATGAAGGTAAGTGGGTGAGCATCGTTAATTATAAAACCTGTAGAACCCTGCACCGTCTGCTGTACCGGCGGTGCAGGGTTCTATATCTGGTTTTATAATTGTGCCAAGCTACTGAACGAATCTCTCTACGCTGTATCGCTGAGGTGATATGCAGTAGTTTCAGACATTTTGACCGCGCAAAAACGTTTCGTTTGAATTGAGGGAGCCGGAGTGTTGAATTTAAAGGTTTTGCAGATACACTACCAATAGTAAAACCCGGTAAGGGGTAATGCTTACCGGGCACTGGTCAAACACTGTCAATATTCAATCTCTTCGGTTGAATTCAGAGGAAATCCGGAAATAACCGCTACCCAGACAGGAGTATGAAACATATCTGGCAGCGCCGATGCATTATTGGTATAGGTCTTGGGGTGAGTATGGGGGCATCCTCCTGTGTGCTGGTGCAACCGATGCTTCGATATGCCTCCTCATTTCAAGGATCGGCCTTTACGGATACCTCAGTAGAAATTACGGTTGCTGCACTTAATGTGGAATCTGGCGACGCAAACCCAAGGGTGATTGCCGAACAGTACATTGCTCCTCTAGAGGGCATCGATATCTGGGGGCTTTCTGAGGTACAAAATGCAGAATGGCTACGAATCCTAGAAGAGGGAGCGGAAGCTGGTGAAGGGGATGACTTTCGCTCTATTTTAGGTCAATCGGGTGGGGGCGATCGCCTCGCTACCGTGTACAACCCAGAGCTATTCAAAGAACTAGGCACTGATGAACTAGATGCCCTCAGCTTTGGGGGGCGAGTCCGTGCGGCGCTCATCACCCATTTTCAAGTTCGTGCCAACGGTCAGGAATTTCTCTTTGTGGTGAATCACCTGTATCGATCTAAAGAGGACTTACGCCATGAACAGGCGCAAATGCTGAATGCCTGGGCACAAACTCAAACCCTCCCTATTATCGCTGTGGGAGACTATAACTTTGATTTCGACGTCATCCAGGGGGACGGAGGAACGCGCGATCGCGGCTTTGACCTGATGACCCAAAGCGAGCTATTTGAGTGGATTCGTCCTCAGGTTCTTGTGGCAAGTCATTGCAGCAGCGAGTACAACACTATCTTGGATTTCATTTTTGTGGGTAATCAGGCCATGAACTGGGCTGTAAAAGATTCCACCATTTTGTATGCTGATCCCCAGAGTGGATATTGTCCCGATGATTCCCTCAAGAGCGATCACCGTCCAGTCATTGCAACGTTTGATGTTCCTCCTCCCTCAGTGCCCGAGTAGTTCATCCTTAAGAATTAACGTCAATTCGGGATAAGCTCGAAATCGCATTCTGTCGTCCGCGATGCGGACGACAGAATGCGACTCTTGGAGGCGGACGCACTGCGTCCGCCTCTAAAAAACGCTTAACCCGAACTCAGGTTAAGAATTGCGACTGGTGCATGCTTGAGAGAAGCGGGCGTAGCCTGCTCCCCCGCCATGCACTGGATGACAGCAATTATCATTACGAAAATGTAGGGGGTAAAAAGGTCGCCCCAGGCGACCTTTTTACCCCCTACATTTGTACAAGTCACGACTTGGCAAGTTTCACGCAAAAAATAGGGGTTTGGCGCGCGGAGCGCGCCCCAAACCCCTATTTTTTGCGTTGTGAATTTGAGAACTTTGCCAAGTCGTGTACAAGTGAGCGCCTATCGGGCGCGAAGTTTCCCAAAATGAGAATTGCTGAATGGATGATGCAAGACTTGCACAAAGTTTGAGAATATAAAACGGTTAAGAAGTGACGCGAATGTGTTCAGAACGCTTTACAATCGGGTATCCACACAAAATGTATCAGGTTAGGTTTCGGGACAGGCTGAGGGCAAAGGGCCATTAGATTTAGCTAGTTTCGGTTGTCGTGTTCACAGATTCTTTGAACTCCGGTTATGCATACGTTTTTACCCATCGCATATTTTGAACAGCAATTTGTGCCCTTCGCGGAGGCAACAATTTCTATTGCAACCCACGCCCTCCACTACGGCACCGGAGCCTTTGGGGGGCTTCGCGGACTGCCCGATCCTCAAAATCCTGACCAAGTCCTTCTGTTCAGGCTTGACCGACACTGCCAGCGCCTCAGTGCTAGCGCAAGATTTCTCAACTATGATTTGCCAACGGACAAAATTCAGTCTGTCATCACTGATTTTGTTAAGAAAAACAGTCCGAACACCTCATTTTATATCCGTCCTTTTGTGTACACCTCCGATCTAGGAATCGCACCGAGGCTGCACAATGTTGAGAAAAACTTCTTTGTCTATGGGTTAGAACTCGGTGATTACCTCTCTCCTAATGGTGTTTCCTGCCGCATTAGCTCTTGGTATCGGCAGGAAGACCGTAGTCTGCCCCTGCGGGGCAAGATTAGCGGAGCCTACATCACCTCCTCCCTCGCTAAAACAGAAGCTGTACAGGCAGGGTTTGACGAGGCAATCTTGATGAATTCCCAGGGCAAAGTATGCGAAGCCACAGGCATGAATATTTTTGCCATCCGAAATGGGCAGTTGATTACCCCAGGACTAGAGCAGGATATCCTCGAAGGCATCACCCGTGAGAGCATTTTGTCCCTGGCACGAGACATGGGGATTCCCGTCACTGAGCGGCCTATCGATAAGTCGGAACTATTCATTGCTGATGAGGTTTTCTTGAGTGGGACGGCAGCCAAGATTACGCCTGTGAAACGTATCGAAATTTATGACATGCCTGCCGAGAAGCCCATCACGACTCGGCTCCGAGATAAGCTGATTGCTATTACTGAGAACCGATCCGCCGATTACAAAGAGTGGGTGACGGTCATTCCCCTGAAATAGTTCAAAAGGTGAATAGACCCTTAACTGAATACCTGTAGCATGGAAAATACGCTCCTTCTTGGTCTTACCTGCCCGTCTCGACCGTCCGTCGTGACGTTCATGCCGTTATCCCTGCGGCATGAGCACTCTAAACATGAATACTCTAGACATGAACACTCTCTCTAAATCGGTGGCTTTGTAGTTCAGCTTTGTAGGGTTCAGTTTTATGAAATCGTGTTACGAGCTATGACACCTGGACGGAAGAAAGCCATGATTCCTTAAAATAAAAAGGGTATCCTCTCATATTTTCTAAGGATCAAGGATTAAATAAAGTCCAATTGTGGTGTCGCACCACGCCACTACAATCAGGTTCAAAGTAATCCAGCGTAAATAATCTAAAAACTGGAGGAGCGGCCCTCCAGGAAGCTCCCCCGGTTTTTAGGTTGAGGTTATTAGTACCGACTCACTAAATTATTTAATTCTTGCTCTTAAGAAATCTGTAGTAATGTACAGATTGTTTAATCTACAGATTGTTTAAGCTAGGGCCTCTTCCTTTTCTCAGAAATACCTCTGGTGCTCGTGTGAAATGCGATCAAAATGCGATCGCCCCCTCTGTCCGCGCTAAATCGTTGTAGTTAATCCTTATGCCAACCCCTGATCCTCTGGTTTCCGACATCATGACCCGCGATCCAATCGTGGTCACTCCTGATACGCCGCTCAAAGAGGCGATTCAGCTTATTGCCACAAATCATATTAGTGGCCTTCCCGTCATCAATGCTGATGGGAAATTGGTCGGCATTATTTCTGAAACAGATTTGATGTGGCAAGAAACAGGGGTAAAACCGCCCGCTTACATCATGCTGCTCGACAGTGTGATTTATCTGGAAAACCCTGCAACCTACGACCGGGAACTCCACAAAGCCTTGGGGCAAACCGTTCAAGAAGTGATGACTAAAGATGTTGTAACCACCGCACCGGATAAGCCGCTTCGAGAGGCTGCACGGATGATGCACAGCCGAAAGATTAATCGTCTGCCTGTGATTGATGGATCGAAGCGTGTCATCGGCATTTTAACCCGTGGAGACATTGTACGGTTTATGGCCGCTCACCAGGGTGAATAATGGGTTCTACTGCATAACGGAACTCCCTACCCCCTCGAAGAAGATGCATTCTACCTGTTCGCTCCGTTAGTTCACTTCCATGCAGAGGAATGATCTTTGGTTCACCAGAATCTTTATTGCATCAGATGGCACCAATTTGCATCAATCAGGAATTTAGTACAACCCCGAAAAAGCTATGGATGTTACGCCCGACTCAGTACGAGAGCTATTGGACTCTGAAGACTACGGAAAGCGAATTCATGCCGTCAATCAGATGCGGTATCTAGAGCCAGCGATCTCCTTTGAGCTATTGATGAGAGCATCAACCGATGGCAATGCGCGGGTACGGTACGCTGCGGTGAGTCAACTTTCATCCGTAGGGGATCAGAATCGTGAGGCTGCATCTGCCCTGCTCCGGCAATGCCTGCTGACAGATGCCGAGATGGATGTCCGGGCGGCAGCGGCAGATTCTATCAGCGCCATGAAGCTAACCGAGCTGTTTGATGACCTGAGGGAAGTCTATACCCAGACGAATGATTGGATTATCCAAATGAGCATCGTCGCATCTCTAGGTGAACTGGGCGATCCCCGAGGATTTGATTTGCTTGCACAGGCGCTGCAATCAGATAATGATCTGATTAAAACGAGCGCAATTGGCGCATTGGGAGAGCTGGGCGATCGCCGCGCCATTGATCTCCTCCGTCCCTTTGCAACGAGCAGCGATTGGCAGATGCGCTATCGGGTGGTGCAGGCATTAAATCGGTTAGGAGGCGACGAGGCGATCGCCATTCTGCAAGACCTAACGAGCGATGACGTAGAACACATCGCCCAGGAAGCCCAAGATGGCGTTCAGGGCTAATGGAAGCTGCCAACACTTCTCATTATGGAAATTTAGGGAGCAAAAAGGTCGCCTTAGGCGACCTTTTTGCTCCCTATCTTTGTGTTGTGAATTTGAGAACTTTGCCAAGT
>CAYXJG010000399.1:0-5005 GCA_964465285.1 uncultured bacterium
CTGTAGGGATGAAATAACAAGTATTTCCGGAGAAGAATCCATGAGTGTCAAAAGCAAAATTTTGATGCTTATAAATGTCAGGATAAATAATCTTCGATCGCTCAAATTCCTGCCAGTAGGCGATATTATCTTGGATTTCATACCATTGATAGCTACCGGCTTTACGACCGCCAGGGATACCAGGAGTTAAGCGATCTTTAAACTGTTGTAAGTAATTTTGAATAGCGGGATATTTTTTTATGTCAATGCCACGACGGGTAAAAATTAACCACAAATCTTGATAATCCACTGTCCATCGTTTGACGTCGCGTCCGCGCAGGAAGGGTTTGAGGGTTTGTGGATAGTGGATGGTGGTTTGTGGTTTGGTCGCGTCCGCGCAGGAAGGGTTTGAGGACTTCAGCGGAGGATGGGTGTTCGGCAACTAATCGGTCGCGGGTAGCGCGATCGACCACAAAGGCTTGATTGAAACCTGTTTTAATGCCGTAATAAAACCGATTGTTAACGTATTCGCCCAGCGGTGTTCCGGCTTTGCGAATTTTATCTAACAGATGCAAGTCAGTAGTATCGGCAAACTGCCACCCTGCAGCGGTGAGTGCCTGTTGAGGCATGGCAAAGAATTGAGTTTGCACAACCGTTTCAAAGTCGCGAATGGATTGCCCCTTTTCCCAAGTCAAAGCTTGGAAACCCTCACCCCTAGCCCCGCTCCCTAGGGCTAATCCTGTAGGGGTTTGGAAACGGCTGCAGCCCCCTGTTTAACAAAAAAGAAACGTTCAATGGCGGTGGCTAAGACTTTAACCCCTGGCCAAGGTTGCTTCTTAGACGGGGCAAAGCCAACCAACTTAGCGAGTGCGAGCGTGGCCTGACGCAGCGAGTCAACGGGGTGGCCGGACAGGTGATGCAATAGGGTCAATTCATCGGGGTCAAACAACTTCTCAGCCGGTTGTTCCGGGTCCTGACGCAAGGCATAGGTGAGCCCTAACAGTTGCCAAGCGACCACCGAATAGAAAGTTAAGGCATTGACCAACGTATGGACATCGCCAAACTGTCGCTTTTCGACGTTGAGTGCCCCTGACTTGAGGGTGAAGTGCAGTCGTTCAATACGCCAGCGCAACGCGTAGAATCGGACAATGCGGCGCACGTCGTCCACTTGTTCAATCGGCAGACTGGTGAGCAGCGTCTAGGACAGGGCGGTATCGGCATTGAAGCAGTCCGCTTGGGATTTGGCGTCGACACACGTGACTTCGGTGGCCACGACCAGCGAGAGGGTCTGAGTCTTGTGACGAGCCGGGCTCAAGTCTTTGTGAGGGTAGACCTGAACGGTGGCGGCTTGCAGATGAAGGGTCAGGTCTACGGTGCGCCGCTTACCGTCTATCTGACGCTCAATCTGCACAGAATAATGACCGTAGTCGTCCAGGTGGGCACCGGTCATGGGCAAGGGGCAGACCATCCCAGTCGGGGTGACTTCGACCCGGCGCGGTTGATAAACCCGAACCAGCAGGTCGACATTCGGCTCCCGCGGTGCTTTGAAGAAGTCAAAGATGTCGCTCTCACGGTCTCCCGTCACCACCCAACGTTTGTTTGACGCCCGAGCCTGTTGGTTAATGGCCGCGAGTCCGTTGAACCACTTTTGAGACTCTTTCTGGGAAGCAGGCCAGTCTATCGCCCCCCCTCGGGTCCAGTACTGTTGGTTGATGACCCCGAGCGGCAGTCCCCCATCATCCATCAGCAACACGTTGTGTTGCATCAGTCCCCGCACCTTGCCCTGGATCACCCCGAGCCCCGACATCTGCGCCTGACCCGAGTCGTTATAGTACGTCGTGTCTTGGGCCGCTATCAGATACTCGCTCTCGCTCGCCTGCGCCCGCTCTCGCGTCGCCGCTACGTGACCAGACAACATCGTTGAATCGTTCATCTCATCCCTGGCAAACAACCCGGCAACGGTTTGCCTGAAACTATTGCCCATGCAGCTCGAAAAGGACAGCGTCGGACGGTCGCAAGTCAGCTCGTAGGCTTTGTTCAGGCTTTTTTTACCTGTGGTCGGAAGGCACTTAGTTGGCTAAACTCTGACATGGCTGAGGCTCACTAACTTTCTTTTGGCACCAGCTTAGTCGATGTCACCTCCGCTGTCCTCTACCAAACAAAGTATCTGTGCTTCTCTGATAGGCTCGTACAAAACCCCTACAGGATTAGCTTTTCAAGGGGGGCAAGGGGGGATCTGAAGTAGCACTGAGGACTTCTCAAACATCCTCTTAATAGGGTTTGCAGACTATCGCGTTGGTAGGGATTCGGCATCAAGTCCAATAGCAGGTAAACTAGCCTTTGGGCGGGAGCAAGAATAGTGTTCACTGTTCTGGGTAGACTCTTTTAATATCATCGTCCCATGATCGTCACGCCATTTTTCTCATTGATAAGGTGCTGAGGGATTTGAGGCTAAATTGCGGCTAAATAAAGTAACAGGAGAGGGGCGCTGGGCGCAGTTTGCCGCTTCTTTCCGAGTGCTTTATTTTTTTGCGGGTTTCTAAAAAAGTAGTTCACCTGCTCTAATACAGAGTATTAATTTTATAATGAATTGTGCTCACCTATTTAATCAGTTCAAAAGTAAGTTCAAATTAGCGTTAGCGGAGCAAATCCATGACCGTTCTTCTTGCAGGTGACATTGGTGGCACTAAGACCATTCTGAGGCTGGCTGAGGCAAATTCTAGCGAGAGTGCGTCCCATGTCGCGATGACGCTCTTGCATGAGGAACAGTATGTCAGTGGTGAATTTCCCGATTTAGCGCCGATGGTGCGTCGGTTTCTCGAAGAGGCTAAACTAAAGCTGGGAAATGAATCAACGCCTGAACGCGCCTGTTTTGCCATTGCTGGCCCTGTGTCTAATAACACCTCCTCGTTAACAAACCTGTCCTGGTTCCTGGAGGGCGATCGCCTGAAAAAGGAGTTGGTCCTTGATCAGGTCATCCTCATTAATGACTTTGCTGCCATTGGCTATGGTGTATTGGGCTTAAAGGATGAAGACATCTATCCTCTCCAGAAAACAGCAGCGACGGTAGATGCTCCCATCGCTGTAATTGGCGCAGGAACCGGCTTAGGTCAGGGGTTTCTAATACCTGACCGAAATGGACGCCATAACGTTTATCCGTCAGAGGGCGGCCACGCTGATTTTGCGCCCCGGTCTCAGCTAGAGTTTGAGCTACTAAGCTACCTGCGTGACAAGTTGAAAATTACGCGCATCTCTGTCGAGCGGGTGGTGTCAGGCCAGGGAATTGTTGCCGCCTACCAGTTTTTGCGCGATCGCCAGTCTGGAAAAGAATCGTCGGAGGTAGCTGAGGTGGTGCGTACCTGGGAACGAGAACTGGGCTTGGCTGAGAAAAGCGTTGACCCGGCGGCAAGTATTGCGATCGCCGCTGCTGAAGGGCGTGATCCTCTCTCAGAAAGAGCAATGGGCATTTTTGTATCAGCCTACGGAGCTGAGGCGGGCAACCTTGCTCTAAAGCTCTTGCCCTATGGGGGACTCTACGTCGCTGGGGGCATTGCAGCCAAAAACCTGTCGCTGATCCAGTCTGGTAAATTCATGGATGCGTTTATGGATAAAGGCCGGGTCAGTCCATTGCTAGAAGATGTTCCCGTCTATGTTGTTCTCAACCCTAAAGTAGGGCTCATTGGTGCAACTCTCTATGCAGCTACGATGAGGAGTTAAGATGCATAGGGTCATGATGCCTTCTTCACACTCCGATTGGCTTTGATGGTATGGTCAGCCATCGGATGAGCAGGGAGATTCAGAGACTTTCTATCGGGTAGATCTGCTGAATTTTCCACGAAATCTTATTAAAAAATGAATAAAGTTCCAAATTGACGGGTGATGACCGCAAATATATATCTGCTATGGTAAGTGGCATCATGTCTGTAGGTGCGGATGGGCATTATTACAGCAACACGCACTTAGGTTAAGACATTGGAAGAGAGTGTATTCCCCGCGCAGCGGAAGATACACTCTTGAACCTAAGCCCGTAAGGCCATACATGCTATTCGACAGCATGACTCTCCCATCTTTTTATCCTCTATTCATCTAGTTCATGTCACCCGATGACAGCGACACTTGATTACTGAAACACCTGTATTTCTATATCTGACCGCTTGTTTGATATGTTGTTTTTCTATTTATCGTCAAAGGAGAATTAGCTGTGGTTCAAGCGAAAGAAGCACCCAAAGCAGAGACCAATTCGGCCATTGCCGAGGCGTTTAGCAATGTTGCTGCAACCGAACTTCGCCCCTGGGGATCATTCACGGTTCTCGAAGAAGGGAGAGGCTATAAGATCAAGCGGATTGAGGTGAATCCCGGACACCGCCTCAGCTTGCAGATGCATCACCACCGCAGCGAGCATTGGATTGTTGTGTCGGGGACGGCAAAGGTGGTGTGCGGAGAACATGAAACACTCCTGAGCAGTAACCAGTCTACCTATGTTCCCCCCTGCACCCAGCATCGCCTTGAGAACCCAGGTGTGATTCCCCTGATTTTGATTGAGGTGCAGAACGGCCAATATTTGGGTGAAGATGATATCGTCCGGTTCCAGGATGACTACTCCCGCACCCGGTAGGGTTTTGTTAATGGTAGAAGCTGCTACTCTGTCACCGGAGAAGTATCGCGAGTGCTCTCTCGGAGAGCGGCCATTCCCCGACTGTCTGATTGTGACGCTTCTGATTGTGACGCTGAAGCAAGGCAAATCCCATTGGGATTTGCCCTCATTCTTTAAATTTATGGGTTGGCAGAGTTCTCAAGTTCACAACGCAAAAATCCACAACGCAAAAATCCACAACGCAAAAATAGGGGTTTGGAGCGCGCAGTGCGCGCCCCAAACCCCTATTTTGCATGAAACTTGCCAAGTTGTGTAAATTGACAGATATAGTGCTTTGCAAGCGCATTAAGTGCAGCACAGGTGAGGGGCGGCGCTCTGCGCCGCCCCTCACCTGTGCTTAATCAACTTGCACACCGCTATAAATTGACAGAA
>CAYXJG010000400.1:0-5002 GCA_964465285.1 uncultured bacterium
AGGCGACCTTTTTGTCCCCTACATTTCCATAATGAGAATTGCTGGCTAAGACAGTTGATAACGGTTGCCACATAAAAGTGATATATTATCGGCACATCAGTAAATGGTATTAGATACCTAAAAGTATCTTAGAGCCATTAGCCTGCGTAGATTTTTGCACGCTAACAGGCGTTTATATTATTGCAATGGGTTTTCAACAGTCAAGTTTTTGCATCCATGAATCGTATTCCTATTTGGCATCTCCTTGGGCACCTTATCAACTACGCTCAATGGCTCTACTGGTTGGATACCCTGCTCTGGCTTTTCATCGCCGGACTCCCTGCCGTTCCTGGTATTCTCATTCGTGAATTCTTCAATACCCTGACCGATCAATCCTCGTTTAGCCTGTCTCCCTGGGCATGGATTGCCTTCTTCCTCGCCATTGGCTTGGCTCGCATCACCGCCATCTTTACCGGACGGATCACCAAGACTCAGCACCGCTTCACCATGAGTGCTTTGGTGCGCCATAATTTGCTCAAGGGGTTGATGCAGCGCCCCGGTGCGGAACCGTTGACCGTCGGCACATCTCATCATCCAGTTTCCCCTGGTGCGGTCATCAGCTTTTTCCGGGAAGACGCAAGCCAGCTTGAAGACAATGTGGTGGGCACCAATGAGATTCTAGGTGAAGGCATCTTTGCCGTTGGCTCATTAGCCTTGTTATTTAGTGTCAATGCCAGGATAACTTTACTTGTTTTTTTGCCGCTGATGGGGATCGCGGTGATTCTCCATCAAATCAGCGATCGCATTAAACGCTACCGTCGTGCTAGTCGTCAGGCCACACAGCAGTTCACAGGTATGGTAGGAGAACTGTTTGCAGCCGTACAGGCGGTGAGAGTTGCCGGAGCGGAGGAGACCGTTTTGAATCAC
Source organism: uncultured bacterium (assembly GCA_964465285.1). GTDB lineage: Bacteria > Cyanobacteriota > Cyanobacteriia > CAKZMO01 > CAKZMO01 > JBCCWF01. The sequence goes on from CAYXJG010000400.1 coordinate 907, forward strand.
CTGCGGCAGTTGGGCGATCGCCGCCAACATCTAATGGTGCGCGACCAATTGCTGACTACCCTACTCAACTCCAGTTTTGAGAATTTGGTAAGCATCGGGACGGGACTGATTCTGTTGTTGGCTGCCCAGTCTATGCAATCAGCCGTTAATCCCCTCACCGTCGGAGATTTTGCCCTGTTCGTTTATTACTTGTCTTACGTCACCTATTTTCTGGGCTTTTTGGGTGGATTTTTGACCCTCACTCGCCAAAGCGAAGTCTCCTTCGAACGAATGGAAGGGCTGGTTCAAAAGGATGCCAAAGCTATCGTGGCACACTATCCGCTCCATTTACAGCCCATCATAGGACGGCAACCAACCATTCCACCTGCTCACGCTACGCCTGCCCATTCAGAATCATCCCTCCGAGAATTAACCGCGCTGAACCTGACGTACCACTATCCCGGCACCTGTCGAGGCATCACGGATGTGTCCCTTCAACTCACGCAAGGCAGCTTTACCGCCATTACAGGACAGGTGGGAGCAGGTAAGACTACCCTGCTGCGAGCTTTGCAGGGACTCTTACCCCTCCAATCGGGAGAAATCTACTGGAATGGAGAACAGGTAAGACACCCCGCTGAGTTTTTCGTACCACCCCGCAGTGCCTATACTCCCCAAGTGCCCCAGCTCTTTAGCACAACGCTACGAGACAATATTTTGCTAGGGCTGGACTCCAAAGATGAGGATTTGCAACAGGCAATTTCTCTTGCAGTCTTCGATCAAGACCTCGCCGCCATGCCCGACGGACTCAATACGCTGATCGGTTCCAGAGGAATGCGCCTCTCCGGTGGTCAACTGCAACGCGCCGCTGCCGCCCGAATGATGATTCGCCAACCCGACCTGCTCATCTTCGACGACCTCTCCAGCGCCCTCGACATCGAAACCGAGCAGAAACTCTGGACCCGCCTCTTTTCCCTCCACTCACACCCAGATCCAAAATCTAAAATCCAAAGTCTAAAATCCAAAATCGCCTGGACGCCGACTTACCTCGTTGTCTCCCACCGCCCCACTGTGCTAGAGCGAAGCGATCGCATTATTGTACTCAACCAGGGCAGAGTTGAAATGGAAGGCACCTTCGATGAGCTACCCTCCGCTTATCTTCGATAGAACGACTCGAAACTACTGCCTGGCGGCTTATCTGACCTGTTCGATATGCAGTTCGAAACGCTGGGCGATCGCATCTCCCTAGCCGACAATCCTCAGTCTCGCTTTGCCGCCTTGCCCAGGGCTGGGGCGTTGCTCCCTTTTGGGTAGAGCGCCTAGAGGGTATCGGGGTCGATGCCTAGTTCCCTTAATTTCTCGGCAAGGCGATCGGCCCGCTGGCGTTCTGTTTCGGCTCGCTGGCGTTCTGTTTCGGCTCGCTGGTGTTCTGCGGCCTGCCCTTCTGCCCCGGTGGGGAAAACTTGCCCCTGCGAGTCGCACCACCTCAGCCAGAGTCTAGAAGTCTCTTCTTCATAGGGGCCTTGCCACAGGGTCAGCCCTAGACCAATGCCGTCTAGCCAGACGGATTCCCCGGTGGTGGCAATGCCTGAGGGTGGGGTGAGTTCGGCATAGCCCGTGGGAGAGATTGTCCACACGCGCAGCAGAGCGCCCTGCATGTCTTGCTCCCCTTGGATCTGTCGCAAAGGGTCAAACACCACGTAGTAGGGCACCCCAATTTGAGCATAGATGTCTTTTTTGCCCCGCGCTTTGCCCCGGCGCTGAGACCTTGGGCTCAGGGAGAGTTCGCCGCCTTCCTGATGAGACACAATCTCGATGCAAACATCGGGGACTTTGCCAAATTGCCAAACAAAGTAGGTGCGATTGTCTCGTTGGGAGAAGTCTTCGGCCCGCTTGACTCCCAAGCTGAGCAGCACATCGGGAACGATCGGGTCACCCTTGAGTTGGTAAAAAACGCCAACATCGGCTTCGGCAATGAAGGGGAGTGGGATAGCCTGAGCACTGTAGAGTGCGTCAATCAGCAGCCGTTGCTGCTGGGCCGATTGGAAATTATCCACGGGGGTATCGTCTTCAATCACAAGATGGCTGGTATCAAGCGCCGTGACGATGCCATCGGGGTGCTCGTCTGAAACCTCGATAGTATGAGTCGCTGTTTTGAGGAGATCTTGCGTCATGGCTAGCTCTGAGTGGCGACCGACTGAACTAGTTCTGATTATACCCCAGGGCCACGAGGCGACTGGCTATCTAGCAATTCTCATTTTGGGAAACTTCGCTGCCCTATCGGCGCTCACTTGTATTGGCTTAGGGAGCAAAAAGGTCGCCTAGAGTATCTGTTTAGGGTTCTCTCCCAAGCTGGGCTACTGTGTACGACTTGGCAAAGTTCTCAAATTCACAACGCAAAAATAGGAATTTGGCGCGCGCTCAGCGCGCGCCAAATCCCTATTTTTGCGTGAAACTTGCCAAGTCGTGTCAACACCCTCTAATCCGAAGAATTCTCCATCACCATTCAACCCGTCGATTGGAGTGCATCTCAGCTTTGTAAGTTTGCCCACCCTTCGGGAAGCGCAAGCTCTACATCTCCCAGCCCCTTCTCCCAAAATGGGAGAAGGAGGGCCGGATTCAAAGTCCCTCTCCCGCCCTGGGATTTAGGGTGAGGGTTGCAAAAAATCCCCCCAGTCACGCCATCAGGAGATGAGAGATAATGAGCAGAGTAGACCCCTAAACCATCCCATTGAACTTGAGAGATCACTGAAATGGCTGCAATCGTCGAAATCAGCGAGAATGGCACCCTACAAATTCCCCAAGACATTCTGCGTGCCCTTCAGCCCAACACCCGGTATGCCATTCTTGTCCCCCTGTTAGTTTCGCCAAGCGAGCAATGATGATAGCTGGTAGCTCTTTGCCTGAATAGTGATAGGTCAGTTCTAGCAATGACTGAGCAGCCGTAATCACCGAGTTTTCGTTCAACTTGTTGACGAGTTGAACCGGGTTTAACTGGCCACCCAACACCTCTACGCTAGCAGGGGCAATTGCCGCTTCAACCGCCTCTTCTAACCATGGAAACCATTCATCAATAAGGCTAGGGCATCGTCGTAGCGATTTTCTAGAATGCACTGCCTCAGATCAACTAATTCTTGTGCCATGTCTTACCTCTGCAAAACGATAATCCGAAGGATATCTACTACGGGCTTATTTCTTCCACAAACGGGCTTGTAATTTAAGCCGGGAAATCCTGGATGGGCAAGGAGTCAGAATCTAGGAGTCAGAATCTAGGAGTCAGAATTTAGGAGGGAGCTGGCTTCTGGCTCCTGTCTCCTGGATTCTATCCTTGGGAAAACTTCCCGCCTTGAGGAATACGCCCACAAACGTTTGATGCTCCGAGGAATTTACTCCCTGTTGCAACACCGCCAACACCGTTGTCATATCGTCTGCCAACAGCGCCGACACCGCTAACCATAGTCCCGGAAAGATGCGGCTCCGCACAATGTCCTGGTCATCGAGCCGTTGAGCCTGATACTCGTCCGCCTCCAGCACAAACCAATCCAACTGCCTCTCCAGCGTGCGCCAGACGATATATTCCTGCACCTGATTGCGCCGATAGGCCCGTTTCTTGTCATGTAAATCAATCGCCGCACTACTGGCCGCCACTTCCACGATTAGTTCTGGGGCTCCTTCGATGTAGTCATCGGCACCAATTGTTGCCTGTCGCCCCGGCACCAGCAACACGGCATCGGGTTGAGGTTCGTTCTCCAGATCCAGCCGCACTGTGGGGTCAATGCCCACCACGACTCCTGGAGTAAACGCCTGGTAGGTTCCCAGCCAAGTGGCTAAAAAACCATGCGGTTCCCCATGACTTTTGATTCTCAGCGGCGATGCCATGTAGACGACCCCTTCAATCAGTTCTGCTTTTTTTAAATGCGGCATGGCCGTATACCGCCGCTCAAACTCAGAGCGAGACAGGCGATCGCCATTTTCTAGGGGGGGTACGATAAGTCTGGATTCCGGCATGGCAACCATTGATTTTCCCTCAATCTACTCCCATTCTATAGCGGTGTGCAAATTGGTTATACGACTTGGCAAGTTTCACGCAAGAATAAGGGTTTGGGGCGCGCGGAGCGCG
>CAYXJG010000401.1:0-4921 GCA_964465285.1 uncultured bacterium
GTTGTGAATTTGAGAACTTTGCCAAGTCGTGTGCTTTTGATAAAGCTTTTAGCTGAAAGGGCGTCAGACGCAGCGATCTGCTAGGTAGCAGAAGTTAGATGCTTATGGCAATGGGGGGGTGATTCAAGGTTTCAAGCTGAGGGTGCACTCGCCCCAATTGTTGTGGGCCGCGATCGGCGGATGATCACGGTCACTATCCCCTGAGCGGAGTTGTTGGCTTTGCCGCCCCAACGGGGGTGGGGGACATTCTGGCGAGGTTTTGGCGGCGACTGCGCTCAGCTAGCAGAGTCTCTGGAACCATTGCCGATCACTTGGGGTTCAGATTTTCTGGGCAACGACAATGAGGGAATAAGAACCATCAACATCTTCTACGGTGGGATAAGCCAGTAGATAAGTGAGATGACGGACCAGATCGGGGGTATGAATCTCTGAGAAATCTCCTAGCCTCTCTTTAATCATTTTGTGTTTCAAGAGTTGGGATTCTCGTTTGAAAAGAACATTGGCGGTGGTTTGCCCTGCCCGATAGAGCACTTGGAAACCCTGCTTTTCCAGTAGCTTTCGAAAGGTGGAAAAGCTAAAAAATTGCTTGTGATACGGGTTGACAGGTAAACCGACAGCATCGGCTGGATCATAAAGTGTATTCGGGACTGAGCAAATTAGAAATCCTTTGTCTTGCAAAGTTTGAGCAAACTGATTCAGCACTAACTCTGGCTCAATCAGGTGCTCTAGCGTTTCAAAGCTGATAATGGCCTCCAAGGAAGGATGACTGATGGCTCTAGGCCAGGGAAGTGACTCCAAGTCCTGTTCATAAAAGCTGACGTGACCCGATTGGGAGTTAGGGTTATTCTCTACGTTTTCCTGGGCTTTTTTGAGGATGGTGGGACTTTGGTCGATCGCAATCGCGGTGTCGGCAATCTGAGCCAATTCCGCAACGCCATAGCCCATACCGCAGGCAATATCAGCAACTCTCTGGGGACGATAGCGCCTTAAAAAATCGGCAGCGAATAAGTATCGTCCGAGATGTTCTAACTTGACCCAAATATTAGAGTTCTCGGCATCAAAAGGATCGATGCAATCTTGTGTGAAATTTAGATCGTTGAGTGTGTTTTTAGACACAACGTCTCCTCAAAGATTCTGGTTCATTCCCCTCATTAGCCTAGCTCTTTGCAAGTGGGAGGAGCTTGAGGTAATCGTGTATCGTGGCTAGAAACCTTTTTAAGCTAGAAACCTCTTTAGAGCTGCCCTATGGCATCCCGTTCCACAATCAAGATCCTGGCTGCCAGTGCCCCGAGTAGAAACCCTCCCTCAGGTGTGGGTTTCTCCAAAGAGTACCATGGAACATTGCACCTCCTGAATCACGCGGGTCGTAACGTCACTGACGGCTAAGCCCCCTGCTGTGCGCCGCCGTGCTGACCGCATGACCAGCATGTCAAATTCTTTTGCCATCTCAGCGATCGCCTGGGCCACATAATCTGCCTGGATGGTTTTAATGTCGGAGTGAACAATGGGGCCGTCCAGGTTGAGGGTATTGTCGAGGGCGGACTCAAACTCAGTCATCTGATCTGGCGGCGTGCGGCGATCGCACACATGCAGCAGCATCACCGATGCCTGATTCGCATGGGCAAACAATTGGGCAAACCGCACCGAACGAATGGACTGGGGCGTAATGCTTTTCACGGGTACCAGGATGCGGTGAATTTCTCTGGGATCGTCCAGTAACCGCGTCACCGCGACGGGACAGTGGGCCGACCAAAATACGCTGTCGATGATGTTGCCAAAAAGTCGCGCCTTGAGGGTGGTGGTTTCGCTCCAGCCCATGAAAATGAGGCTGGCAGACTGTTCGCGGGCAACCCGGCTGATGCCTTCCGCCACATCATCATCAATGCGAATGGCGGGGGACAAATCGGCGTTAAATTCCTTGCCGATGGCGATCGCCCGCTTGAGTAACCGATGGCTGTGCTTGAGGGCATCCGTGAGTTGGGGTTCATCCATGTGGACGTGGGCTTTGGCGATCGCCAGGGGCACCACCAGTCCTGACGAATGGTTGGCAATGAGCGCTGCCATCTCGATCAGGTAGCGCTCCGTCAGAGGATTCGACACGGGCACCACAATGGTGAAGGAATGGGGCGCTAGCACCTCTGGCAGAGCATCATCGTCGGGGTCACCTTCGGATTCCCACCAGGGCTCTGTGCTAATCGCATCTTTGGGCGGCTGGAGCTGCACGGCGAACCGTTCCGTCAGCAGAGGCCCCAGCAAGGACGTGACCAGCATCAGCATAATTACCGTGTTAAACACGGATTCTGAAATCAGCCCGGACTGGAGTCCCGCCAGGGCTGCGGCGAGGGTCGCTGCCACTTGGGGCAAGGACAGCGACCACATGGTCATCGCTTCAGGCCAGCTATAGCGAAAGGCCACTTTGCTGAATAGAGCCGCGAGAAACTTTGACGCCAGTAATCCCGCAACAATGGCGATCGCCAGTCCCAGATTGCTACCCAAATTATTCACAAAGGCAGGCACGTCTAGCAGTAGCCCCATACCCACAAAGAAGAAAGGAATAAACAGGGTGCTGCCCACAAACTCAATCTTCTCCTCCACCGGGCCGTGACCCACTACATCATTCACCGCTAACCCCGCCAGGAACGCGCCGACAATTTTATCCACATTAATCGCTTGAGCCCCCACGGACGCTAGAAATACCGCCAGCAGCACAAAAAGGAACTGGTTGCCCTCTTCATCCCCCGTGCGCCGGAAATATTCTTTTCCCGCCCAGTCCAGGCCAAACAGCACCGCTGCCGCATACACAGCTAGTGCCCCAAGCTGGAAAATGAGAACGCTTGCGGAAAACTCACCTGCATGAATGGCAATACACATTGCCAGCACCAGCAGGGCAGCAATATCGGTGAAAATGGTGGCACCAATAGTCACCGTTACTGCTTCATTTTTGACTACCCCCAGGCGCTGCACGATGGGATAGCCCAGCAGGGTGTGGGACGCCAGCAGCGACCCAATCAGCACCGCTGCATTGAGCCCAAACCCAAAGCTATAGCCGATGAGTGTTCCCACCAGGAGTGGAATGAGGAAGGTGGCGGCTCCAAAGCTCATGGATCGGTTCTTGGTCTGCCGAAACAGCGCCAGGTCAATTTCCAGCCCCGCCACAAACATGAGGTAAATTTTGCCAATTTCCGTGAGCAAGACCATTGCCTCATTCTCTGCGGACAGGATATTAAGGCCATTGCTTCCTAGAAACACTCCCGCCACCAGCAGTCCCACCAATCCTGGTAGGCGCAGCCGCTCAAAAATCGGTGGAATAATCAGAATGACCAGCAGCAAAACAGTGAAGCTGACAATGGGGCTGCCGGTTAGGTTATTAATCATTTCATTCATGGCAGTTCCCTCGTCATGAATTCAACAGACTCTCTCGATATGGACTCGCTTGATGTGGATAATGGCGCTTCCCCTGGACGAGGAAACGCCATTATTTACCCTGGTGTTCTGTCAACGAATGGTTTCAGATTGCCTACAATTCTAGGTTGGCGAGCCCTAAATAGCGAATCGACTTGGGCGAGATCTGAAAGCGACAGGGCAAAACCTCAAGCCCCTTGGCGATCGCCTCTCTGAGCAACGCTCCGTAGACGGGATCGGCACTGTCTCCGGGTGAAAACCGTGGGCAGTCCTCCCGATTGATGAAATACAGCATCACCGCTCTCACGTCGGGTAACAGATCCATCAGTTCCCGCAAGTGTTTCTGTCCTCGCTCCGTCACCGTATCGGGAAATAGCGCCAGGTCATCTTGCACCCAGGTAGTATTTTTGACCTCTACATAAATGGGTTTCTCACCGCCTTCTAGTACAAAGTCGATGCGGCTCTTTTGGTCTTTCCCGTATTTCATCTCTGGGCGAATTGAGACGTATGTGCCTAGCTCAGGCAGAATTTTTGCCTCCAGCCCTGATCGCACCACGCGGTTGGGCAGCGCTGTATTCACTCCAACCCATGTGGGTGCAGTATCGTGGGCTTCAATCAGCTCCCAGGTGTACTTCAGCTTTCGGTTAGGGTTATCGCTTTGGGACACCCATACCCGATTGCCTGTAGTACACACTCCAGTCATCGGCCCCGTATTGGGACAGTGGGCGGTGATGATGTCTCCAGTGTCCAGTTGGATGTCCGATAAAAATCGCTTGTACCGCTTTAACAGCGTTCCCGGCAGCAGGGATGGGTAGGAATAGCTCCAGTCAGTGGTCATAGGTGGCAGGTCATGGATTTATGAGGATCAAGGATTAAATAAGTAACTCAGCATAAGTAACCTCAAAATCTAAAAACCGGGGGAGCGCCCCGGAGGAGCGCTCCCCCGGTTTTTAGGTTGAGTTTATTAGTACCGACCTACTCAAAATCCAATTTTAGTGGCGCGGCACAGCGACGCCGCGCCACTCCACTCAAACTTGGTTCAAATTATTTAATTCTCATTCCTTAGGGGTCTGCGGCTAAATAACGTACCAGGAGAAGGGCACCGCCCGCTGCCTTTCTCCTGGTACGTTATGTTCTTGCAAGTTCCTTAGTAAATTAGTTTACGGTGTACCCGGCATCGGCGATCGCCCGCTTCAGGTCAGCATCCGATGCGGTGCTATCAATGGCCACGGCTTTGGTGTCGGGATTCGCCTCAACGGAGGCTGACATGTCGATCTCGTGAACTGCTTTTGTGATGGTTTCAGCGCAGGCAGAACATGCCATATCGGGGACGGTCAACATTAGTTTTGCCATGAATCTCTCCTCTCCTCCGCATAGTGGAAACTGTTTCAGTTTTGGGACAATGCCATCATGATTGCACAGGAATTGCACAGGATAGAATGCGGATGTTTTGACTGCCCTGCGCGGCGTAACCCAAACACCCATCCCAGCATCACCGAATCAACGCTCAGGCGATCGC
>CAYXJG010000402.1:0-4912 GCA_964465285.1 uncultured bacterium
GCGCGCCCCAAACCCCTATTTTGCGTTGTGAATTTGAGAACTTTGCCAGGTCATGTGTAGAGCTGTTTCAGCGTCTTACACTGCTATCGCGTTGCAACCTAGATGATTCATAACTCTCCTTAATCGGTATATACCTTGCTAGGTCATAAACTTAGCCTTTAAAGGTGTAGCCTGTGGCAGTATAGAACCTTAGTAGGTATGGAATAGCCATGACCTATTGAGTCGGATCATTTACATTAACCTTCTTCAGCGATGTCGATAAACAGAATGAGTTCCACGCTGCTGCTACCGTCTTAGAATGGCTAAACCACTCGATATAATTTGTAACGCTTCGACTCTAGCCGTTCCTTAAAATGTCGTTTAATCTGGCAGCAGATTGACTGCGCTGATTTGACGCATGTTCCTGAACTATGACAGAACAGACGTGTAGATATTTGTATCAGCGTGGGCATATTCTCTGAGCTGAAACATATTCTAGTGCAATGACATCACTAACGATTAGGGTGAATTCCCGAGGGATTTATCCTCGTTTCTAAAAATGACCAAGCACCAGGGATCATAGGTGCAAGAAAGTTCAACTCTGGTGTGGCGATACGGCATGGTAATGCCGCTTTATTAAAATTGGATTCATAAAGAATGAACTCGTACGATTGAAGTCTCGTTCCCAAGCAGTCTACACCACTCGGCTAGAAAGTATCACCTATGATTTGGACCTATCCGCTTATCTTTGCCACTGGAATTGTCGTAGGTTGGGGAGTTTCTCAGTTGACTTCGAACTCTAAGCATTCATCAGAGTCTTCTACGGAACATTTACCCGGTGCCGCTGCCTCTGATGAAATGTCTCAGGAAGCGTCGTCTTCGGCGATCGCCCCACCCGTGGGCTACTCCCCCCTACCCTCCGGTCTCGCTACTGCCGACAGTACGCTGAGTGATGATGCGATGCGCGACAGGCTAGAGCGGCTGACCCTTGCCTATCACATGGCGTTAGAAATGGGTCAGTTCAAAGCAGGTTTTCTAGCCCGAACCTCCCATGAGCTACGCTCGCCCCTCAACAGCATTATGAGTTTACAGCAGTTGATCCTCACCGATTTGTGCGATAGCCCAGAAGAGGAACGGGAATTCGTCTCTCAATCTTATGCGGCTTCTCAAAAGCTGCTTGCGCTCTTGAACGACACCACCAACGTATCCAAATTGGAAGAGGGCACTATTACTCTGCATCTTGAACCCTTGTCCCTGGCCGAAATTCTGAGTGAGTTGGACAGCCTGACCCACCTCCAGGCCATGAACCGAAATTTGCGGCTGACCCTCCAGCAGCCATCGCCGGATATTCAGGTCATGGGCGATCGTCGCTGGCTACGGCAGGTGTTGATCAGTCTAGTTTCCTCTGCCATCTCTAGCATGGATGAAGGGACGATTCAAGTGAGTGTCCAGGAAGATGCAACAGCGGGGACGGCCATGATTGATATTGAGGACGAGCGATCGCCCGTTGTCTGGAGCGAACCCGTAGATTTGCTGAGCCAGTCCCTTCCTGGGTTGAATGAAGACGTTAGCATCTCAAAATCCATAAATGTGGAAGATGACCTATCGTCGGGTCCATCCCCTGGACTTGATCTGGTGATTACCCAAATCATGATGGAAAAAATGAATGGAGCACTCTTGATGTTGTCTGCCCCGGTGATTCAGCCAGCAGGGAAGCCATCGGAAACGCAGCCGCCTGCATCGGGCAGCCATATTCAGTGCGTTCTTCCTCTCGTTAAGCAATAATCACGACTTGGTAAGTTTCACGCAAAGATAGGGGTTTGGGGCGCGCGCTTCGCGCGCCAAACCCCTATCTTTGTGTTGTGAATTTGAGAACTTTGCCAAGTCGTGAATAATTCTACTCTCAATGCTGGATGCGGCAGTGTCTAGAATTTGCGAATGCTCAGTGATGAGGCTTTCAGGGTTGCATAAAAGATTGGGGTACGAGGCGGATCTGCCCCAGCCGAGCGGACGCTGGTCTTAGAATCAGGGGTGCATTAAAACGCCTGTTCATCATCCCTTACAGTCTTCATCTAGGAGAGCTAGATGGAGCATCGCATCTCCCTGGTTGACAAGGGGGTTGTGGGTGTAGCCGATGACCGTCCCGTTTTGAGGCGCGAGGACGTTGACGCTCTTGTCGCCAAATGCATCTCGGATAGTGCCCAGTTTTTGCCGCTTGAAGACGGATTGCCCCAGGTCAACGGTCAGGTGCAGCAATCCCCCACGGGATGCCCGTAGCCATCGAGTGGTTTTCACCGTAATGGCTTCTCCTGTAGGAAGATGGCCGGGGCAGGGGGGAATCATTTCTAAGGTTTCCATGACCCGGAGAATGCCGTCTACCCCGGACTGGATAGCATACAGGTCAAAACGGAGGGCTTCCCCCCCTTCGTAGAGCAGGACAGGAATGCCTTTTTTAGCAGCAGCTTGCCGCAGGGAACCATCACGGGTAGAAGCGTTGATCATCAGCGGGGCACCGAAGGCAGTGGCACAACGACGAGTTTCGTCATCATCCAGGTTAGCGCGGATTTGGGGTAGGTTACAGCGGTGGATGGCAGCGGTGTGCAGGTCGATGCCGTGGGTGCAGTGGGCGACCACCTCTGTCATGAACAGGTGGGCAAGGCGAGAAGCGAGGGAGCCTCGTGGGGAACCGGGAAAGGAGCGATTGAGATCCCGGCGATCGGGCAGATAGCGAGACTGTTCAATAAAGCCAAACACATTGACCACAGGTACAGCAATGAGGGTACCCCGGAGGGTTCGAGGAGACACATGGCCCAATACCTGACGGATGATTTCAACACCGTTGATCTCGTCGCCGTGGATAGCCGCACTAATCCAGATCCGGGAACCACCCCGTTTGCCGTTGATGACCGTGACCGGGAGAGAAATGGGTGTCTGGGTGGGGAGCTTGGCAACGGGCACTTCAATGCGCTGGCGCTTGCCGGGGGCGATCGCCACACCTCCCACTGTGATTGCCATCGCTGGCTCGTTGGACATTTAACTCACGAATTTATTGCTGAACTCTATCGCGGGTTTTTCCTGGAGCCGCGCTTTTCTCGATGAATTCAATAATCTTACCCGCAACATCCACTCCAGTGGCGTTTTCGATGCTTTCTAAGCCAGGAGATGAGTTGACCTCCATTACCACTGGGCCGTGATTGGATCGTAGAATATCTACCCCAGCAACCTGTAACCCCATCGTCTTCGCGGCCCGTGTCGCCGTGCTGCGTTCTTCCGGCGTGAGCCGAATTTTTTCAGCACTGCCCCCCCGGTGAATGTTGGAGCGAAATTCTCCCGGTGCCCCCTGGCGTTTCATGGACGCAACCACCTTATCTCCCACGACGAAGCAGCGGATGTCCATACCCTTTGCTTCTTTAATAAACTCCTGCACTAAAATATTGGCATCCAGCCCCCGAAAGGCTTCGATGACGGATGTGGCAGCTTGCTTTGTTTCCGCCAGCACCACCCCAATGCCTTGGGTTCCTTCCAGTAACTTGATGACCAGAGGCGCACCCCCAACAATGTCAATTAATCCTTCGATGTCCTTGGTGGAGTGGGCAAAACCCGTGACGGGTAGGCCAATGCCCTTGCGCGCCAGCAGTTGCAAGCAGCGGAGCTTGTCGCGGGAGCGGGAAATGCCCTGGGACTCGTTCACCGGAAAGACGCCCATCATTTCAAATTGGCGTACCACAGCCGTGCCGTAAAAAGTCTTAGATGCACCGATGCGAGGAATGACGGCATCTAGATCCTTAAGGGGCTGTCCCTGGTAGATCACCTGGGGGCGGTGGGAGGTGATGTTCATATAGCACCGTAGGTAATCAATGACCCGCATATCGTGACTACGCTGTTCTCCAGCCTCTTTGAGGCGACGGGTAGAGTAGAGGGATGCCTTGCGGGAGAGGATGGCAATTTTCATGGAATAGATATCGTAATGTGAACAAGTTTGAGCGGGAGCTTAGCTCATCGGCAAAGTCTATGAAACCCCTGGGCTATTTCACCAAAGAACGATCAGTTTGAGTTCATTCAAGTGGAGAACCCAGGGATTTGTACTGTCGGTTTTAGGGGGAAGGTCGTTGGGTAGACTGAGCGTCGCTCCTATCGCTCTGCAAGTAGGAGCGTCCAGTATCCACCAGGAAGCGGTTGCGGATGGCTTCGCGGCCTAGCAGCATGCGAAACTGCATCCCGCGACGGTGGGTGAGGGTCAACTCCACAGGCCATTTTTCACCGCGCAGACTCACATGGGTAATGATGACGGGGCGAAGTTCCGCCTTTCCCCCGGAATTTTTCACGCGGCGGTTCTCCAGCAGCTCGGCTTTGGCGGCTACTACATCGTCATCATTGTGCTGAAACGGATGAACCTTAAATCGTGCTACGTCCCGATGATGCTCTTTCACAATTTCAATGTCAAAGGCATAAAGGGCAGAGGAACGGGCACCGGTGTCGATTTTCGCCTTGATGCGGTCAATGCTCAAGTCGGGCAAGCAGAGCCACTCCCGCCATCCAATCAGCGGTAGGTGCGATCGCTTTGCTGAAGTCACGCTATCACCCCCAATGTCGCGTCAGTCCTAACATCTTGAAATTACCTGCCTAGGAGCATTTTGAAAAGCTGCAGTGAGCAAACGAACCCCACTAATCATTCTGGTATCCTTCATCCCAATGCAGGCCGTATGTAGCAGTCTCAAATTATTTGCAAGACAAGGGGCGTGCGCAGCCCGCCCCTTGTCTCACTTAGCAGTTCACGATTGATTTAGTATCGCTATGGCTGAGATCAATCCTGATTACTCCTTTTGTATGCGGTCAAGTTGAAGCGAATGACTGCCATGGGGCGTGTCACGACTTGGTAAGTTTCACGCAAAGATAGGGGTTTGGGGCGCGCTTCGCGCGCCCCAAACCCCTA
>CAYXJG010000403.1:0-4896 GCA_964465285.1 uncultured bacterium
CCAGAGTGTACCGCAGTGCGCCCCGGCCCATGCCCTACACCGGCGTGATGCTGGCAATCTTACCGCCCACGCGCAGCACCCGCTTGATTTGATTAGACAACTCTTCGTAGGGCACCGTAAACACCTGATTGCTGCGACGCACTCGGGGATACCCCGGCTGCCTCACCGCCGCCACCTCAATGCGGAAGAGACGGTCAGAGCCATACATCATCGAGCCGCCAAAGCCACTAGAACGGGACACCTCCTTGGCCGAAGCCTGATAGGCCCACCCAGGCGTGCTGCCCGATGGCCCCACAATGGGCGTCGCACTGTTGCGCGCTAGTTCAGCCGCCAGACGAGACTGGCGGCCCGCCACCTGCGCCCGGTCACTGTTGGCATAGCCTCGATAGAGCTGGAATAGACGGCTGAAGCCCACCGTCCGCTGACCCATGCCCGTGGTCACCAAATCCCGATAGTAGGGCACAATGTTGTCGCCAAAGTACATCTGGTACTCATCGGAGTCGATGTAGGAATCGATGTCCGCCTCGTAGCCCTTCTCCTGATACAAGTCCAGGTGGAAGACAACCTCTGACTCATCGTAGGGAGCCCGCCCCAGCAGATGCTTACAGTTCAGCTCAATCAGGCGCGTCTGAAAGTTGTTGTAGAAAAACTTCGACTTGTACAGCTCAGACTTTGCCACCTGGCGCACAAAATCCTGCACCGTAATCTTGCGGTCGCGCAGCAGCGACTCCGCACTGCTCAAGCGCTCAGACTGCATCAGATAATCATTGCCCAGCAGTTGGCGATAGACCGCCCGAATGATGGCATCGACTTCCTCATTAGTGGACACTGGCCGCAACTCAAGGGGCGCAGCATCGCTAAAGCTCTCCGTTCCCAAGCGGGACGCTTCTGTTGTAACTGGCACGTCTGGTTCTCCCGTTATTGACTTCTATCGTTGACGTTTGGCCTAGGGGGCGCTGGGGGCGATCGCCCCCAGCGCCCTCTGTACCCTGGCTTGATTTGATGATTCCTATGCAGGGTTGACACTCATGATGCGGCTGCCCCGAGCATTCAACTGCTGCAACTTACTCGACAACTGCGAGTAGGGCACCAGCATCTCCATTGCCGTGCGACGCACCCGAGGGCGGCTCCCCGTGGCCGACTGCATCACCCGAATCCGGTAAAGATCCCCCCGCTCACCAGCTACCGCCCCGCTCAAAGCACCGCTGGACTCCGGTGTGCGAATAGAGGAGGATACGTTGCGGCCCAACTCCCAAGTCAACCGCCCCTGCTTGCGCTGCTGCGCCCGGTCGCTGTTGGCATAGCCCCGATACAGTTGGAATAGGCGGCTGAAGCCCACCGTCCGCTGACCCACCCCCGTGGTCACAAAATCTCGGTAGTAGGGCACAATGCTGCGGCCAAAGGTTTCCTCATACTCCACCGAGTCAATGTAGGAATCAATCTCGGCTTCATACCCCTGTGTTGAGTAGAGATCTACGTGACAGGCAATCTCTGACTCATCATAGGGCGCACGGCCTAGCAGATGTTTGTAATTGAGTTCGATAAAGCGGATTTGAAAATTAGGGTAAAAAAACTTCTCGCGATACAGCTCCGACTGGGCCAGGGCACGCACAAAGTCGCGCACCGAGATCACCCCCTGACGCAGCAGCGACTCCGCACTGCGGAGGCGCTCACTCTGCATCACATGCTCATTGCCCAATACCTGCCGATACACCGCACGAATCACCGCAGTGACATCCTCATCGGTCCAGTTGGGTCGTAGCTCTACCTTATCTGATTCATCGAAGGGCGCTACCCCTAACCGCGTCGCCTCCATCAAGCTTGCCATGGCTGGCCTCCTTACTCTATGACTAGATTTTGGTTCGTGATTGCGATTGACCTGGATCGACCCTGACTGATTCCGTGAGAAAGTGAGAACTGGCGTGAAATCCCTAAATTAATGCCCGGGTGAGTCAGCACCGTCACAATCCCGGAAACGAAATCATGGCGCTGCTGCCCCCTCCGGGCAGGATGGCCCAACGCTTAGCTGAGGGCGTTGATGGCGTAGTCAATGTAGGAGTTGGCTTCAACCGCCGGGTCACCAGAGAGACCGTGGTTCGCCCGGATGTGCTTCAGTGCTTCAATGTACCAACTGGGGGACAGCTCGAAGGTGCTGTTGATTTCTGCCAATCCAGCAATCAGGTACTCATCCATGGGGCCGGTGCTGCCTGCCACCAAGCAGTAGGTGATCATCCGCAGGTAGTAGCCGATGTCCCGCACACACTTATCCTTACCCCGCTGGTCTGCCGCATAGTTGGGGCCCTGCATTTGGGTGGTGTGGGGAAACTTCTGGTAAACGGCGTTCGCTGCGCTCTGAGCTAAAGAAGAGGACTTGGAGCTGAGGGACTTGGCTGCTTCCAGACTCGCTGCTGCCTGACGGAACCGACCAAACGCTACCTGCATTTCGGTGGAACTGATAAAACGGCCCTGGGAATCAGCGGTAGCGACGGCTTCAGTTAAAGGAGTTTTCATGGTTCTTAGATCTCCGCAAATAATGTGCTCTACAAGATGATTGAGATGATGAAATGAATACGTGTCTTAAAGACTCAAACGACCCAACCTAAGCAAGGCTGACTCTCCTGAGGTGCTGAGGGCTTAACCCACAGCGGCAGCCGCACGGTCGAAGTAGCCGGATACTTCTGCCATCAGGGCGCTGCAATCACCGGAGGTCACCCCACTGGGGTCATTGGCAATGGCGATCGCCGCTTCCTTCATCTTGTTGACACCCGCCGCAACAGACGCACCCGGAACACCCAGCGCCACATAGGTTTCACGTAGACCATTGAGGCAACGGTCATCCAGCACGCTGGCATCACCCGTGAAGATGGCATAAGTCACATAGCGCAAAATGATTTCCATATCGCGCAAGCAAGCGGCCATCCGTCGGTTGGTGTATGCATTACCACCAGGAGCAATCAACTGGGGCTGCTCAGCAAACAGCGCACGGGCCGCGTTGGACACAATCGCGGATGCGTTACCGGTGATGCGGTTCACGGTGTCCAGGCGCTTGTTGCCCTCACGCACCATTGCACTCAATGCATCTAACTGAGAATCGCTGAGATACTCTCCACGAGTATCAGCTTGGGCTACTACCTTTGCAAAAGCGTCGTACATGACTTTTGATCTCCTACTTGAGTTTTGCTAAATCAAAATTAGTTCGGTTCAAGGATTGGATAAAGTCCAACTTCGGCGAGCGGCGCGGCATCGCCACGCCGCTTCACCAACATTTGGTTTACGTTATTTAATCCTCGTCCCTTAGCGGAACTGAATAAGTTCAGTAATAAAATATTAAGACTGTTACCCAACAACCTTAAAGGAACGGTGCATCGCTGAGTACTTCAAACCTCGCATTGCTGCCTCGGCAGCCCGAATCGACGAGTGTGAAATCATGCTCCGCTTGAGTCAACGATGAATCGGGCGAAACCGCTTGTGTTCAGTGATTGACTCAATTCACCATAGGCGATGTCCGTTCCAAGTTCTTTTTATACTATGTCGTGTGATCCCCTGTGGGGTCTTTTCACAGGAACGTCACATCTATTTACAATTGGTCGCGTTTCTTCACCTTGGAGCTCCCATGCCCGCATCTCTTCGGAGCTCAGCAAGGCTCTGTCATTCTGTCTCCAAGGAATCTCAGCGTTATCACCGAATCCCTTAGCCCCAGCATTTCTCCCTCCGCACAGGTCTCATATGGCTCTCATATGGCCTCTCATATGGCCTCTCATATGGCCTCTCATTGTTTATCCCAACTTACTCCCTGTTCATCCCGGCTTACTCGCTTGAATCCACAGGGTTTGCCATCTGCCTCATCTGCGGATACACAACTTAGCAAGTTTCACGCCCGACTTGGCAAGTTTCACACAAAGATAGGGGTGTGAATTTGAGAACTTTGCCAAGTCGTCTCATCGGCGGATCAACACCCCGGCAGCAGAGAGTTCTAGACGCCAGAGCGATTCCCCCGTTTATGAAGTTATGTAATCTTTATCAGACTAAAGCGAATAATGAGGCGGGTCTGCCGCTATGATGCTCTTATCTTTGTAAGATTTCGTAAGAATAGGGAGTTTCAAGGCGTGGCTATTCCTCTTTTATCCTATGCTCCTTCGTCCCAAAACCAGCGGGTTGAAGGCTATCTTGTGCCTGGTGATGAGCAGGTGCGTATCTTCTCTACAGACAACCTCCTCTCTCCCTCCGATATGGACGACCTCATTGAGGCGGCCTATCGTCAGATTTTCTTCCATGCGTTTGCCGCTGACCGGGAGAAGTTCCTCGAATCTCAACTGCGCAATGGCCAGATTACGGTGCGTGATTTCATTCGCGGCCTGCTGCTCTCCGATACCTATCGCCGCAGTTTCTATGACCTCAACAGCAACTACCGCTTTGTGGAGCAGACGGTGCAGCGGGTGCTTGGTCGCGATGTCTACAGCGAGAAGGAGAAGATTGCCTGGTCGATTGTAGTAGCAACCCGAGGCATGCAAGGCTTTTTTGATGACCTGCTCAGCAGTGATGAGTACCTGGATAACTTTGGCTACAACATTGTCCCCTTCCAGCGGCGGCGGGTGCTGCCTTCTCGGGCGCAAGGAGAGCGTCCTTTCAACATTACCTCGCCTCGCTATGACGCTTACTATCGGGCGAAGCTTGGTTTCCCACAGATGATTTGGCAGAATGCGGTGCGCACCTTCAAGCCTCAGGATAAGCAGGCGAAGGCAGGCGACCCCTCGGTGTTCCTCAATATGGCGCGGACGATTGGGAATAAGGGCAATACGCCTCCTCGCATGTCGGCGCTCAATATCGATTATCAGCGCAAGGTGCCCTACCGCAAGCTGTAGGCCACTACCCCCAACGGCGATAATCTCGCCTGGG
>CAYXJG010000404.1:0-4873 GCA_964465285.1 uncultured bacterium
TCTTAGGACCGAGAATTAAATAACGTGAACCAAATTTTTATTAGGGCGGCGCGGCATCGCCGCGCCGCCCTAATAAAAAGAGATGTTATCTAATCTTCGTTCCTTAGTTTTGGATCAATGAACCTGTTACGTTTCATTAAACTTGGAGTGCATTGAGGAGCCTGTGGCGAGTGTAGTCGCACGTCCCAATACTAGGAGCTCAGTTAGGCTCTCAGTAGCTCGCTAGGCGAACCGTGCCTGGCAAGTGGGGGCATACTTAGGGATCTGCGGCTAAAAAAGATACCGGAAAAGAGTAGCGGGCGCAGCCCGCTACTCTTTTCCGGGTACTTTATTTTCTTGCAAGTCCCTTACCAAGGAACGATTCAAAGTTCCTCTGGCGAACTCCTAGGTAGGATTGAAAAAACGTCCGGCTATTTGACGAACTGATCGTTGGAGCCAGCGGCGTTGCCGCCACCGCTGAAAACGACGCTCAAACCGGATGCCTTCAGTTTGCATGGCTGACCATCCATCCAGGGCAAGGAACATCCCCCACAGCAGGGCCACCCACAGCGACCAGGGAAATACCCAAAGTCCCGTAGTAATATAATTCAGAACAAGAAAAAAGCCATTGACAATTAGATATTTGATGACGTGATAGCGAATCTGGAGGCGACGATGGCGACAGAATATTTGGCGCTCTTTGGTTTCACTATCACGCGATCGCCACTCGTCTTCAGCCCGCTGAATATCCTGGGCGTCCAGCCCCATCTCTTCACCAATTTCCAAAAGCTGTCGCCGAGTCAAATCGCCCCCGTTAGACTGACGGGCGATCGCTAAATTCAGAATTTCTTGTGCTTCGTATTGGCTATACAGTTGGGACATGGATGGATTTTGCGAACTCGAAGATAAATGATACGTACCTCTTTTCCATACTATAGCTGTAGACACTTTAGTTAGGACAGTGATGGTTTTGTGGGAGCGCGTCGCGCCCCCACAAAACCATTCTAATGAATATGGCGACAGCTATAGTTCATACTAAATTCGTTTTGTTTAACCCTGAAAATGTTAAAAGGCAGGGTGTTTCGCGCGCCGCCCCAACAAAATTTGGTTCAAATTATTAATTCTCACTCCTAACGTTGAGTCCACAGATCTTGTTCCCTCTTCTGGTTCCCTCTGTTAAACTCGGCTTGGCGATCGCCCTTCTCCGGTCGGCCTTGCACGTGCTGAGCGGGTTCGCCCCGATGGAGAACTGCTATGGATGGCGCTGTAGATGTTTTACTGGCTCATTTCCAACATACGCTGAATCGGCTTCAGTGCGGCACTGCGAGTATTTTCAGCCATCGTGATTTCGGGGGTCTTATTTTTCATGGCCCAATACACCTTCTCCAGAGTATTCAACCGCATGTGGGGGCATTCGTTGCAGGCGCAGTTACTTGTTGAAGGGGCAGGAATAAACTGCTTATGGGGAGCAGCCTTCTCCATCTGATGAATTATCCCCGGCTCCGTTGTAACAATAAATGCCGGACTCTCGCTGTTCTGGCTGTAGTTCAGCAATGCTGTTGTGGAGCCAATGAAATGAGCATGGCGCAGCACAGGTTCTTCGCATTCTGGGTGGGCAATGATTTCAGCCTCAGGATGTTGTACCTGAAGTTGAACAATCTTTTTCTCTGAAAAAGTTTCATGAACAATGCAGCTTCCTTTCCACAGCAGCAGATCCCGTCCGGTTTGCTCGATAACATACCGACCCAAATTTTGGTCAGGGGCAAAAATGATTGGCTGCTCAGCAGGAATTTGCTCGATAATCCGCACCGCGTTTGAGCTAGTACAAATAATATCGCTCATCGCCTTGATTTCGGCGGTGCAGTTGATGTAAGACACAACAAGATGGTCAGGATGAGCGGCTTTGAATTCAGCAAAGGCATCGGGAGGACAGCTATCGGCAAGAGAACAGCCAGCATCTAAGTCAGGTAACAGAACAAGCTTGCCTGGGTTCAGGATTTTTGCTGTCTCTGCCATGAAGTGGACGCCAGCAAAGACGATGACATCTGCATCTGTTGCTGCCGCCCTTCGGGATAACCCTAGGGAGTCACCAATGTAGTCTGCGATGTCTTGAATATCCGGGTCTTGGTAGTAGTGGGCGAGAATGATGGCGTTAAGGTCGTGCTTCAGCTCATCAATGGCACTGAACAGGTCACGGGGAAGGGTGGTGAGATGGGCGGGCGTGGATGGAGTCGGTTGAAAAGCAGTAGTGAACACAGCCGTAGGATAAACCTCCGCTTTGGACTGGTAAAAAATATCGTATTTTAATTATAGTCATTTTTACCAAAAGTGGTTGCTATCCATCTCCTCCTGTGTTCTGACCATCCAACTTCAGCGTTGCGTTCCAGCATTCAGTAAGTGACACGACTTGGTAAGTTTCACGCAAAAATAGAGGTTTGGGGCGCGCTCAGCGCGCCCCAAACCTCTATTTTTGCGTTGTGAATTTGAGGACTTTGCCAAGTCGTGTAGGTGAGCAAAATTGATTATAAAATCTGTAAAACCCTGCGCTGCCCACGCGGCGGGCGGCGCAGAATTTTAGTAACCGTTCCTGGAACTCATATCGAGCTTAGTATTCAAAGAAGTTAAAGGGTTTCAGCCTCTATCTTGAGCAGCGTTTAAGCTTCAAATGGCTAAAACGACCAATCTTCGTCAGATGCCAGGAACGGTTACGAAATAATAGTCAGCAAGCCGCACCATCAACACCAGAGGCTACAGTTATTGCGATTGGCTCATTTAGTGACGTGAGGAATGATCGAGCCTTGCAGGTAAATAGCAGTGAAGTACTTGACTCAATCCAAACTAATAATCAATTTATAGACCCTCTTGAAGCAAAAGGGGGACAACTCATTGCAGTTTATTTAACAATCAAAAATACTGGTAATGAGTCTGGAAATATGTTCTGGACTGATTTTCAGTTACAGGATAGCCAAGGTAGATCATTTGACGAGATTGAGGATTTTGAGGAACTGATCATTGTTAATACGTGGGCTGAGGAGAAGGGACTTTCAGATCCTGGAGATCAGTTATTTCCTGGTGGAACTGCGGAAACTGTAAAGGTCTTTCGGGTTTCACCTGATGCTCAGGAGTTGAAGCTTGTTGTAAACGATAAGGTTTTTGCAGTTGATTGATTAGCAAATGGATTATTTGGTGTTGGAGGACTTATTGTAGGCTTTTTCACTGCTGAGAAGCGCAAAAGACTTATGATAGAAAAGTCACTATGCACTTTCTGCATGAGTGAAACGGTATACATCGAAACGAGTATTTTAGGCTATCTCCCTGCTCGACCTAGCCGAGATCTTGTTGTGGCTGCCAATGTCGAGATAACCAGAGAGTCGTGGGATACAAGGCGCAGTGCCTTTCAACTTTATACATCTCAAGCAGTCGTAAGAGAAACTTCCCAAGGTGATGCTCAAATTGCCACCCAACGGCTCGAAATCATTCGCGACTTTGAATTGCTCGAATTGAATCAAGCCGTTCTTGACTTAGCAGAGCAATTCCTGGAACGTAGTAGCCTTCCTGCAAAAGCCGATGTTGACGCGGTTCATATCGCAGCCGCAACAATTCATGGGATGGATTATCTGCTCACATGGAACTGCAAGCATATTGCAAATGCCCAAATTCAGAGGAAATTAGCAGAGATCAGTTTTGATTCTGGGTATGAATTGCCGATTCTTTGTACACCCTATGAACTGCTCGGAGATTAGTTATGTATCAAGATGCAATTGTAGAAGAAATTCACAAAATTCGTGAAGAGTATTCACAGCAGTTTAACCATAACCTGAAAGCGCTTTTTGCTGATTTGCAAAAGCAACAAGCTAAGAGTAGCAGAAAAGTTGTGAACTTATCGGGAAAGCGTGGTCTAACAACACGTTGGAGCGGACGGTTGAGAGAGCCTGGTGAGGATGCGAAGGATGCCAGTCGCCGCTCAACTTAGCCGTTCGCATTAATTGTTCGCAATGATGTCCCGACCACAGTAGTCATTAACCTGGTTGATCAATGCCAGCTCTCGATTCGCTAGGGTTTGAACCTGGTTGTTGCTTTGCTCCATGGTGGTAAATTCGCCCGCATCGGCAGCCTGCACAAATCCCTGGGTTGCTTGGCGAAACCCCTCATATATTGCGATGAACTCTTGCTGGTAGGTCTGCAACTGCCCATCAGCGACCTGGAGCGATCGCAAGCTAGATACAGCCTCTTCAGACACACGGGCTAACCCCGACAACATAATTACCAGGGAATCGATATCGGCAATGTCGGTGCGCGACAGTAGCGATGTCGCCTGTGAATCTGTCCAGTTCACCACATTACCCAATTCTGCGCATTGAGCGAGCAGTGGGGCCAGCGAAGCGTCTGCCGCAGGTGTTTCAGAGGGACGGTCAACGGATTCACAGTTGGGTTGATTTATGAACTGGGCTTGCCTCCCCTGCCACTGCTCTACCTGCTGGCGGAACTGAATCAGGTCGTTGCGATAGCGGTCAGTAATGGACGATGAAGCAATCATTGGTTCCAGCAAGGCCAGAGTGCTATCCCAATCGTTTAGGCATACAGCAGCTTGCAATTCCGAATAAAGCTGCTCGATATCCATGGCTCCCTGAGCATAGGCGGGTGCAGCGAATAGCCAGATGGAAGTGACAGGCGCAAAAAGCACGGCGGAAAGCATTCGTTTCATAGTTGCCGAATGGTAATGATGTCCCTCTTACCATCCATACCATGTCCGCTCAATTCTGGACGCTTTTAAGCAGCAATTCTCATTTTGGGAAACTTCGCGCCTTAATAGCTTGTATTTACATCCAACCCTAGTTTCTACCATAGCAATCCTAAATGAAATGTGAGAGTTGGGGCGGGCGCAGCCCGCCCC
>CAYXJG010000405.1:0-4853 GCA_964465285.1 uncultured bacterium
GGGGGCGGGCTGCGCCCGCCCCCACCTTTAGAAATATTTTCAGGAATCAAATAGGGTTCCTATAGGTTAAAGAAAAGGATTGAACCAATTTCATCCTGAGGGGCGGACGCAGGGCGTCCGCCTCCCAAACCCCGATTTTTTCGTTGTGAATTTGAGAACTTTGCCAAGTCGTATTGATAGAAAGTTTGGCCAAAATCCGAAAAAAGTTATTGAATTTTCTGACCATTGGGAGTCCAAAATCCCAAGCCGATCCACTATATTGAAGGGGATTAAGCAACTATTAAGTCGTGTTGCCTTTCAGAGCATTTTCCGGATGCAATAAGGGGGATGCTGACTGATAATAGGGTTGGCGATCGCTCGCTTTGGTGTGATATGGAGTGGACTAGATGCAGCGGAATTCTGGATCGGCGTCACGTAAGTCGTTGGCGTCATCGAGTGCAGGCCATCGTTTGGAA
This sequence comes from uncultured bacterium, assembly GCA_964465285.1. Taxonomy (GTDB): domain Bacteria; phylum Cyanobacteriota; class Cyanobacteriia; order CAKZMO01; family CAKZMO01; genus JBCCWF01. The sequence goes on from CAYXJG010000405.1 coordinate 456, forward strand.
AACGACCCTACCGACAATTCTTCGACTAATGATGATCTCGTGGAAGCCCGTCCGCCGCTCGCTGCGTCTACGGCCTCATCTCCCTCTCATCGCTGGTGGCTGAAGGGTTTCGGATTAGGGTTAGGGTTTGGTGCAGCTACCGTTGCATCGGCTATTGTCGGTGCCTATTTAGCGCTTACTGTTCCGCTCCCCAATCGCGTCGTTCCCCAAGAGACTGAGCAACAGCCCTCATTGCCCGAAATTCTGAGGAAAGGCGTTCGCCACAAAATCGCCCGTCCCGTCAATATTCTGGTAATGGGCATTGACCGAGTTCCAGGTGCTAAAGAAGGCACAGACGCCATTTTTTCAGGTCGCAGTGATACCATGCTGCTTGTTCAGGTAAACCCTGAAGCTGACTCAGCTAGCATGTTGTCCATTCCCAGAGACACCCAGGTTCGATTTCCAGGATACCGAGGGGTGACTAAGATTAATCATGCAAACGCAGTGGGCGGCCCTCAATTAGCAGCGGATGTGGTGCGCTATAACCTGGGTGATATTGAGATTGACCGCTACATGCGCTTTAGTACAGATGCCTTTCGGCAACTTGTCGATCTGGTCGGCGGTGTTGAGGTGTTTGTTCCCCAACGGATGCGCTACACTGACCGCACTCAAGGGCTTGATATCGACCTGGAGCAGGGGCAGCAAGTGCTGGATGGAGACGGGGCAGAACAGTTTGCCCGCTTCCGGAGTGATGCCCACGGAGACATTGGGAGAGTCCAACGGCAGCAGTTGTTAATTCGGGCGTTGCGCGATCGCCTCATCAGTCCGGCAGTGATTCCCAAGATCCCCCAGATTGTTGAGCTGTTGCAAACTCACATCGACACGAATCTATCTTCCGAGGAGCTTCTTGCCCTTGCCTCCTTTGGTCTAGATTTAGATCAAGAGTCGTTGCAAATGGTGATGCTCCCCGGTACGTTTAGCCAGCAGAATGATTATCTAGCAAGCTATTGGCTCATGGATAATGTGGGCGTCAGTCGGGTGCTGAATGACTACTTTGGGGTCAGCTCAGTGACCTACACCAGCGACTATTCGCGACTGGATGACCGCGAGGGCTTTGAAGTTGATCGATCGGTTAGTGATTTGCACATTGCCGTTCAGAATGCGACGGAGTATCCCCAGTTGGCGTCTCAGGTGGTGCGATATCTCCGCGAGCAGGGGTTTGAGAACACCTATGTTGTTCGAGACTGGCCTGCCCAGCAGTCCCAAACCCAGATCATTGTTCAAAACGGCTATCTTCGGGGGGCAACCATGCTCGAAGGAATTTTAGGAGTCGGACAGGTGATTCCCGCATCCACCGGAGATTTGGGGTCTGATTTAACAATTCGCGTGGGCGATGATTGGCTCCAACGTCCTGACCTGGAACTGTGAGATCTTAGAACTGTGAGATCCTAGAATAGTTGCCTGGTGAGCGGGGCACACTTTGCGCGTCCTACTTGAATCTAAGCCCGTAGGGCTATATCAAACGCCATAAACGTCTTCATCGAGGCTGATTCAGTTTGGTAGGCTAGGGGTTGGGTTCCAAGAACTCACTAGAGCTTTTGAATCGGTTCTAAACCAAATCCAAGTTGGGAACTGGCGTTTTCTCGACGGGGAAACTCCAGCTCCCAACATGGGCAAGGTATAAGCACGTTAGGTTTGAGAAAGTTGTAACTGTAAACGTCAAAGCTGGGAATGGAATTTATGGATACGCACGGCATCGATACGAAGGCATTTAAGCGATCGCTTAACCACTCTGAGAAGTACTTCCGTAAGGGATTTGGTCATGATGCCGAGGTGTCCGGGATGATGAACACGGAATATCAGAGCAGCCTTATCCAAGACATTCGCGACAACAACTATTCCCTGACACGGGGCAACGTTACTATTCGTCTAGCTGAAGCCTTCGGCTTTTGCTGGGGAGTTGAACGTGCTGTAGCGATGGCCTATGAGACCCGCCAACATTTTCCCAAGGAACGTATCTGGATTACCAACGAAATCATCCATAATCCCTCTGTCAATCAACGACTGCGAGAGATGAATGTGGACTTCATCCATGTAGTCAATGGTGAGAAGGATTTTTCGAGGGTCGGAAGTGGAGATGTGGTGATCCTGCCCGCCTTTGGAGCCAGCGTTCAGGAAATGCAGCTCCTCAACGACCGGGGCTGCACCATCGTAGACACGACCTGCCCCTGGGTTGCCAAAGTGTGGAACTCCGTTGAGAAACATAAGAAAAAAGACTACACCTCCATTATTCATGGCAAGTATAAGCACGAGGAAACCGTCGCCACCAGTTCCTTTGCCGGAACCTACTTGATTGTGCTGGATCTGGATCAGGCGGAGTATGTCTGCAACTACATTCTCAATGGCGGGAACCGGGACGAGTTTCTCTCGAAGTTCAATAATGCCTATTCTTCTGGGTTTGACCCCGATCGGGATTTGAACCGAGTGGGCATTGCAAATCAAACCACAATGCTTAAAGGTGAAACCGAGCAGATTGGTAAGCTGTTTGAGCGCACGATGATGAAGAAATACGGCCCTGCTGCCGTCAACGAGCACTTCATGAGCTTCAACACCATCTGCGATGCTACCCAGGAGCGGCAAGATGCTATGTATGACTTGGTAGACCAGGATTTGGACTTGATGGTGGTGATTGGGGGCTACAATTCATCTAACACGACTCACCTCCAGGAAATTGCCATCGAGCATGGCATTCCGTCTTATCACATTGACAGTGGCGATCGCATTGGCCCCGGCAACTGCATTGAGCACAAACCCCTAAAGCAAGGCCCGGTGGTTGAGAAAAACTGGCTCCCTCAGGGGAACCTCATCATCGGCGTCACCTCTGGAGCCTCGACGCCAGACCGAGTCGTATCCGACGCCATCGAGAAAATCTTCGAGATTAAAAACTCCACCGTACGTGCATAGTTCATATAGCCCTACGGATTTAGGTTCAAGAGTGTATCCTCTGCGCAGCGAGGGATACACTCTTCTCCAATGGCCTAACCGACAGCGGTGTGCAAATTGGTTAAGCAGACCCAAACCTGTTGAGTTGCGGCGCAGAGCGCCGCAACTCAACAAACTGTACTTAATGCACTTGCACAGCGCTATAAGTGTGTATTGCTACACGACTTGGTAAGTTTCATGCAAAATTAGGGGGTTGGCGCGCGCGCTAACCCCCTAATTTTTGCGTTGTGAATTTGAGAACTTTGCCAAGTCGTGTAGTTCAGTTCCTACGCACAATTAAAGTTCGTTGGACAGGTGTGATGGAGCTGTCTGTGCTGATAGGGATTGCTGAGAATTTTCTCGGTGAGAGGAAGAATAATTCGGCGGATGTAATCATCCTGGTTCCGTCGCCAGGATGCCCAGACCAGGATATTAGCTCCTAGCTCCGTCGCGGCAAAGTCATTGATTTGGTCTTCGGTATCGCGGGGAGCCAGTTCGCTAGTGTTTGCCTGGGGAGCGATCGCCACGGTGCCCTTGAGGTCGTGCATGATTTGATAAATGTCCATGCCGTTTACACCCTCTCCGGGGAGCGTGTCGGGAGTGCTGATGCCAGTGCCGGGTAAAGCGGCAACTGCCTGGGCATAGGCATTCAGGTTTTCGCGTCCGCCCAGGTAATTTAAAGAAGCTAAAACCAGGGTACGGGGGAAGTGGGTCTTGATGGCACGGATAGCCTGAATGAGCTGGTCTTTGAGGGTTGCTCTATAATCCTGCTCGTCCTCAGATACTGCAACCCCCAGCGCACTTTCGGGAGTAGCGATGGCAGCAAATCGGGGGTGAGTGTCGAATTCCTGGGCGATCGCCTCTAGCAGTTTGACATACCGATCCATGACCTCGGGACGCCAGATTGCCGCTGCGCAGCCTGGATTACGGGGCCCATTTTGCATCGGTAGCACAGCATCCTCATCATAGAGATAGTCAGGAACAGGATTGTCCTCCCCTTCGCAGTGGTTCCAGAAACTCCGATCCAGCACCATCAACAGCAGATGCTTGTCATGGCGATCAACAATATCCAGGATTTGATGTAAAACAGACAGGTCATAGTGCCCTTTTTGGGGTTCGAGTTGCCGCCAGAAGAGATCAACTTCAACACCAGTGATGTAGGGGCTATTCAGCACTTCTTGAAAGGCAGGTCGGGACTCTAGTTCTCGCCAGCGACCCTTGGATAACTTGACGTAGTACCCTGGATGCCACTTTACTGATTCTTGAGCCGCCGTCCCAATAGATGGCAGCGAAGGGATGCAAGATACGGCGAAGAGAGTGAGGAGGGCGATCGCCAGGACGGTTCCTGGATGACGCACTCCCAGGTTTCTACGGATAGAGTGATACACATTGCCTAAATACACATTGCCTAAATACACATTGCCTAAGAGGTGCTGG
>CAYXJG010000406.1:0-4850 GCA_964465285.1 uncultured bacterium
TCTACCCCATACCAGCTCTACCCCATACCAGTTCTACCCCATAACTGTTCACGATCATGACAAATCGCTATCGAATCACCCTGCTCCCTGGCGACGGCATTGGCCCTGAAATTATGGCGGTTGCGGTCGATGTGCTCACCGAAGTGGGCAAGCAGGTCGATATTGCCTTCGACTTTGAATCTGCGCCCATTGGGGGTGCCGCTATCGACGAAGCAGGGGAGCCCCTGCCTCAGGCGAGTCTGGAGGTGTGCAAGCACAGTGATGCAGTGCTCCTGGCGGCGATTGGAGGACACAAGTGGGATTCGCTGCCGTCCCATCTCAGGCCAGAACAGGGCTTGCTAGGACTGAGGGCGGGTTTGGAGTTGTTTGCCAACCTGCGTCCCGCAAAAATTTTGCCCCAGCTAATCGATGCGTCCTCCCTCAAAAAAGACATCGTAGACGGCGTAGACATCATGGTGGTGCGGGAGTTGACCGGGGGCATTTACTTCGGCAAGCCCAAGGGAATTTTTGCAACCGAGTCCGGCGAAAAGCGGGGCGTCAATACGATGGCGTACACCGAGGCGGAAATTGACCGCATCGGCAAGGTCGCCTTTGAAGCAGCCCAAAAGCGCAGTGGAAAACTCTGCTCGGTAGACAAAGCCAATGTTCTGGATGTGTCGCAACTGTGGCGCGATTGCATGATCCAGCTTGCCAGCCAATACCGTGATGTGGAACTCAGCCACATGTATGTGGACAATGCTGCCATGCAGCTTCTCCGGTGGCCCAAGCAGTTTGACACCATTGTCACGGGGAACCTGTTTGGGGATATTTTGTCCGATGCCGCCGCTATGTTGACGGGGAGCATTGGTATGTTGCCCTCTGCCAGCTTAGGCGCAGGCCATCCGGGCGTGTTTGAACCTGTCCACGGGTCTGCCCCAGACATTGCCGGGCAGGACAAGGCAAATCCGATGGCGCAGGTGTTGAGTGCGGCGATGATGTTGCGCTACGGGCTGAATGAAGCGGACGCTGCCGATCGCATTGAGAAGGCGGTACAGACGGTGCTGGATCAGGGCGATCGCACGGGCGACATCATGTCACCGGGCATGAACCTGCTGGGCTGCAAGGCCATGGGCGAATCCCTCATCAAAGCCCTCACCCCTCTCTAGAACCGTCAATTGCCTGGGCGGTAATTGCTGAACAATGTCCTGCTCTGGAATGGCATCGTCAGAGCTAAAATATTGCAATAGAGGCTCAGAATGGTGAATTCGCCGATGATTGATGCATGGTGGATGCGCTTGGGCAGTCGGTTTAAGCATTAGGTATTCGATATGGCGATGAAGCTGAAGCGTCCAGTTCTGGTTGGCGGATTAGGGTTGACTGCTGGGACATATTTGTGGACTACGATTACGCCCTCCCTTCCCGATCTAGGCAGTTTGCTGCTGTGGGGCATGGTCGCTGCTGGCTCTGCCGCCTGGTGGCTGGGATGGTACCGTGACAACGCGCCCGCTATTCAACCCCAGCGATCGCACTCCCCTGTCACGATCCAGCAGTTGAATCAGGCATTCGACCGAGCAACCCAGGCGATCGCCCAATTCGTCACGGAAGCCAACACCTCCAAGCTGTCCGAGGAGACCATTCAGTCCACCGCATTCCAGCTCCAGGCAACCCTCACCGCCATTCGGGACGGTCTTGGACGTAAAACCCTCCGGTTCGCCATTGCTGGCGATGCAGGTGTCGGCAAAACCAGCTTAGCCCAGTGGCTCCAGCAAGAATTCTTGCCATCCCAACTGGCTGAAGCCGATCAGTGGTCGATTGATGCTACTGATACCCATTCCCTTGCGGATATTACGCCAGCATCCGATGGAATCAGGGCATCCATTCCAGCGGGCTTTACCGACGCCGACCTAGTGATGGTGATGGTCGCCGGAGATTTAACCGACTTCCAGTACCAGCGCATAGCAGCTCTGGCCCAGCGGAACTGCCGCATGGCGCTGGTCTTTGCTAAAGCAGATCGCTATTTGCCCAACGAGCGATCGCAAATTCTCCAATCGCTCCAGCAGCGCCTTGCCGAGATTACCGCTGCTCCCATTGACTTGGTGGCAACGGCGATCGCCCCGGCCCCCATCAAAGTCCGCAAGCACTGCGACGATGGCACCGTTGAGGAACGGCTTGACCAGCCCAATCCCGATGTTGAGGCGCTCACCGCTGTCCTGACTCCTCTGGTCACTGAGCAGAAGGAGCAATTGATTCGGGCCACCGCTCTGCGTCATATTCAATCCCTCCAGGCGCAGATTCAGGGGCAGTTGAACCAGCTTCGTCGCGATCGCGCCATGCCCATCATCGAGGAATACAAGTGGATTGCGGCGGGCACGGCCTTCGCTAACCCGGTGCCCAGCCTGGATCTCCTAGCGACTGCCACCATCACAACGCAAATGGTGGTGGACATCAGTGCCCTCTACACCCTAAATTTCTCCATTGACCAGGGGAAAAAAACGGCAACCGCCCTTGCGGAACTGATGGTAAAGTTGGGACTTGTCGAACTAGCCACCCAGGCCCTCAGTCCACTGCTGAAAGGCACCCTCCTCACCTATGCCGCTGGCGGAGTTCTTCAGGGCTTCAGTGCGGCTTATCTGACTCATGTGGCAGGCATTTCGCTAATCGAGTTCTTTGAAGACGAGTCTGCTAAACCTGCTTCAGAACATGCAGCACCGTTTTCCGTAGAAGGACTGAAGCGACACCTGCAACGGGCCTTCGACCGGAATCAACGGGCTGATTTCCTGAAAGCCCTGGTTCAAACGGGGACGGCACGGCTATTGAAATCCTCTGGAGTTGCGGCATTGGGTGCAGCTCCCGCCTCCTGACATCACTACCATGACACGATCAATGCAGGACGGACACCTGAACCGGGCACGGGCGAGTATTAGGGGGGCGATCGCCCACTACTCGAAGCAACTCCGTGGCAAGGGCCGCAGTCCTAAGGACGCAGAGCGTCAGATGGTGCTGAAGCAGGACATCGATCGACTGACCGTTGCCCTGGACAAGATCACCGGCCAGACCTTGAAGATTGCCGTTTTTGGTATGGTGAGCCGGGGAAAATCTGCCGTCATCAACGCCCTCCTTGGGCAAAAGTTCTTGCAAACGGGGCCACTGCATGGGGTTACCCGCTGGCCCCGTTCCGTATACTGGACGCCTCTCGCAGATCTTCCGGCGGCATCGATGATCACAGACGGGCAGCATGCTGCTGCGACCCCCATCGCAACGGCATCCTCGAATGGTGCTGCATCCCAGCTCCGTGCCCTCAGTGTGGAGCTCATCGACACACCAGGACTGGAAGAAGTGGGCGGCGACGAACGAGCGGATGTGGCAGCGGATGTGGCCCAGCAAGCGGACTTGATTTTATTTGTCATTTCTGGGGACATTACTCGCACCGAATATCAGGCGATCGCCCAGCTCCGTGCTGCCTACAAGCCTCTGCTGGTGGTCTTCAACAAAATTGACCTCTACCCCGACTACGATCGCCGCACCATCGCCCAAAAGCTGAATGCCCTGCTGGAGGAAACTGGCGGGCACCGGTCCAACTTGACCCTGGATGACATTGTTTGCGTGGCCGCCGAACCGTCTCCCGTCCAGGTGAAAACCGAGTGGCCCGGTGGAGAGGTGACCTACGAATGGGAGTCTCCGTCGCCCCAAATTGATCACCTGCGTGATCGCCTGCTGACCCTGCTGGCCCAGGAGGGCAATCTGCTGCTGGCTCTCAATGCTCTGCGGGAAACCCAATCCATCGAGCAGCATATTTCTCAAACCGCCCTGGTCTTCTACGACGATGATGCCGAGGAACTGATCTGGAAGTTTGCCTCCTGGAAGGCGATCGCCATTGCCGCCAACCCCATTGCAGTACTGGATTTGATGGGGGGAGCCGTGGCTGACCTGGTGCTCATCCGCTCCCTGGCACGGCTCTATGGACTGCCGATGACGGGGTATGAAGCGGGCAAGCTGTGGAATGCCATCGTCTGGAGTTCCGGCAGCCTCCTGGTAGGCGAACTGGGCAGTGGTCTCTTGCTGGGCGTTGGGAAAAGTGCCGCTGCCTTTGCCTCGGTGTTTGAAAGCGCAACGGGGTTGGCGGCGTATTCCACAGCGGCGATCGCCCAGGCCACCCTGGCAGGCTACGGCACCTACCGCGTGGGCAAAGCCGCGCAAGTCTATCTGGAGCAGGGCTGTTCCTGGGGGCCACGGGGCAGCAGCCGCGCCATTCAGGATATTGTCAGCCACCTCGACCGGGAAACCCTGCTCACGCGACTGCAGCGGGATATCGAAGAATCGCAGCACCCATCATCCGCGTGAGTCGTTATGTTGTCTGTCCTTATGTCCAGATCCCTGGGTTCTTCTCTCGAATGAACCAGATCTTTTCGTTCCTTGATCACAGGACCCAGGGATCTGACCGCCTATACCAATTTTGGATTTTCGATTTTGGATTTTGGATTGGCAAATCTATAGCGGTGTGCAAATTGGTTGAGCACACCCAAATTTATTAAATGGCGCGCCATTTAATAAACTGTATTTAGTGCGCTTGCACAGTGCTATGGCAACCAAAGGGTTGGTTAGGACAAAGCCATTTTAGGGAACCCGCGCGCAGCGCGGGTTCCCTAAAATGGCTTTGGTTTCACGAATCTTTCGTTGCTACACGACTTGGCAAAGTTCTCAAATTCACAACGCCAAACCCCTATTTTTGCGTGAGAGGATGTTTGAGAAGTCCTCAGTGCTACTTCAGATCCCCCCTTACCCCCCTTGAAAAGGGGGGAATCACGTTCAAAGTCCCCTTCAGATCCCCCCTTGCCCCCCTTGAAAAGGGGGGAATCACGTTCAAAGTCCCC
>CAYXJG010000407.1:0-4796 GCA_964465285.1 uncultured bacterium
TAGCACTTTGCAAGCGCTATCAGTACAGCACAGGTGAGGGTCGGCGCTGAGCGCCAACCCTCACCTGTGCTTAATCAACTTGCACACCGCATATACAGACAAAGCCTTTCATATCGTGCGGCGAAACGCGCTTTTAGTACACGACTTGGCAAGTTTCACGCAGAGATAGGGGTTTGCGCGCGGAGCACGCCCCCAACCCCTATCTTTGCGTTGTGAATTTGAGAACGTTGCCAAGTCGTATTCACCAACTAGATGTGGATCCCAATCGCGACTGCGATCGCATTCCTCAACTTTTGAGCGCTCGCTACGATATTTCTCTCGAAGAGGGTCAGGGAATAGTCGATGAAGCAAGACAACATCCCTGGGATTAATCTAAAAGAATAACCTCCGGTGTCCGAGCTGCTGTACACCTGCTGCCGAAAACAATGAGTCGGAGCTTAAATCTTAGGGGTGCCTGGAGAAGATATATTTCTTATCTTATACTGCCACAGGTTACGATTTTAATTTTTGAATTGGCAGGGTTTGTGTCATGCAACAAAGCTTTCATTCGCCATAGGATGAGTAATACCAAATCCGTTTTGTCTAACTCCTATAGCACTGTGCAAGCGCATTCAGTACAGTATGTTGGGTGTGCTGAACCAATTGCACACCGCTATAAAAACCAAAAGGCGTCGCGCGACGCCTTTTGGTTCGGTTTTGGTTTCGGGGGTATACAGATAAGGCACTTGCAAGAAAATAAAGTACCCGGAAAAGAGCAGCGGGCTGCGCCCGCTGCTCTTTATCTTCTGGTCTCTTTTTTAGCCGCAGATCCCTGAGGATTTGATGTAATTTCGCTGCGATAAATTTTTCGAAGTACTTCTCCAGAAAATTTGATCCGGGAAAGTACCCATTGGGGCACTGTGGATGCGATCGCCCCTTTGCCATGATGTAAGTGTTCAAGCAATTCGGCAACCACATCTCAGAAGCGACGTCCATCCATCGTTTCGCAATAGTGTGATGACCGATTGCATACAGATGTCTACCAAGGAACTAATTATGGTTAAGGCTGCTATCGCTAAACTCGGTGCTCAACCCCGCGCTCAAGTGGGTGCCTCTGAAACCTACTCCAAGAATATTCTCGGTCCCGTCTTCTTCAAGCTCTGCAACCTCAGATTTGCTGGCGCTGGAGAAGACTCAGATAAGATAGCTGCTCCTGAGGACAACCAGCACATCATCGCATCTGATGAGCAATACAGCGTTAGCGTGGATGTCAAGTTTAACGACACCCCGCTGACTCGTCTGCTGCTCTGCCTCGGAATGCCCGTTGACGTGTGCTTCTCTTTCGAGTCTGTCGGCGGCAAGGGTGAGGATGTTGATGTTGCCGCATCCATTGTCACCCAGAAGGATCAGTTGTCCTACACCATCACCTACACAGGTAAGCCTGAGGAAGATGGGTTCGGCAATGCCTTCTATGTTGGTGCAGCTACCGCAACGGTGAATCCTCCGGCTCACAAGTGTGCGCCCAACTGCCCCTTTGGCTTCGGCTACTTGGCTACGGTGCTGGTGCAGGTCTACCCTAGCTTCTAAGGAGCGAGAGTTAAATAATCTGAACCAAATTTTGGTGAAACGGCGCGGCAATGCCGTGCCGTTTCACCAAAGTTACACGACTTGGCAAGGTCCTCAAATTCACAAGGCAAAAATAGAGGATTGGGGCGCGCGGAGAGCGCCCCAATCCTCTATTTTTGCGTGAAACTTGCCAAGTCGTGAAAGTTAGACTTTATAGCGCTTTGCAAGCGCTATGAAATAGCCATGCTACTCAGCAGCAATTCTCAGTATGGAATTCAATGGGGCAAAAAGGTTGCCTAAGGCGACCTTTTTGCCCCTTAAACATAGATAAGTGAGCGCCTATAGGGTGCAAAGTTTCCCAAAATGAGAGTTGCTGGCTACTCAGAGTGTTATGCAGGTTAAAAGAGGTTATTGATTCAAGCAAAAGTCCGCCTGATTCAGTGTTGCAGAGTATAGGTCTGCAAACCATTCATGAGCGATCGCATCTTCCTCATCGCTGCCCAAAAACTGGTTCACGGTGGTTTGCCACTCTGGGTCATCATTGGGCAGGGCTAGACCGTAGAACTCACAAGTGAGGGGTAATTCAGGAATCAGGACAACGTCGTCAATGGGCGCGTTCTGCAGCAAAAGCTCAGCATAGGTCAGGATGCCATCCCCTACGAAGGCATCTAGAGTTCCCTCGGTGACGTTCTCAATGCCCTGTTTACGTCCCTCGGGGCCAGAGAAGCGAACGATGTCAGCGTTAGGATAGGTAGACTGCACAAAATGCTCAGTGGTGGTGTCGCTAAGCACACCCAGTCGCAGACCCGCTAACGGTAAGTTGGGATTCACCTGCTCTTCTTGCCCAGCCTGAATCAGAAATTGAGCGCTGGTCGCAAAGAAGGGATTGGAGAAGCGAATGCCTGCCACCTCATGGCGGATGGTGTTGGGGCCGCATTCCAGGTCGATTGCGCCGTTGCGGATCAGGTCGTAGCGATCGCCCACGGTTGAGGTTAGTTCCACTATCTCGATGGGCGTGTCTCGCTCCAGTTCTTGGGTCAGATAACCTGCCAGGGTCAGAGCTAGGCGACCGCAGTAGCCATCCCAAGCCTGGTCACGATTGATGAAGCCAAAGGGGGTTGCATCTTTCCGGATACCGACTCTCAGAGCGCCAGTTCGCTCGATCGCCGCCAAAATGCTCTCGTCGCGTGGGGGCGGGGTGGGGGCGATCGCCGCTGGAATCACGGGAATCGGCGGTGTTCTGCCGTAGGCTATTTCCAGTTGGTCGGGAGTGAGTTGGGTAATAATATCCACCGCCATCGGCTCACTCTCGCTGATGAACTCACCGTATCGAGCCGTTAGATAAGATAGAAATTCCTCCTGACCCCGCAGGTGGGCATTCCAAAACGCCACACTCAACAGCTTGTAGTATCGGGTTCCCACATTTCGATGTTGACCTGCTAATAGGGCAAAGATGCCTTCGGCACCGTCGCGCCCCGGCTTCGAGGAAAAGTGGGTGCCCTTTTGCAGCATTGCCAGATACTTCTGATCGTTCTGGAGCCACACAAAGGGGTGAATTTGCTCCGTCACTACCGTTGACACAATATCGTTGGAACCCGACACCATCAGCAAGGGGACATCGATTTGGCTGAACCCTTCCGGTCCATACATGCCGGCACCCAGGGGATGCGCTGCCACGACGGCTCTTACCCTGGAATCGTGTAGGTTATAGTTCTGGGGGGGCAAAAACTGCGCCCGGCACTGTAGATACAGCGCAGTGTTGAAAATCACATTTTCTTGGTCGCAGGTGTCTACCAACCGGGCATAGTTGATGTCAGCGCCCCCTAGCGCCAGAACTGTGGAGGCTCCCAGGGAATCACCCACCACACCGATGCGGTTCACGTCGGCGATCGCTCCCCATGCGTCTGATTGTGCCGTCAGTTCTTCCAGCCTGTCGATTAAGAAGGAAATTTCTTGGGGACGGTTAACGAACTCCACCGGACTCAGTAAAGTGTTGAGCTGGCCGTTCAAATACTGCTTTCGATACGCTAGGTCGCTGCCCACATGGTCGGGCAAGATAATGATAAAACCGTAGGATGCCAGGTGTTCGGCCAGGAAGCCAAAGCTTTCTTTCACATCCCCAAAGCCGTGGGAGATGATGATGATGGGCGCAGGCTCCGTCAGCCCGTCGGGGATATACACATCGGAATTGAAATCGTAGTTGACGGATAGCCCCTGAGTGGTCTGCCGAATAGCGGGATTGGTGACGGTGAGGGTGGTTTGACGAAATGAGTATGGCCCCGGTTGGCTCAGGTCGGGGAGAACTGCCACATCCAGGTTGGTTTGGGTGCTGGCTTCTGCAGTTGCCTGGGACTGAATGGCAGCGATCGCCGCTTGGTTGTAGCTGAAATACAGAGAGAGTTCTCGTCGAAGAGCCAGCAAGCCCCTCAGATTGATATGAATAGACTTAGTCGGGAACGCTCGCAGGGCATCGACGATTGTCCAGCTCTCGCCATCGGCATTGGCGGCGGCATTAATCGCCGCCGCCCGCAGGGCAATTTGCCCATTTTCACCGGGAGTAGACTGTATTACCTTCCCAAAGTTAAACAGCACATCTCGCCCCAGAGGGGAATAGGCTAAGTTATCCACCATGACCACACCCAGGGGAATGGGAAAGGTCAGCCCTGTTCGCAGTTGCTCTAGCAGCCCATCGTTCAGGAACCGGGCATACAGCTTCAAACCTCCTGCTACGTCGCCCGTGTCAGCAAAGGTTTCGAGGGAATCAACTGACACCGTAACCACCAGTGGCCCAGCCAGGTTAACGCGGATTTCTTCGGCACTGTAGCTGGGCCTCGGAAGCATACCGTCTGCGAGGAGTCCCCCGAGGGTCAGGCAGGCAGTGGCGAGACTAGTTTGCAGAAAATGGCGGAGTTTGCTCATAGATTCAGGGATATTTGACAGTAACAGTAAGGAACGAGAATTAAATAAAATCTAATTTTAATGGAGCGGCGTGACATCGCCGCGCTGCTCTACTAAAATTTGGTTCAATTTATTTAATCTTTGATCCTAAGCTCGACTTTATCCATTGAATAAGAAATCAAAAGGAAAGCAGCAAGCATAATAGGCTTGTCAGAACGAACTTGCTGAAAAATGAAAATCCTAAATGTATGAAATCCTAAATGTATTGTGTTGGTTTGCCCCATTATTCTCGCATCGAGTCTGGGACTCGGCACTGGTGCTACTCATTGGCGCTATTCTAGCACCTGGGAAAC
>CAYXJG010000408.1:0-4777 GCA_964465285.1 uncultured bacterium
ACTTAAAAAGGGATTTTATTTAATCTTCGTTCCTAAGAGTTCCCTGAATAGATCCAAAATCTTCGGCGTGTTTCCGGATAAGCACACGACTTGGCAAGTTTCACGCAAAAATAGAGGATTGGGGTTTGGAATTTTTAGGTTGCCTCCGGAAAATAGTGCTGCATAACTGCTTCATAAGCCTCGTTGACCCGCTGAGCGTATTCTGTCGTTCCGCCCGAGTCAGGGTGTGCTGCTTTCATTGCTTCTCGATAAGCTCGCTTTACAGCTTCGAGAGTCATTGGTGTAAATGGTCCTAGGTTCAACGTCGCCTGATAATCCTTGATGGAAGGGGGAGAAGCCGCCGCTTGATGAGGTTGGCGATAGTCCCAGGAGTACCCTGACTGTTGTTTTTGTTGAGCCTGTGTTGCAACAGACTGGAGGGCGGCGATCGCCCCTGCTTCCCACCCGAACAGTTGAAAGATCATGTAATCAGAGTTTCCCAGACATCGCCACAGCTTCTTCAACTCAGGCAGCCAGGAATAATCTGGACTAAAAATGATTTGCTGAAATGCTTCCAGGGGAGTAAACCCGTTGTGGCGATAAATGTAGTATGAGTCTCCTGTTTTGGAATCCAGGTGTTTTCCGAATTGCTGAAGAATATCTGCACCTTCATAGCCAATCCCATCAGGTCGATGGATTAGTGAATGCAAGGTTGCCAGAGTAGGGCACAAGTCACGGATCCACTCTAGTTCGCAGAGAGCCACCCAATCTGGCGCGTCGTAAAGCGGATTTTCTGCATTGGCTTCTCGATAGGTAGCGTTGTAACGTTCATAATCGCCAACCGTTCCCCAGTATTGATTAATTCGCTCAAGCCATTCCTCCTGAGACTGCGGAATAAACGGCTCGTCATCTAAACTCAGATCTTCGAGGTCACTGATGCGCTCGGATAAATCAGCAATTTGGTCCTGGAGTTCTGTGATGCGCTGATGCAGGGGTTGAAGAGTACTGGTAATACTGTCTCGAATTTTTTGAGTGAACTGCTCATCTAGACGATTCACTAAATTATCAAAAGCGTTTGAGGGAATAGACGAAGGACTTTGGTGAGGTTTGCTACCATCTAAAGGCCTATCGGAAGATTGATTTAGAGGATAAATTTCCTCATTCTCAGCATTATTGCTAAGAGCGGTTTGCGATTCTAGAAGTTGGTCAACCTTTGCTTCGAGGTTGACCTGTCGGTTAATCAGCTGTTGTAGAGGATGAGCCGACGCAGGCATCACGTTTTCTTCATCGTGGTCTGTAGACGGTTCAAATGGTAAGGAAAGTTGGTCATCTGATAGGGGATCAGGATTATGAGGTTTAGCATATAAGAATCGATCGCCCCGCGCAGGCGCATAGATAATCATGTCAGCTTCTTGGGCCAGGGAACCGGCACGGAATAGGAGCGTGATTTTGCCTTTGGCATACTTTGCTTTTCCGCTAATCCAGCATTCGATTAAAGGCTGACATAAGTCAACGAGACAGAATGCTGTCGGTGTTTGAACAACCCGACAGGTAGTCTTTGTGACTTTAAGATAGCGGTCAGAGAGAAAGACAATGGCATCCTCAACCTGATCTGCTGTCATGGTCACACTTGCCTTGAGTGATTTGAATGGCATTGATGCGCGTTATGTAGGATCAAAGGTCTGGTGATGATGTCTACAGAAGTTGATGCCGTGTCACCCATTTGCAATCTCCCATACCTAGTTTATAGGGCGATAAGCACAGGGATAGCAATTGGGCGATCGCCTCTTCATCTTGTAACACGACTTGGCAAGTTTCACGCAAAAATAGGGGTTTGGGGCGCGCCCCAAACCCCTATTTTTGCGTTGTGAATTTGAGAACTTTGCCAAGTCGTGTTGTAAAAGATAGTCTACTTCTGCATATGCTTGCAGAGTAAGGGACTTGCAGAAAAATAAAATTCCCAAAGAGAGGGACGTATCCTCCTGCTTCTCCTTTTGGGAATCTCGTGAAAGAGACCTCCTTGAGCAGACAGGACGTAGCAGAGTTCCGCTGTTTGATATGCATCAGATATGCTGCCACGGGCTACAGTTTTAATTTTTGAAGGGGGGAACCCTGGCTGAGCAAGGAATTCCCCTATTCAGAAATTAAGTTAAAGGTACCGGAGGAGAGGGGCGGCAGGCGCAGCCTGCCGCCCCTCTCCTAGTCGTTTAGTTTCTTGCAAGTCCCTAATTAGACCTGCTGATTAGACCCGCTGAGTAATCAGCTTCACAGATTTGAGTCTTAAGGTTGATGATAATCTAGAATAGACTTGTCTAAAAATTAAGGTAAAGTGCCCGCTCAGCGGGCGCTTTACCTAGTTCTCAGATGTATTTCAGGGGGGCCAATGCAGCCTATTGAGGTTTGTCCCAGGATGTGTGTACTGAGTAGCCCAAGTTTGAGAAAAGGGGCTAGGAGATGAGGGCTGAGCGAAGAGGCTGAGTAATTACATCTAGTTTTTAATTGTGCCAAGCTACTTAGTATTCGTTGGTATGAGCCTACCAGCATCCTGACTTGACCACACAATGCTAAGGAACGAGAATTAAATAATTTGAACCAAATTTTAGTAGAGCGGCGCGGTATTGCCGCGCCGCTAGAATTAGGTCTGATTTAATCCTTGATCCTAAAGGAAGGTTATTTTGATGTAGCTACGATGAAATCAGTGTTAGGAGACTGTTGAGTGAACGCTGCTGAAAAAGCTAAAAGTGTCGATGCTGCAAGTAAAATCGCATCAGTGGTTAATCAGTTCAAAGTAGAGTTTCCCGATGCAAGGGCAGATTTAACCCCCTGGGCGAATGATCAGGATACATTGGAATGGGTTGATCCTGACTCGATTGACATCGGGTTTCACTTGCCGGGATACAGTCGTCGCTTTCAGAGCCGTAGCATCCTTGTCCAGATCAGATTTCACATGGACGAAGATGTTCGAAATCATCGCGTCATCGGTGTTGAAGTAGCTGGATTTGACCACCGAGGAAAGCAATGGCAGCTATCGACCATTCATGATTGGACAGCAGAAGGAGAAAATGCCCCGGTGGCCGACGTTGAGGAAAAGCTGCGGCGGTTCTGCCGAAATATTTATGACCTATTTAATACATCAGTTTAGAGCTTAAGGAATGCTGTGTTATGGGGTATGGCCCAGGGTTTACATCAACGTTTTTATATTATTTCGTGACCACGACTCTACTCAGCACGTTTATTGCCTCTCAAGGACTAGGCATGAAGATATCCACAGGGTATCCATCGCAAATTGGCCTTGTCATCGGGTTACTTGCAGGATTACTTGGTGGCTACATGAATCGCTCGGTGTCCTTCTCGGTTGCATTTGATGATCAAGAGACATTCAAAGACACCTTAAATGAAGCGCTGGATGCCATGGGATACGGCCATGCCTATGATGATGAGAATATTTCAGTATATGTGCGATCGCCCATTCGTCAGCTTTTGTCCGGTAAGATCTTCGTCCAATTTGATGAGAAGGATGCCACCATTTCGAGCCGTTCAGTTCATATCAAAGATTTACAGCGTCGTCTGTAGTAGTTTGCAGAGCTCCTGGAGATTAACTTCTGATAAAACACAGGAAATCTGAAAGCCAGCTTTCCACGTCCAAATTTCCTTGAAAATACTCAAATTCCACATTATTGTCCTAAAATTCGTTTCCTTCTGATTTTCGACGAACACGTGGCTGAGACCGTTGATTACATCTGGATGATCATGAGCGATCGCTTGACTCTGGCATTGACAACGTGGCCAGAGGTCGGCGATTGGCTATCTTGTTTGGAATTATTTGTTGCCTACAGCGTGATTGCTCTTCCTGTTGGTCTGTGGAGAGGTCTGCTGAGGCTAGAGTGGGTGTCTTCTTGGACAACTATTCTAATGACAACGGTGATAACATTCATTTTTCCATCGGTGATAGAGGAAATTCTGTTTCGCGTGCTCCTAGTCCCCCACCCAGCACAAGAGCAATCAATGAGAACTGTCCTTGCATGGGGAATAGTCAGTCTTATCCTGTTTGTGCTTGCTCATCCTCTTAATGCATGGTTAGTCATGAAATCCAGGCGAGAAACCTTTTGGAACCCTTGGTTTCTTGTTTTGGCAACTTTACTAGGAGGAGTGTGTACCATCACCTATGTACAAAGTGGCTCTCTGTGGCTCCCTGTTGGACTGCACTGGGGCGTTGTGTTGATCTGGTTACTGTGCTTAGGGGGCGATCGCCGCATGAGTGCAACGCGATCGCCAACAGTGATGAGTTAGGAGACCATCAGGCTCCAGAGGTCTAGCCAAAGGAATTAAGAGAGGCTAATTCAGAATTTTTAGCCGTTGATATTTTCTAAATGTCGGGCAATGAGAGATGTCGTTTTAGCACGTTCCGAATCTTGGCATTATGGCGCTATGAAAGCGCATTAAGTACAGTGTGCTGAGTGGCGGCGCTCTGCGCCGCCACTCATCAAATTTGGGTGTGCTTAGCCAATTTGCACACCGCTATATCAATAGGCTTCGGGAGGAAATCCGATGCTTCCACAATGTGCGATCGCACCCGGTTGACGACCCCATCATTACTCGTGAGCATAATAATTGCAACATCACTCAGTGTAGAGACTTGGCGAATCTGGGCACACACTTCATAGCCATTCACAATGTTGACTTCCACGACTTGGCAACGTTCTCAAATTCACAACGCAAAAACAGGGATTTGGGGCGCGCAGAGCGCGCCCCAAATCCCTGTTTTTGCGCGAAACTTGCCAAGTCGTGTGACTTCCTC
>CAYXJG010000409.1:0-4744 GCA_964465285.1 uncultured bacterium
GTTGGGTGGGCGGGCGCAGCCCGCCCACCCAACAAAACAAAATTAATCAATTTGCGAAAGTGGGATGCTCCCAACGCAAACTCTGTATGTGGAAGCTACAGGAGTGGTTAATTGTCAAGCAACCAATCATAGAAGAATGCTCTCAAATCATTTCTTTTCTTTATAACGATCAAATTTTATGACGATCAAAGCGAATAGGATTAAGGGGCATCCTATACGTAAGCAGTCATACTAGTATCGGAAGGCAGAAGTCAGAAGGATAAAGGCAGGATGCGGATTCTTTATGTGCCAGGAGTTCTGCCTATCAAAAACAGTGGGGCTATTTACGCTGCCGAGTACTAGTCAGCGTAAGCAGTCACACTAGTGCCTCCCCGATTATTCCCAATTTGAACAAGAAATGCGTAATTCGCAATAGAAATGATCTGTTTTTGTTACATTTTTTTGCTCGCAGACTGGGCGACCAGGCGTTAACAAACTCAAGACTTGCAGCGCTAAGAAAGAATAGTCGAGGTGAGGGCTGCTGCAACAGTGAGAATGAGGGCTTCTGTGACCTCTACTACTGCACCATAGGTATCGCCAGTGTGTCCGCCCAACTTGTAATAGAGCCAATAGCCAACGGTGAGGGCGATCGCCCCTCCCATGAAAAACGCAATAACAATCGCTCCCCATTGATCCGGTTGACTTATGACCCATAGGCCATGGATGCTTAAAATCCCCAGAGTGGAAAGTAGCCATATCCAGGAAGATGACAACGATGCTTTATGGAAGGCTCCTTTTCCTGTTGCTTTGAGATAAGGGTAGCAGGCGATCGCCATTTGCTGGCCCCAGCGCCCCCAAGCGGCTGCCAGGATAAGCCATAGGCCCCGATAGGATACCACCTCGCTTAGGGCAGTCACTTTGAGAACGACGAGGGCGATCGCCATCATCACCCCAAAAGCCCCTGCACGGCTGTCTGCCATCACCTCTAGACGACGTGCCGCGGGCATAACCGCTAGCCCATCGGCTGTATCCATTGCCCCATCTAAGTGCAACCCCCCTGTAAGGACAATCCACGCAACTACGACCAGGGCACTGCGGCTCAGGGTAGGCATTCCGATAAAATCGAGTCCTATATCTACCCCCCAGAGAATGAGACCGATCATGCTGCCAATCAGAGGTGCAACCCGCGAAACATGCTGAAACTCTGGAGATAAAGATTTAGGAAGGGGGATAATAGTGTAAAAGGCGATCGCCCCAACCAGCGTCCTCCAACAATAGCGCAGCCCCTGGCCCATAAGGTCTCCTAATTATCAAAAAATCTCCGACATACTGCGCACGTACTTGCACTGAGTTCACGTGAGTGTCCAATGACATCGCCAGAATTTCCGTAGATCTCGTTAAGGCATCGCCCTAGGCGTGAGATAGCATAATCTTATATAGGAATCCTATTTGATTCCTGAATATATTTCTAAAGGTGGGGGCGAAAGGTAAAAGGTGGCGGCGGGCTACGCCTGGCCCCACCTTTAGAAATCAAAGCCTTTAGAAATCAAAGCCTTTAGAAATCAAAGCCTTTAGAAATCAAAGCCTTTAGAAATCAAATAGGATCGCTTAAATAGCTGAGAAGAGATCTGTTCTATCAGTATTTTAAGGGATGCCCTAGGTACTCTGAATGTATATCCCTCAAAATTTTATAAGTGAATTTGCTTATTCCCTGAGAAATTGTGTACAGTTGTAAAGAAAAATACGCAGATTCACCTGGGAGTGAGTCTCTTCACCTCTCTTGATTAATGCAGCCTCGCCTTTTTGAGGCATGCTACCCCATCGGATACTAACGTCGATACTCAGTTAATTATTTTATGAGTTATTTGGCATCCCCCGGTCATTCTAGTCTTCCAGCTCCCTGCATTGTGGACTGCGGCATTGTCGTGAATAAGCAGGATATCCAACGGCTGCTGAACGACTTAGGCCATGTTCGCTACTGCTATACCCAGGAGGATGTAGTTCTCAGTGAGGGTGAAGGATTTATCCTAGAGGTGTTTGCCGATGCCCAGCAAGCAACGATGGTGACAAATTCAAGTTTGTACCTCAACGTATGTAGCTTTGATTACCTCGAATTGCGGCGATCGCCTGATGGAGGAGCCTATTTTAATTTGGTTCAAGACACCTGTACCCTTTGCCTAACGCCACTTTCCAACCCAGTGAAGCACCAGGAAGAACAAACCATGAGCGTGGCTGCTATTGAAGCCATGATTGCAGAAGTGTTGTCTGCCAACATTGATATGCACTTAGACAGTGGTGAAAACCTCTCCTTCTAAATCAATTCCTTAAAAAAGGCGACATGATTCAATCCGTCTCGCCTTTTTTAAGGAATTTTCTTTTCCAGCATTAAGTCAGCAGTGGATGAGTAGGGGCGGATGCTGTGAGGTGTTCCCTTCGAATTTTTCGTTCACGTCTTATTCGCTTACACGACTTGGCAAGTTTCACACAAAGATAGGGGTTTGGCGCGCGCGGAGCGCGCGCCAAACCCCTATCTTTGTGTTGTGAATTTGAGAACTTTGCCAAGTCGTGCCGCTTACGCACTGTTGACCGAAATTAGGTGGCAATAGTTACAGATCGCTGCCAACTCTCTACTGAATCACGTCATGTTGTCTAAACACGGCAGGCAAAAACGGACACTGCCCGGCAACACCTGTTGCTAAATGGCTTGAAAGCGTTGGAAAACGGACTGTCTCGAACCCAAGCCTGGCAGGAGTACGCCTTCAACCCTAAGAATTTGTATTTTTAATATTTGACATAAGTCAGGCTGAACAATTAGTGAACGCTTGACTGCGTAATCTCTCCCATCCAAGCGAATAACCTCGTAACTCGAACGCTAGCACTAAATTCTTTGAGAAAGCTTAAATAGCACAAAACTTTAGAAAAACCTCTCTGAATCAGGCTTTTGCCCATCGAAAGCGTGAAGAGCAGGGGGATGGCTTGACCATTTCTTCCGCTACTACCGATCCCCTTCGTAAAAACTTCGTGCTACTTTGTTACAGTTCAAGAATTCATAGAAAAACTCGTAACGAGTATGACTTGGGTGCGATTGGTAGGCTCAGTGGGTTGAAGATTTCACTCTGAAAGCTCAAGGTCTTGAAAGCTCAACTGTGCCGACGGTCTGATCCTGTTTCGTTCTCAGTACTTGATAAGGGATTTTATGAGCCAACGATTCTTAAGTGGTCTTTCAGCAGCGCTAGTGCTTTCTACGCTGGGTGTTATGCCATCTAGCGATAGCAACGCGTCTGTTGCAAAAGACGAAGGTGTTGAGGAAAATGTTTCCACTGATTCCTGGCGTGTCAATTATTTGGGTGAGTCCGTTGTCGCGGATTCAGCTCACTATTCAGGGCCAGCGCTTTCAGGGTCTAGCGACTCGAATTTAGGCAACATTCATCCGCTCGATGATAATTTCGACGATAATTGGGTCGCAAATTCAGCCATTGAGCTTTCTGAGCGACGTGAGCCTGTAAAAGTTGGTGAACACCAAGACCTGAGTGGATTTGTCGATGATCCAACCGCTGTCATCCACTCCCACGTTATGGATGGCCGCGAGGCTGTTACGGTCTATGTTGACGGGATTCCGGTACTCACGCTGTTGGGCGAAGAGGCGATCGCCCAGTCCGCACCACAGGCGATATTGCCCGATGGGGGAAGTTCGGCAGCCCCAAACGCGGATGCAGCTGTCGTTTATGAGAGTGCTCCCGTCGATCGGTTGACTGAGCCCCTGGCGGACATGGCGGCTGATGAAAAAGCCGTTAAGCTTCCTAGCTCAAAGACTCCTGCGTTGCCTGAAGCCGTTGATGATGGGATAGGATGGGCCAATGCTCAGAAATCTGAACATTCCCCTGCCTCTCGGTCTGAAGCTGGCTCCCTTGCAGATGCTCCTGCCGATGACACTTTGGACGCCAACACCCCAGTACAGCAGGCAACGGCGATCGCCGCTCGCATTAACCAGGTCTCCCGTGATGGCATTGATCCCAGTGATATCGTTGCAGCCTGGGATGATGAAGCTGAGGTGTACGTCATCAAGGTTGGCAATACAGTTTTGATTGAGTTTGACGCCGATGTGATGTTGCCGGATACGACGGGAAACACCGCCGAAGACGTTCTGCAAGCTACCAACCGCATCCGGCGGCAACTTGGAGCAGCCCCACTCACGTCCATTGAGGGTGCCCCTGCCTCGGGAACCGTAGTGGCGGTTGGTCCGGTGCAGTTTAGCTTTAGAGGGGTTGCATCCTGGTATGGCCCTGGCTTCCACGGACAACGTAGTGCCAGTGGCGAAATTTTTGACCAGAACGCCATGACCGCCGCTCACCGCCATCTGCCCTTCGGCACCCTGGTTCGGGTCACGAACTTGAACAACGGCGAAAGCGTGACGGTGCGCATTACAGATCGCGGCCCCTTTAGTGGCGGACGGGTGATTGATTTATCGGCTGGAGCTGCCCGCGCCATTGGCATGATTCAGACAGGGGTTGCAACCGTTCAGGCAGAAGTTCTTGCCACGCCCTAACGAATTCATGGCTATAAAGAGAAATGGGGTAACGACTCAGCCTCTGCGCTCAGCCCTCATCCCCCAGCCCTTTCTCCCAAACTTGAGAGAAAGGGAGCTGATCCCTCTCTCTCAAGTTTGGGAGAGAGAGCTCATCTCCCTGCTTGGGAGAGAGATTTAGGGTGAGAGGATGTTTGAGAAGTCCTCAGTGCTACTTCAGATCCCCCCTTGCCCCCCTTG
>CAYXJG010000410.1:0-3327 GCA_964465285.1 uncultured bacterium
CGACTTGGCAAAGTTCTCAAATTCACAACGAAGAAACAGGGGTTTGGGGCGCGCTCCGCGCGCCCCAAACCCCTGTTTCTTCGTGAAACTTGCCAAGTCGTGTGCATTTTGGATGTTAGGTTTTGAGCAAGTGCTGGTTTAAGGAATGAGGGTGGCACTGACCAATTGCTGGGTGTAGGAATGATGGGGATCATCAAGCACCTGGTCAGTTAGCCCTGCCTCAACTACCTGCCCGTAGCGCATGACGAGCAGCCGGTGGGCCAGCAGCCGCACCACGCCGATGTCGTGGGTGACGAGAATGACGCTGAGGTGAAGGGTGCGAACGAGCGATCGCATTAAGTCCAATAATTTTGCCTGCACAGAAACGTCCAGTCCGCCTGTGGGTTCATCCATCAGCACCAAGCGCGGTTGAGTAACTAGTACCCGCGCCAGTTGAAGCCGCTGCTGCATGCCTCCCGAAAAGGTGGTGGGTAAGTGGTCTATGCGATCGCCCGGAATTTCTACTTGAGAGAGCCAGGTCAAGGCCTCCCGGCGAATGTTGCCGTAGTGCCGCACCCCCATATCCATAAGCCGTTCCCCGATATTAGCTCCAGCAGTGACGTTCATCCGGATGCCGTCTCTAGGGTTCTGCTGCACAAATCCCCATTCTGTCCGCATGAGCAGACGGCGGCGGGGTTCTGCTAGGGTGGTGAAGTCCAGAACTTCACCTGTTTCACGGGTGTAGAGGATGGTGCCGGAATCGATGGGCAACTGTCCGGCAATGGTATTCAGCAGGGTGGATTTGCCCGAGCCCGACTCACCAATGATGCCAAGCACCTGCCCTGGATAGAGGTCAAAGGAAATGCGATCGCATCCGGCCAGCGACCCATAGGTTTTTGTCAGTTGGCTGACCTGGAGAAGAGGACGCATTTATTCTTGTGAAGGAATGGCAAGTTCAGCGTAGCGAAAGCAGTCTACCGTGTGATCATTCACCATGCCCACAGCCTGTATGAAAGCATAGCAGATGGTAGCCCCCACAAACTTGAACCCGCGTTTCTTCAGATCGTTGCTGAGGATATTAAATACACGACTTGGGGACTTGCAAGAAAATAAAGTACCCGGAAAAGCGCAGCGGGCGCAGCCCGCTGCGCTTTTCTTCCAGTATCTTTTTTAGCCGCAGATCCCTTGGCAAAGTTCTCAAATTCACAACGCAAAAATAGAGGTGTGTGAGCAGGAACCTCGTCGGGCGATCGCCATAGTCATTATGGAGGGGCACGCCCCACTTATAATCATGGTAAGCCATTTCAGCCGGATGCTTGTTTGCCCAAGCACAACGCTTCTTCATCGACCAGAGGAATGGGTATCCTGCCCAGGAATGAGAGGGGACGAGGACGAAACCTCTGGAGCCACATCGAAGAACTCAGGTTGAGCATCAGATTCCGTTCTGACGGGTATCACTTCCCGTGCAATCATAAATTCCATGACGGATTTCACCACCGGAGTCGCCACTGTTGAACCAAATAGGTTTTCACCCTTCGGTTCGTCGATGATAGCCAGCACCACATAACGAGGGGCATCAACCGGAAAAATGCTAACGAAACTGGTGACTTTAGCGGACGCATCATAGCCTCCTTGTGCGCTCGCCTTTTGCGCGGTTCCAGTTTTCCCAGCGATCCGGTAGCCTGGAATCTGGGCGGTTTTGCCCGTCCCGTCTTCAACGACCAGTTCCATCATGTCGAGCACCTGCCGGGCCGCGTCTGCATCAAATAATCGGCGGGTTGTGGGAAATTGAGGCGTCCAGTGGGGTTGCCCATCACTGCCAAATAGCCCCTGAGCCACGTGAGGGGTGATTAACCTACCGCCGTTAGCGATCGCCGCCTGCATTTGGAGGAGTTGAATAGGAGTAACAGAAAATCCCTGTCCAAAGGATGCCGTCGCAGCCTCGACCTTTCCTCGGGTAAAATCATCGAAATTCTTGAGCGCGCCTGCCCCGTCCACAGGCAGGTCAATGCCGCTACGACGTTCAACACCGACCCGTTCTAGCCAGCGATAGTAGGCTGCTGGTCTGAGGCGCTGCATGATCTGAATCATGCCCACATTGCTTGACAGTTTGAGAATGTCCGCTACCGTGACTTGTCCATGCCCGCCATAGTCATCGAAGTCGGAGTTTTTGATGAGCCATGAGCCTACGTAAATATAGCCGCCATCGTAGAAGACCTCCCCGGGATAGGTCAGTTCTTCATCCAGGGCGATCGCCAAATTCACGGGTTTGAAGGTCGAACCCGGTTCCATTGCATCGCTCACCGCCCAATTCCGAAACCTTGCCTGGTCTTCAGCAAAGTAACGGTTGGGATTAAATGACGGCTCCACAGCCATCGCTAGAATGGCACCATCATTCACGTCCATTACCATGACGACGCCTCTGTCGGTACTGTACTGCGCCAGTTGGCTCATCAACCGCTGATGCACCATTTGCTGAAGCTGGCTGTCGAGGGTGAGGCGGAGAGTTAAGTCATCCCGCTGAATGCGATCGCTCGGTAAGCTTTCGGGCAGAATATCCCCCTGCCCGGTGCGCAGCAGGTCGAAGGATTCTTGCCGTCCCACCAGCCGATCCTGATATTCCGACTCCACACCCACCTGGCCTTCCTGATCCACGTTGACGTAGCCGATGACGTGGGAAAACACGTTGGCATAGGGGTAGTACCGCTGTTGTTGGGCATCCAGATCAATGCCGTCTAGTCCCAGTTCTCGAATGTCTTCGGCGATCGCCTCATCCACGCGACTGGCTAACCGAATACCGCTCTCTGACTGGCTGAAGGCGTAGAGTAAGTCCCCAACGGGCTGTTCAAGGATAGGCGCAAGTTCCGCTGCTATCTCATCATGATTTTTGGTGAAGTGAGTTGGATGGGCATAGATGTCGTAGACCGACTGGTCAATAGCTAGCACAGTCCCGTTGCGGTCTTCGATGGTGTGACGGGGGGTGAAGGATTTGACGGTGACCTGTTGCTGGTTGCGGGCCAGAGCACGGAGGCGATCGCCCTGCAAAATCTGTAGCCGAAAGAGGTTAACCATCAATCCAGCGAGACCTATCATTAACACCAGCCACACAGCCACTAACCGTCCTCGAACCACGCGAGCATCAACGGGCGAATTGCCCTTGAAAGAGTGGACATTGGAGGATGCCCGCCGCCGGGGAGAATGCCGAAGTTGCCGCCTGGAAGAGAGAGACACGCCAATACCCCAAAACAAACGTTTGTAAAGTTGAATACCTATTCAAAATCAATGGCACGAGCTGTCTTGGCAGGACTTCCGCTTAGCTCTATTGCTTAGCTCTATTGCTTAGCTCTA
>CAYXJG010000410.1:3427-4740 GCA_964465285.1 uncultured bacterium
GCTTAGCTCTATTGCTTAGCTCTATTGCTTAGCTCTAATTTTTAGCACAGTCGAGAGGCCAGAGTCCCGTTCAGCACTCCCTCCTCAATACCCTCGGGGTTGATTCCTGCGAAAATGCCGGACATCATTAGCCGACTCTTCTTCAACGGCCAGTGGACGAGGCTCTTCCAGTTCGAGAGGAAAAATACCGCCGGGAGATGGTAGATGAAGCCCAGACTCCGGCTTTTGTGAATCTCCTGCCATAGTGGCGCCTAAAGCTGCCGCCATCCCTGCCATGCCCTTTTCG
The DNA here is from genome assembly GCA_964465285.1 of uncultured bacterium. Lineage (GTDB taxonomy): Bacteria > Cyanobacteriota > Cyanobacteriia > CAKZMO01 > CAKZMO01 > JBCCWF01. The sequence goes on from CAYXJG010000410.1 coordinate 3,714, forward strand.
TGAGAGCGAAGCTGAGTCAGTTGCTCATTCAAATCACTGCCCCGCCGCTCTAGAGTCACCGTCCAGCCATAGGTTGCAAAAGCAGCAGCAAACAGCGCTGATGCTAGCGCCATCGATCCCCATTTTAAGGTGCCAATACTCTGAAGAAGGGTTACTCGGCTGCGCTGCTTTGATTTAGTTGCAACGAGGGGTCTTGCTGCCGGGGGTGCAGGTAAGGGGGAAGATGAGCGATTTGGGTTAGAGGCTGTCAGACTTGATGCCCGAAGAGTTGGCGCAAGGGCAGGCATCGGACGGGTGGATGCAGAGGCCCGTCGTTCTGGTGGATAGGGCTGAAGCACAGGCTCAGCTTTAGCAATGGTCTTAGAAAAGGATTGCTCAACCTGGGTAGCCCGGCGGGGCCTCATGGCTGGAGTGGTCATTAGCGAGGGACGAGATGCCGAGCGCACTGATGAGCGAAATGGGGGAGGCGTTGGTGCCACCCGTGGCGATGGCCCTTGCCCTCGGCCCTGCTGATGAAGCAGCGGCTTATGGGGCAGAGACAACATGGCCCCCTGCTCAGGTGTAGGTAACACTGCAAAGCTAATTGGGGTGTAGCTCACATCCTTATAATCAGGATGTAAAGGTAACTCAGCACTCATCTAGCCACTCCTCTATAAATAAGGATATCTGGACACTCCTATGTGCCCTTTCACTATAACGTCCAGCCTTTGATTATCCAACGGTTAAGTAGTTCTGCAAAGTTATTTACATTTTTCCTTGGGAGAATACTCTGATGGGGTGTTCCCCTAAGGAAAATATACTCGTCATTAGAAATCTGCGGTTAAAAAATCCTCGCAGTCCAATCGGCTCTTAATAATTCGGCTCTTAATAATAAGGAACAAGAATTAAATAAAATCCAACTTTGTTAGGGCGGCGCGGCATCGCCGCGCCACCTTAACAAAATTTGACTCAAGTTATTCAACTCTTATCACTACACGACTTGGCAAGGTTCTCAAATTCACAAGGCAAAAATAGAGGATTGGGGCGC
>CAYXJG010000411.1:0-4731 GCA_964465285.1 uncultured bacterium
AGTAGAATGCTGCATAGTAAAGAACGGCACCTGGACAAAGAACAAAAAAAAGAACTAAGAAAAATAGCTTAGCTCCACAATTTTAATGCACGACACCCCTTGTGCATTGCGTCATTGACAACATACGACTTGGCAAGTTTCACCCAAGAATAAGGGTTTAGGGCGCGCTCCGCGCGCCCTAAACCCTTATTCTTGCGTTGTGAATTTGAGAACTTTGCCAAGTCGTAGACAACACACTCTATGATGCTCGCATGATTGGAGGCGAGAGCATCTCACTTTTGCAAATTGATTCATTTTGTTTTGTTGGGGGGCAGACTGCGTCCGCCCCTCAACAAAAATGGGATGCATCCTTGGAGGCTGCTTGATTACATCTGCAAAACAAATGCGTACACTATGCTCAGAGATCGATAAGGAGAAATGGCGTGACGAAAAATGTAATTTTCGGTGTGCTGCTTGTATTCGTTCCAATTTCTATCCTCGCTCATTTTTTAGAATGGAGTGAGCTTGCCATATTTATTACAGCGGGTCTTGCAATTTTGCCCCTGGCAGCCTGGATGGGAACAGCGACAGAGGAGATTGCTGTCGTTTCTGGGCCAACATTGGGCGGGTTGCTGAACGCAACCTTTGGAAATGCAACTGAGTTGATTATTGCTCTGATTGCCTTGAAAGCAGGCTTGATCGGCGTTGTTAAAGCGAGCTTGACCGGTTCAATTATCGGTAACCTCCTGCTAGTCATGGGGTTATCAATGCTTTTGGGCGGGTTGCTGTTCAAAGAGCAGGACTTTCAACCCGTGGTGGCACGGGTCAATGCTTCATCCATGAACCTGGCGGTGATTGCGATGTTACTTCCTACCGCCGTGAACTATACGTCAGAGGGAATTAGCACCGCCACTATCCAGACCTTATCGGTTGCTGTTGCAGTGGTGCTGATTGGAGTGTATGCCCTGACTCTGTTGTTTTCCATGAAAACCCACAGCTATCTGTGCGAAGTAGGCGAAGGCGAATTAGAGGGCGAAGACCATCCTAAGCCAAACTTGTGGCTGTGGATTGGCGTCCTCCTAGCGGCTACGGTGATGGTGGCCATTGAGTCTGAATTTCTGGTGAGTTCTCTGGAAGTGGCGACAGAGCAGATTGGGCTAACCAGCCTGTTTACGGGCGTGATTGTGTTGCCCATTATTGGTAATGCAGCCGAGCACGCGACGGCAGTAACTGTTGCCATGAAAGACAAAATGGATCTGTCTATTTCAGTGGCTGTGGGTTCTACCCTTCAAATTGCTTTATTTGTTGCGCCCCTGCTGGTGATTGCCGGGTGGTTCATCGGTCAACCGATGGACTTGGATTTCAACCCCTTTGAGCTGGTGGCGGTAGCTGTCTCTGTGCTGATTGCCAATTCGGTGAGTTCCGACGGAAAGTCCAACTGGCTAGAAGGGGCACTGCTGTTGGCAACCTATACGGTGATTGGCCTCGCTTTTTTCTATCATCCGGCGATCGCCGAACTCGCCTAACCTCTTTGCAAACAATCACAAAAAAGCGATCGCCCCAAGGACAACGGGCGATCGCTTCACCTTACAGCAATCCTAAATAAAATGTGAGAGTTGGGGCGCAGCCCGCCCCAACTCTCACATTTCATTTCACAAATCACTTAGGAACGCTATGTAACCCAGAAATCGAAAGACTATGGGGTTTCGTCTTCAATACCCAAGACCCACAGCTCTTCACCCGCACCAACTTCATTCTCGCCTGAGCCTGAAGTATTATTAGCGACAAAGTAAAGTCGATTACCAACCTCGACCAAATTCGATGGATTCGATCCGTCAATATCAAGAGGAGTATCGTCTGGACGGATATTCGCAAATGGCTCTGACAGTCCAGAGAGCGACTCCGACGCCTTGACTCTGAATAGCTCTAACCCAGTATCTGGAGTGGATGCCGTAAAGTATAGAGTCTGAGTACCGATTTCGCTGCCGATGGCAATCAGCTTCTGATTGCTCGTTGTCAGGTCATTCAAGTTAGAGGTCTTTTCGTAGCCCAATGACAACCCGCCGAGCAGGTCTGTATCGGGGGCTGCGCTATCTGCGATAGACCACACAGCCGCCTCCCCGCCGGCAGTCGTGTTGCCCACAAAGTATAGCTTCTCGCTGCCTCCATTGGTCAGAACCGTAAGCTGCTCAGGATCTAGGTTAGCAGTGCCTCCAAGCTCAGCCATCTGCTCAAAGCTGCCGCTGTCGATGCGCCAGATGCCTTGAGTATTTTGGTTATCGCTTGCCACGAAGTAGAGGCTGCCATTAAATGCGGTGAGTTCCTCATAGCCTGGGGAAGAATTGCCTATCGCATCCGAATTACCGACTTCCGCCGCCGTTGTTCCGGTTCCAATAATCTCCCAAATGCCCTCTTTACCAGAGGTATTATCCTCAGCGGCGAAGTAGAGGTTGCCATTCGCCTCTACAATCTTTTCAAGGGCTGAGGTGACTGAGAAGCCACCTGTTACTTCGGTCACGGTTTCATTAGCAATATCGTATTGATAAATTCCACGGGTTGATGAGCCTGAGCCCGACTGGGCTACGAAATAGAGATATTTGTCATCGACGTTTGTAAAGGGTGGAGGAGAGTTCTTGTTGAAGGAATTGCCGAGTGGATCCGCACCACTGCCAGGATTGATGTTTGTGACGCGCTTCGTTTCGTTGGCAGTGGTGTCATGAACCCAAAGCTCAGATCCATTGATTCCATCGTCACCGATGAAGAAGAGCTTGTCACCGACAACGGTGAATTGAGGATTGGCAGCGATGCCCGAGTTCTCATCACCTGTAATATCTTCAACTAAGCTGATCGCGCTGCCGTCATAGACATACAATTCATTACCAAATCCTGATCCACTCACATTAGCCGCAAAGAAGATATTGCCGTTGACATTCGCCAGATTATCTGTGTCGATAGTGGCATTGCTTAATGTTGCAGCCTTTGTGGTGTCTTCGTAGGTACCCCCACTTTGCCACAGAGCAAGGCCATCTCCGTCGTCTGCGAAGAAGTAAATAATTCCTGTGCCTGAGCCACCAGCCTCATCCCCAACAAGGGTCGTTCCCGTTAAGGACGATGTGGAACCTGGGTTGATATCCCGGGTCAATGCAGGCTTGTCTAGAATCGTGAACGCGGTCAGGTTCATCTTATAAAACGCGCCATCATCCACCGTTGAGGGATAAATGCGAATGTAGTACGTCCCTGCTTCAAAAGTTCCGGCAACTTCTTCTTTATTAGCCCCATCCCGGCTCGACGTAATCAGAAAAGCCCCAGGATTCAAATCACCTGTCTCTAAATTTGCAAAGGACGATTCGGGAATGATTTGCAGGTCAATGTTGCTTGTGCGACCGTCGATGTCATCGTCTTCGATTTCGTCTACATCAATGCCGATGAATCCGTCTGCCAAAAGCTGGACTTTGAAGTAGTCATTCGTATCCGCGCCGCCGACAAAATCGTCAAAGGTCGCTCCATCGGCTAATCCATCACTTGCAATGTCTAGAACTCTGGAAGCGTTGGGTGTTTCGCCTGCACCGAAGGGATCGGTATTGGTGGGGAGTGCAGAAACGGTCAACGAATAGTCTGATTCTCCGATAGGGTTCGGGCTATAAACTCGAATAAAATATGATCCCTGAGTCAGGGAAAGCCCACTGATGGTCTCTGCCTCAGTGCCAAAGCCATTGGAGAGTCCGACCTGCTGCCCAAGGCTGTTTTGAATCTGAACGTCTAGATCGGTGCCCAGCGCTTCGCTGTTCAAGCCACTCAGTTTTAGATTAAAGTTTGATTCAGCCGCTAAATCGAATTGGAAGTAGTCCTCTGTGTCACCACTACCGAGATAAAATGTCTTCTTAGTAAATCCATCAGGTAAGCTATTGTTGTTGTAAACCCGCTCTTTAAAGTCAACGGTCAGCAGCTTTGCTGCTTCGCGGGAATCATTCCCGTCGGCTGGGATAGCTGGCGGTGGAGGGGTACCGCCCCCAGGAGTGCCGCCCCCCGTGGTGTCACCTCCGGGAGTGCCGCCTCCCGTGGTGTCACCTCCGGGAGTGCCGCCTCCTCCTGTATCGGTGTTTGTGACAGGAGGTTCTTCAGGCTTTGGCAACTCTTTCGCCTTCATGACGACCTTATACTTGGTGTCTTTGTCGGTGTCGCTTGACGTAATACGCAAGTAGTAGTTGTTCGCTTCTAACTCTGGCTTAAGCTTAATTTTTTTAGAGCCTGAATTGCTATCTGCTATTTCTAAGTTAAGAAACTTGTTGACTTTTCTAGACTTAATGTCACTGAAGTCGGTTTTACCGATCTTCCTCATGACTTTTTTTCTAGGTTTGTCAAACGAATATAGCTCAGCGTCTACGTCAGTTTTTAGGCGTTTAACTTTGAGCTTGAGCTTGCTACTCGAACCTAACCTGACGCGATATATATCATCTGCATCGCTAAGCCCGATGGCGTCTTTGAATTTATATTTGCCATCGCTGGGGTCTGCTTTTCTAGCCCGTTTTAGAAAATTTTTAACGCCATCTTTTCTAGCCATAGGAAGTACGTTTCCTCTTGTAGGTGCCTAAGCTAGTATTTCCCACTCTGTCGGGGAATAGCGTCGTTAGTTTTTACGAATCTTTCTAAAAGTTTTTGTCAGAGATTCCGTACAAATACACAAGAAACATGGCTTTCAGTGTTGCCACAGCTTGGCAAAGTTTGCGCAGGAACGAGAATTACACTAAATCC
>CAYXJG010000412.1:0-1292 GCA_964465285.1 uncultured bacterium
CGAGGACGTCGAACCATCCTCGCTGGGCTTGCGCACGTCCCATTGCTACGGTCATGTCATAACCTCTTAATATCGCGTTCAAGCAAATAGTGCGTGCATCGATACTCAAACCTCTATCGGGTCAGCTCCCCTTATGAGAAACTCTCTCGAGAGAAATCTGATTGATGCAGCCGAGACAACTAAATCGTTTCTCGAAACCTTACGTTGAAACGTACCAGAGAACACTCATAATTAGAAGCTCTGGTTGCTTGTATGCACTTCTAAAAATACGTCTACAAGAGTCCAACGTTTTTATATGATAGGGAGATACTTAAAATTTTACAATCTGATACGTGCTTCTCATAACCTGATGAAGCTTTCCCAAATGCCAGGCACTTGACAAGATGAAAATGGCTGGAATTCATTGCTGCACGAATTATCCATTTTTAAGAGAGCCTCGGTACTAGCCACAGAGTGGTAACAGAATGTAGGGCGATTGTTACGTTTGTTAACAAAAGTTGCATCATTACTGGAATCTGGTAGCTCACTGGGCGATCGCCTAGTGATACCCCTCCCAAAGCCTTGGGTTGCATTGGATGCGTGAGAAGCTTGCTAGAAGTCCTCTGATTCGCGGCTCTTGGTCGGGTGTCCCATGAACTTGCTATTGTTTTTAGGTGTACTGACCATAAGGGAACGCTAGGCATGCCTACGACGACATCATCTGAAAATAAGGACGTTCGTTCGAACGATGCTGTACTGGAGCAACCCATCATTGGAGCCCGTCGCATCAGTAATTATTGGTGGGCCACTGTTGTGCTGATTGGAGGAGTTGGTTTCTTTTTAGCTGGCCTGTCCAGCTACTTCCGGGTGAACTTGCTGCCCTTCTCAGATCCCACTGATTTGGTCTTTATTCCTCAAGGGATTGCCATAGGGTTTTACGGGGTCATGGCACTTCTTCTATCAAGCTATCTTTGGCTTATCATCATTCTGAATGTGGGGGGTGGATACAACCGATTTGATAAGGAATCGGGTACAGCGCAAATTTTTCGCTGGGGCTTCCTTGGAAAGAATCGTAAGATTGAGGTCTCATATCCCTTGAACGATATTCAGTCTGTTCGCGTGGACATCAAGGAGGGATTGAACCCAAAGCGAGCACTGTACCTGAAAATCAAGGGTGACATTGCCATTCCTCTGACCCGAGTTGGTCGGCCCTTGCCCCTGTCTGAACTGGAAAACAAGGGAGCTGCACTGGCTCGTTTTCTCGGTGTTCCTTTAGAAGGTTTATAGTCGGTGTTCCTTTAGAAGGTTTATAG
>CAYXJG010000412.1:1392-4704 GCA_964465285.1 uncultured bacterium
TCGGTGTTCCTTTAGAAGGTTTATAGTCGGTGTTCCTTTAGAAGGTTTATAGGATGAATGCTCATGGCAATGTTTATGAAAGGCCGTTGGACTGTCCTCCCGCTAATCTTGGCTAGTGTTTTATTTATTATCGGTTGTTCTTCTGGTTCCGAAGCTCCTGGGGGTGTTTCCGCAGAAGAAGCTGGGCGCGGTTTGCCGATTCTAGCGGGGGAAGCAACGGTGTCAATGGTGGTCAATGATGAATCCATCACTATTTTGGTCAAAGGGGACGATGCACCCGTCACGGCAGGTAATTTCGTGGATTTGGTGCAAAAGGGTGTTTACGATGGCGTGGCATTTCATCGAGTTATCCGTGAGCCTCAACCGTTCGTTGTTCAAGGGGGAGACCCTCAAAGCAAAGACCCATCCGTGCCTATTCAGCAATTGGGAACGGGTGGGTACATCGACCCTTCGACTTCCTCCCAGCGATATATCCCGTTGGAAATTAAGCCTGCTGGCTCAGACGCTCCGGTTTACAGTCAGACCTTTTCTGCGTTGGGAATTGATCAGTCGCCTGAATTGATGCATGAGCGGGGATCTGTGGCCATGGCGCGATCGCAATTCCCCGATTCAGCGTCCTCCCAGTTTTACTTTGCCCTTGCGGATCTAGATTTTCTCAACGGTGAGTATGCGGTGTTTGGCGAAGTCACCAAGGGGATGGATGTCGTTGATCAAATTCAGCAGGGCGATCGCATTCAGTCAGCACAGGTTGTTTCCGGGATTGAGAATTTGCAACAGCCCGAATAGCACCATCACCCCCTAAAACTTGGCATCGCTCGAAACGTCGTATAACTTCAGAAGAGAGGGGCCAGGTTCCCTCTTTAAGGTTTTCGACATAGGGTTTTCGGCATAGGGTTTTCGGTAACAGAAGGGAAATGAGCGCGATGACATTAACTGAAGAACAGCTCGCCAAGCTTCCAGGGAATACCCTGGAGAATTTGAGGCGGGCAGATCGCATCTGGAGTGCTTATAAGAATAGGAACCTTGATGCTCCCTCGGTAGTTGAGCCAAAGATGGGCGTGCTCGACGCAGTGGAGTGGGATGTGGTGATCTGTGGAGGTACCCTGGGCATCCTCCTGGGGGCAGCGCTGGTTCAGCGGGGATGGCGGGTTGCTCTAGTGGAGAGGGGGATTCTGCGGGGACGAGATCAGGAATGGAATATTTCGCGGAAGGAACTGACAGTATTTCTTCAGTTGGGGCTGCTGACGGAGGAAGAACTGGAAGGGGCGATCGCTACCGAATATAACCCCGCTCGGCTTGCCTTTCATAAGGGTATGGAACTCTGGGTTGAGGATGTACTCAACATCGGCGTTAATCCGGTGCGATTGCTTGAACTGCTGAAGGAAAAGTTTCTGAACTGTGGCGGCAAACTCTTTGAGCACACTGCATTTCAGGGAGCAGCAGCGTACACTAACGGGGTTCAGGTTGACGTAGCCACATCATCCGGTGATGAGACAACTCATCATCCCATTACGACTCGCTTGCTCATTGACAGCATGGGACATTTTTCGCCCATCGCGCGGCAGGCTAGGCAGGGCAAGGTGCCCGATGCCGTCTGTCTGGTGGTTGGTACCTGCGCGGAGGGCTACCCTGAGAACGAAACAGGGGATTTGTTCGCGTCGATGACGCCCATTCAAAACCAGTGCCAGTATTTCTGGGAAGCGTTTCCTGCGCGAGATGGCCGCACGACCTACTTGTTCACCTACCTGGATGCCCACCCCGATCGCCCTAGCCTGGAGGACGTCTTCGAGGATTACTGGCAGCTTTTGCCTGAGTATCAGCACTGCTCACTCGATCAGCTTTCTGTGAAGCGTGCTCTGTTTGGCTTTTTCCCCTGCTATCGGGACAGTCCGCTGCAACTACCCTGGAACCGGATGCTTGCCATTGGCGACAGTAGCGGGAGTCAGTCGCCTCTGAGCTTTGGCGGATTTGGAGCGATGATCCGCCACCTCCGTCGCCTAACTGTTGGCATTCACGAAGCACTGGACATTGATGCGCTGGATACTGAGTCTCTGGATCTGCTGCAACCTTATCAACCAAGTTTGTCGGTTACATGGCTGTTTCAGAAATCCATGAGTGTCGGTGTCCATCAAGCTGTATCCCCAAATCAAATTAATCATCTGTTATCGGGGGTTTTCGATGGCATGAGTCAGCTAGGCGACTCAGTATTAAAGCCATTTCTCCAGGATGTTGTTCAGTTCTGGCCGCTGACCCAGACCCTAGCGCAAACAACATTACAGAATCCGCTGCTGGGATTAGGTGTTATTCCAGATGTGGGGTTTGAAGAGTTACTCCTCTGGAGCAAACACTACGTTAATCTAGGGATCTATAGTGGATTAACCCAGTTAGAAGGAACTTTCAATTCTAAAATCCAATCCTTGTCTCCGCTTCAACGTTATCGCTGGCGTCGTCGGATAGAGGCTTGGCGCTACGGATCAGGGCGCGATTACGATCACAGCGAGCATAGTTAAAGTAAGGGACTTGCAAGAACATAAAGTATCAGTCGAGGGGCGGCAGGCGGTGCCCGCCGCCCCTCTCTTCCGGTATCTTTATTTAGCCGCAGATCCCTGAGCACAGTAGAGACGAGCACGATTGAGATGAAAATAACCCGATGGGCCTTGGATAGCCATCCATTGTGCTTGCATCGGATGATTAAGCAACCCCTGTTATGACAAAAGCACTCTATATCCTCTCGGAGCTAAATGATCGCGACTTCGAGTGGATTCTGAAGAACGGTGAGTTTAAGGCGATCGCCCCTGGACAGGCATTGATTCACGAGGGTCAGCCCATTGACGCTATTTACATCATCTTGGAAGGCACAGTGATAGTCACCGCTAAAGCGTTGGGCGATCGCGAGATTGCCCGGCTATCCTGCGGGGAAGTGGTCGGAGAAATGTCTTTCGTAGACGAACGTGCCCCTTCTGCTACGGTTAGGGCGCTAAGCCGCGTTCAAGTTTGGGCCATTCCGCGCACCCAACTCCTGAGGAAACTGTCCCAGGACTCTGATTTTGCAGCGCACCTGTATCAGGCGATCGCCGTCTGGCTGTCCCACCGCCTGCGGGGCACGATGAGTCGCTGGGGCTATGCCTATGGCTATGGTAAGGATGCCCCATTGGAAGAAGTCGAGATGAGTGCGCCATCCCCTGCCCTGTCCAGTTCAGAAAACTATGACCTCGCCCGGATTCGCCTGGACTGGCTGCTGAATCAGATGAAAGTGGAGCATTAGGGGGAGTGGGGGAGTGAGGGAGTGGGGGAGTGGGGGAGTGAGGGAGT
>CAYXJG010000413.1:0-4698 GCA_964465285.1 uncultured bacterium
AATCCTGGATGGGCAAGGAGTCAGAATCTAGGAGTCAGAATTCAGGAGGGAGCTGGCTTCTGGCTCCTGTCTCCTGAATTCTATCCTTGGGAAAACTTCCCGCCTTGAGGAATACGCCAATTCTTCAAAGTAGAACTACAGATAGCTAACCTGTAACCTATGCCAACTATAGGTTTGCCAGTCCAAAATCGAAAATCCAAAATCGAGAATTGGTAGAACTGCACGTCTTATCGAGAGGAGAGTGAATACTAGATTGGCTAGTAGAAGCTCAAAAGAAGAGGTATTGGGATTTACTCATTCTCCTTCTTTTGAGCTTTTATAGTATGTGATTAAAGCTACAGCAATACGCACTTAGATTAGGGCGTTGCAGAAGAGTGTATCCCCCGCGCAGCAGGGAATGCACTCTTGAGCCTAAGCCCGTAGGGCTATAGATTGAAATTTTGAGAATCTGAGGTACTAAACCTCAAGGCTGCACAGCATCAACCGGATGCGAGTTTTCATTTTTCTCTTGAGAATGGTGCGGCTCAGAATTATGCATACTCTTTGCCGTATCTGTATCTCCAGTTTTATCGCTGTCAGATGGAGGACCACCAGGCTGATGTTCTGAATCGAGCCTTTTGTCTGCATTGGAATGCTCTGAAATACTCAAAGCATTAGATTGAGGCTGATCTTTGTCATGCTCAACCTGGAGGCGCACTGTTTCAAGCTGCTGACGTTCTGCTTCTAGCGTTTTCTCTAATTCTTGAATTTGGTCACGGCGAGTCTCTAACTCCAAGGCTCGCCTTGCAAGGTCTTGTGTCTTAAGGGTTAAGTCTTTGCGCCACTCTTCGGCTCTTTCGGCTTCTGCGTGGAGTACATCTGGAGCAATGCCTGTCAGTAAATATTTTTTGACAATGCTAAGTACCCAATCTGTTGCATCTTCAATGGATTCAAGCTGATGCTCAGGATTAAGCTGAACCAGAACGAGTACCCCATCGCTGTGGAAAAGATCCTCAGAGGACACGGCAATAGAAGGCTTGTTTGTCGAGAGAACCCAATGATGCTCAGATTTCTGACGAGCAAGCAATTGGAGAGAAGCTTCTCCCGTCTCTCTTGTCAGAGATACTTTAGCCAGATAGAGCATCGTAGCAGTAAAATGCAGGTCTTGAACGTAGTATATCCCTTTGTGTGATGAGTGTATTGTTTATATTTATCTAAGTTCTGTCAAGAATGTGTGGGAGTTAGATGCGGAATTCAGTGCCTTCGCCAACCTCGGACTGGATTGTCCATGATGCCTACGGCGGCAGTAATTTAGAGCAGAAAGGAAACGACCCGGATAAGTCGGAGAAGTGACTGATTTTATGGGGGACTGATTTTATGGGGGACTGATTTTATGGGGGACTGTCCAAGGGCGGAGAGCCTGCGCTCTACACAACTGGGTTCTCGCCTCCAGCAATCAGCTTAAGCGGAGGGGAGTTGATGCTTTTCCAAGGCATCTCTCAATTCCCTTGGGCTGAAAAGAATGGGAAGGAAGTGAATGCTCTTAACTTCCTTGAAATAAAACAGGATCGGCACAGGCGGCCAGAAAATTCGCCAATTCTGCCACTCGGCATAGGAAAAGCGCCGAATGACTGTTTCTCCTCGATAAATATCAAGGGCGGTGGCCGTAAAAACGAGACGGAGGCTCACGGCTTGATAAAGCAGAAATACACCAAACACAGCAATGGCTGCACTCACCCAGGGTTGAATCAGGAGCAGCGGAATGGACAGCAGTACTAGGGCGATAGGCAGGTTATAGCTGGGTGCCAGAGTCACTGAATCTCCAGTTGAGGACAGGGGGGAGGAGGCTGAGTTAGACATGGGATGAGGGGGATCATGAGTGGGCAAGGAGACGGGGCGATCGTGACATGCAGTGCTGTGCGCTTCGGTTAAGCATGGGTATGTGTAGCGCACTGCACCCCAGACCATTTTTGCACTCAACGCTGTTGCATACTGCTATGCATGCCGTTGAGATGGCTGCTTTTCTAGTTTAGCGGGTTCTCTTGTAGAGGGGAATGAGAGGCTGGGTGGAGCCCTGGAGAGGCTTCTTGGTGAGGTGGCTTTGCGTTGATTCCCATCTGGCAGTAGGCTCAAGGCAGGCATTGACTGAAATCAAATGCTGCACTATTTGCAACAGCACCGATCGCTATGACCGAAATGCGTTCCGTACAGATGATGAATGAAGCGTTTTACCGCGCCTTTGAAAAGAAGGACATGGAGGCAATGGAGCGGGTGTGGTCGAAGGGAGCTGGATGTCTATGCATCCACCCTGGTCGGCCTGCGCTGAAAGGGTGGGATGATATTCGGCGGTCATGGATGCAGATTTTTCAGCATACGCAATACCTGGAGATTGATATTGACCTAGTATCTACGGAAGTGAACGGCACCGTGGCGTATGTGGTGCTGACGGAGACAGTGCGTCAGGTGGTGCAGCGACGGGAGATGACAGCAAAATCGATGGCGACCAATATTTACGAGAAAATGGGCGATCGCTGGTATTTGATTCACCATCATGGCAGTCCGATGGCAAGCTGATGCTTTTTGGCAGGTGATGGACGTTAGCAGAAACTGTCGTTGGGGTTTACGAATAGTTAATTGTGTTCACCTATCTTAGGGACTTGTAAGGAAATAAAGTGCCAGGAGAGGGGCGGCGGGCAGCGCCCGCCGCCCCTCTCCTCCGGTATCTTTAGATTTAGTTGCAGACCCCCTATCACTGCCAGCGGACATCATTGAACAGCGGGCGGTTAAACATACCAACTTTGAAGCCCTCCAGGTCAGCCTTGGACGCATATATCCAGAGCCACCCAGGGGAATAGACGGGAATCATCACGGCATTGTTGAGCAAATACGCTTGCACAGCCCGGATATGCTGTAGTCGTTCATTCGGATCAACGGTGGTGCGGGTCTTCTGTAGAAGGGCGTCCAGTTCCGGGGAATGGTAGCCACCATAGGCTCCGGGAGAATGCCAGAGGGCATGGAGAATATCAGCGTCGTACCAAGCCCAACCCATCAAATCGACTGTGCTAGTTCCTGACTGCTTTTCATTCTCAAGCTGCACCCGTGCATTCAACGTGCTGATGTCCATAAAGTCTAGGGTCGCCTCGATGCCCACGCCGGCTAACTGGTCTTGAAAGGCGGCGAGCATCTCTTCCCGGTGGTCGCCGCTCCAGGTAATGAGGTTGATCTCCAGGGGATTCTCTGGCCCATAGCCTAGGTCTGCCAGGAGGGTTCTGGCTTCATCTGGATTGTGGGGGAGGCGGAATTGGTCGCACCACCCCGGATCATGGCCGACGACCCCTGCAGCCACAGGGCAGGGTTCCCGCGTCACCAAGTCGCCAAAGGTCTGGGCGATCGCCGCTTCTGGGTTGAGGGCATGGGCGATCGCCATGCGGGCGCGACGGTCATTGAAGGGAGGCCGAGAGGTCGTGAACTGAAAGAAAATGCTTTGCCCGGTTTTTTCCGCCAGATGGAGGGTGGTGTCCTGGTTTTCCTGAATGGCATCAATGTCATCAATGGGCGGGTCAGTGATGAGATCGGCATCATTCCACCGCAGGTTTGACCACCGGGAAAACGCTTCAGGGACAGGCTGAATCACCAGTTCATCCAGGTAAGGCGCACCTGGATTGTCCACGGGTCGCCCCCGGTTTACATAGTCGGGGTTGGGCACCAGCACCAGTTCTTGCTCCGGCGTCCACCGCCCCACCGTCCACGGCCCCGTGCCTACCGCTACCTGTAGCTCGTCATCCGGCTCCGGCTCTGGAGTAGAGTCGCAGATCATGCTGGCGAAAGGGTCTGTCATGAACGGCAGGAAGGGCGCAAAGGACTCTGAGAACTGCACCTGGAACTGCAGCGGATCAATGACCGTGACCTGGGTGACCGGGCCCCAGTTAGTGCGCGTATAGCTAGGACGCTGGCTTGCCTGGGTGTATTGCCTATCAGCCCCCACCGCTTTCTCAACGGTGTATTTCACATCCTCGGCGTTGAATACGGTTCCGTCATGGCATCGAATGCCTTCGTGGAGCCAGAAGGTGATCGTGCGTCCGTCATCACTCACCTGCCATTCCCGCGCCAGGTTCGGCACCAGGGTACCGTCCGCATCGAACGCGAGCAGGGTATCGTAGAGCTGATCCATAACCTGCCAGGAAAAGATGTTGGTGGTGCGGTGGGGGTGCAGCACATCAATATCGCCGGGACGCGCCCAGATGACCCGATTCGGGCGATCGCCCGAATCGGTAGTCAGGGGTGGCTGGGCCACAGAGGAACAGGCTGCCGTCACCGCCGCTGTTCCAAGGGCGATCGCCCTGTGAAGCTTTCGATAGATATCATCGCGTAGGATGGAGATGCCCAAAACCATAAGCTCAATCGGGTCAAACCATTACTGACAACGGGAAAACACTGTCAGAACTTTTCAAATGGGTCAGTCACCAGTCCGGAGAAAAGCGAAATAAAGCGCTTTGCAAGTGCGTCAAGTACAGGGCGTTGTGTGGCGGCGTTCAGCGCCGCCACACAACGCGGTGCTGGGGTGTGCTTAATCAATTTGCATACTGCTATAAAGCGAGGTGAAGGATGGTTATGCGAGATGCTCCGCGCCCCACGCGACTGCTTTACACACGACTTGGCAAGTCTCACAAAAAACTAGGGGGTTGGGGCGCGCTGAGCGCGCCCCAACCCCCTAGTTTT
>CAYXJG010000414.1:0-4683 GCA_964465285.1 uncultured bacterium
GGGCGCGCGGAGCGCGCCCCAAACCCTTATTCTTGCGTGAAACTTGCCAAGTCGTTTCTACATGCTGTAGAAGGGCTTATAACTTAGGCCGGGAAGAACTTAGCAGGATACTGGGGCCCGGAACGCTCCAATATCCCGCCTTAAAACACAAGCCTGTAGAAGACAGGATGAGAGAAGGAATGGAGACGTCAAGTCAGCATCCAGTAGTATTGGTTCACGGCATTGATGATACGGCATCAAAGATGCTCACCCTGCAAAACTTTCTTCAATCCCGAGGCTGGGCCGCATCGTCCATGAGCCTGTCGCCAAGCAACGGAGACGTGGCATTAGAGGTACTCGCAGAACAGCTTTCAGATCATATTCATAAGACATACGGGAGCTGTCCAGTTGATGTGGTTGGATTCAGTATGGGAGGCATGGTCAGTCGGTACTACGTCCAACGGCTAGGCGGCATTCACTGCGTTAAGCGGTTGATTACCCTTGCCTCTCCCCACAACGGCACCTGGCTGGCCTATTTTCGCTACAACATTGGGGCAACTCAGATGCGTCGAGGCAGTTCATTTTTGCGTCAGCTCAATCAAGATATGCACCAGCTCAGCCAGATCCAATTCACGTCAATCTGGACACCGCTGGATTTGATGATTCTTCCTGCCCGCAGTTCGCGGCTGCCTGTGGGCGACGAATTGCAAATTCCGGTATTAACTCATCCCTGGATGGTAAGCGATCGCCGCTGTCTGGAGGCGATCGCCCATCTCCTGAGCCGTCCGATTGAAGCTCCTACGGGGACAGCAGATGATCCAGATCGGCAGGGGTATTGCAGTTCGTCATCATCCGGTTCAAGCTGACGTTGTCAACGGTGTGGGTCGGCAGAGCCTCTATCTGTTCAGTCCAAAGCCATCGCTGAAACGAGCGTCCGCTCTGGTCAATGAACTGGATTAGCCTGTCAAGGCAAGACACGCGATAAAAGCCGCACAGAGGTTCCCATCCATTGGCATGGTGAGGCAAAGCCGCCAGTGCGTGGGACGACACCTGGGGAAGATGAGCCGCCCAATTTTTCAATGCTGCCGGGTCGAGGCAGGGCAAATCACAGGCGAGCAGCAAGATCCACGGTGTTGCTTGATGATGGGTTGTCAAATAGGTCAATCCGTAGGCAAAGCCCACCAACGGCCCCTGGGGTTTTGGGTGATGCAGATTGGGGTGCTTGATGATAGGAGGACGAGCCAGCGTGACAGGGGGCTGCTCGACAATCCAACCGCAGGACGAGGGTAAAAGCGGCTGGTATCGCTGAGGCCAGGGCGTAACGACAAAGACATTAGGAGTGCATTGAGCAGCAACATCATAGACCCGCCGCAGCATGGGGATGCCACCGATGGGGATACAGGCCTTATCACGGCCCATCCGAGAACTCCGCCCCCCAGCCAAGATAAGCGCTGTCAAGTCACCGGGCGATCGCTCAGGGAGTTGATTCACAATTTTAAACGATAGCAGCATCAGACGCCTTCATCGTAGCAAAGGCAGCCGGTAATGGTGGGGGGCGCGCCATGGTCAGCCCACATTTACCGGCCACACTAAATGATGCGCTCTCCTGGGTGGTGCAATCGGGGGGCAGTAGTACAGCGTTTAATTTTGGCTAGGCAGGCGTTGATTGGCCCCTTTCAGTTCCTCATCAGAGGCGGAGTCAGGGGTGTTTTGATCAGGAGTCTTTTGAACCGTTGCCCGGAGCTGCAGCAGTTTGCGCAGGAGCACCTCCCGTTGATTAATCAGATAAATGCTAACGAGGGTGAAGCCGACGCCGACCCATTGCAATCCACTCAGCACTTCCCCCAGAAATATATTGCCAAACAGCAAGGCGAAGACTGGGGTGAGGAACGTTAGGGCGCTAAAGCTGGTGAGGTTGGTACGGGAGGCGAAGTAGAAAAACAGACCGTAGGCGATCGCACTTCCAAAAACGCTAGCATAGGCGAGGGCTGTCCAATCGCTTGCGGTCAACCCTTGCCATTGCTGAGTTTCATTCACCCCAGAAATTGTCGTCAGCAGAATGCCTCCCAAAATCATGTGCCATGCTGTTGCCGAAACGGGGTCAGCGTGGCGGGACACATAGCGAACCATCACCGTGCCTGCTGCCATCGACAAAGCAGCGAGCAGCATCAGCCACTCTCCGCTTTGAAAAAGGCGCTGAATCAAGGCTTCCAGGGAATCGATGCCCCCTTGCCAGTTGAGCTGCGCGAGATCTCCGTGCAAGAGGCTGTTCACCCAATTCAAAATCCACTCGTCAGGCAGCCCCAGTAGGCTAATGCCGACGATGCCAAAGCCCAGGCCAAAAGCTCCAAATATCCTGATCTTCTCGCCAAACAGGACCCGCGCCATGAGGGCAACCGCCAGGGGTTGGGAGTCGATCATCACGGAACCCAGTCCTGCCCCGGTTCTCACCAGCCCTTCTGCTAGGAACCCCTGGAACATGGCTCCATCGACCAGCCCGAACAACGTAATCCATAGCCACGCTTTCCATCCCTGGGGTTGCGATCGCCCCATCGCCACGGCGGCTACCAGTACCAGCAGTCCAGCAGGCAATAGCCGCAGGCTTGCCATAAACATCGGAGTGGTATGGTCTATAGCCCCCTTCATTGCGACCATTGCGGTTCCCCACAGGAAGAAGGGCGCAATCATAAGCGGGGTGATGACTGGATGTTTGGGCACAACGAGATTGCGTGACAGGTTTTGTGGCATAGGGCATGGGGCGATCGCCCCTACTGGCGAAGAAGCGAACGGATGGCAACAAAGATTTACATTCCCTAGGATTTTAACGAATTAACACCCGGCAGGCACTACCCGATCTTCTGATAGAACAACATCCTGTTACAAGCGAGCGCCTATAGGGCACGAAGTTTCTCAGCTTCACGACTTGGCAAAGTTCTCAAATTCACAACGCAAAAATAGGGGTTTGGCGAGCGCTCCGCGCGCGCCAAACCCCTATTTTTGCGTGAAACTTGCCAAGTCGTGTCAGCTTGAGAACTGCTGCCTCATCTTCAACGGATTTGGCACCGGATTTGACCTGACGAAAAAAAGTTAAATAGGGCACACTAGAATATTAAGCGTTACTGGTGTATGTGAGTGATGATGCAAGCTACCTGGCAACGCCGCTCATTCACTGATTAGGACTTTATCGTTAGGACTGATTGACACATTATGGTTTGGCCGTTTAAGCCACGGTTTAAGAAACAAATTGCCCGCCTTGAAATCACGGGGGCGATCGCTGGCTCCACCCGTAAACGGGTTTTAGAAGCCTTGGACTCAGTTGAAGAGCGCAAGTTTCCCGCCTTGCTCCTTCGCATCGATAGCCCTGGCGGTACCGTGGGCGACTCCCAGGAAATTTACACTGCCCTCAAGCGATTGCAAGACAAGGTGAAAATCGTTGCCAGCTTTGGCAACATTTCAGCGTCGGGAGGCGTGTATATCGGCATGGGAGCACAGCACATCGTGGCGAACCCTGGGACTATCACAGGCAGCATCGGCGTGATATTGCGGGGCAATAATCTAGAGCGGCTGCTGGACAAGGTAGGCGTTTCCTTCAAGGTTATCAAGTCAGGACCATACAAAGATATCCTGGCATTTGACCGGGAGTTGACGGACCCCGAAAAGGAAATTTTGCAGGAACTCATCGACACCAGCTACCAGCAGTTTGTGCAAACGGTAGCGGATGGACGCAAGCTGGATGTGGATGCTGTGAGGGCATTTGCTGATGGTCGTATCTTCACTGGACAGCAGGCGCTTGAGTTAGGCGTGGTCGATCGGCTAGGAACAGAGGAAGATGCCCGGCGCTGGGCCGCAGAACTGGCGGGACTCGACCCTGACAAAACAGAGTGCTACACCTTTGAGGAACCAAAATCTCTAGTCAGCCGTCTTTTGCCGGGAAACCGAGCCCGTTCCCAGATGTTTACCGGAGTGGACTGGTTGGAGTTTGAGCTAAAAACAAGCGGTCTCCCCCTCTGGCTCTATCGTCCATAGCTGGCTCTCTTGCCCACACTTATGCTGCCGCAGTTGCACCCGCGCTGCCATACAAAAGCTGCCCTGAACGCGCTTGCACCGCGCTGTAAAATCCAGACAGAAAAGACACGCCTGATTGGGCAAGATTCAAGTAAACTTGTGATCTCAGGATTGAACAGTACGTCGAGAGGAACAGCGTGTCAAAATGGAGGATGCAAACGTGGAGTGGCGGGTTCGTGCAATTCGAGGAGCAACAACAGCTTCAGCCAATACGGTTGAGGCCATTCACGAGGCAGTGACCGAACTGCTGGATGAATTGGAAGCCAAGAACAGCCTCGACCCAACCCATATCATTAGTGCCACGTTTTCAGTGACCCGTGACCTGGATGCAGCATTTCCTGCCTCTGCTGCGCGCGATCGCCCCCACTGGGGAGATGTTCCCTTGCTCGATGTACAGCAGATGCACGTTGTCGGTAGCCTAGAGCGTTGTATCCGGGTGTTAATTCACACCCATGCCCTTGATCCCCTCGTCCCTGTCCACCACACCTATCTGCGGCAAGCTAAAGATCTCCGTCCTGATTGGAGTGTGCCAGAAATGGCATCCCGACAAGGATAGTTTATGCCGAATGGGGATGGCTGACATTGCATGAATTTACTCCTGATGGCTTTCATCCAGTAACCTAGAACGCTCACTGGATA
>CAYXJG010000415.1:0-4632 GCA_964465285.1 uncultured bacterium
GCAGCCCGCTGCTCTTTTCTTCCGGTATCTTTTTTAGCCGCAGATCCCTAAGTAGCTTGGCACAATTAAAAACCAGATGTCAGATCTTGCGTTGTCCGCGAAGTGGGCGGTGCCGGATCTTACGGGTTTTATAATTAATTGTGCCTACCCACTTATATTGATTGAGTCTATTACATTCCCATTTCCCCATGAGTACACCAGAGACCGCAGACCCAGCTTCCCTTCTGACCGTTGAGTTCCATGAACGACGCCAGCAGATTTTAGACTGGCTGGCTGAGCAGGTGCCGAAATCGAGGGTTGAGCATATTTTACGGGTCGAAGAGATGGCGATCGCCCTGGCAGAGCGCCATCAGGTTTCAGCGCACAAGGCAGCCCAAGCCGGACTGATGCACGATCTAGCAAAGTACTTTCAGCCTCAGCGGTTGCTAGAACTGGCGATCGCTAATGGGCTAGATGTTGATGCAGTGTTTCGGGAGAATCCCCGCCTACTCCATGCGGATGTGGGGGCCATTGTGGCGCGGGAAGAGTTCGGGGTGAATGACGAAGAGGTGCTGCGAGCGATCGCCAACCATACCCTTGGGGCCCCTGGCATGGATGACCTGAGCTGCATCATATTTCTTGCCGATACCCTGGAACCTGGACGAGGACATTCTGATGAATTGACTCATCTTAGAACTCTAAGTTTTCAGAATCTAGAGCAAGCCGTCTGGATGGCGTGCGATTACACAGTGCGGCATCTCCTCCGTACTCGAAAGCTGATTCATCCTCGGGCGATCGCTACCCGTAATGACTTTTTGCAACGCGCCAAAACAAAAGCGGTCACAGAATAACGCTTACTAGCATGAGCGCAGCCAGACGTAAAGTTTTGCGTGCAAGGTCATCCCTCCAGCAAACGGAGTTCTCAATCGCAAGCTATGATGCAGATACGGAAAACCATCATTTTGAGGTACTAGCCACTGAATGTTTGATCGCGTCAACACAAATTCAAATTCCGCGCCGCTCTCGGTTCAGTTCCCTCTCTCCCACGCCAATGTCCACGGGGAGGCTGATGTCAGCTTAGAACTGGCGATGACGATTGCCCAAGGAGCGGATGAGCGCAAAGCCGATAGTATTGTTCTTCTTGATGTTGAAGATGTGTCGTATTTGGCTGATTACTTTGTGATTATGACGGGCTTTTCCAAGGTGCAGGTGAGAGCCATTGCGGGAGCAATCGAACAGAGTGTTGAGGAGAGGTTTGGGCGATCGCCCCTGAAGGTAGAGGGTCTCTCCGATGGGAGTTGGGTGTTGATGGACTACGGCGAAGTCATTACCCACATCTTCATGCCCAACGAGCGTGAGTTCTACGGATTAGAAGCCTTTTGGGGTCATGCGAAGAAGCTGGCGTACTCTGAACTCAATGCGTAGTATTTCAAGACAAAAGGTATAGCGGTGTGCAATTGGTTCAGCACACCCAAATGTAGTGAGTGGCGGCGCTCTGCGCCGCCACTCACGAAACTGCACTTAATGCGCTTGCACAGTGCTCTATTTCAAGGCAAGAAATAGAGGGTAGCAACACGACTTGGCAAAGTTCTCAAATTCACAACGCAAAAATATGGGTTTGGGGCGCGCGGAGCAAGCCCCAAACCCATATTTTTGCGTGAAACGTGCCAAGTCGTGTAGCAAGCAAAAAATGGGGGTAGCAAGCAAAAAGAATGGCTTGTTCCTCGCCTTCGGTGTCCCATTTGGTCGCTAACAGCTCTGCTAAAGGTTGAAGAAGGCTGTTAAAGTAATAACAAGTTTTTTCTTGGCGTTTCTCCAGCGGCGATCGCGTGGTTTCATGGCTTCAACGGCTCCCGTTTGCCCCGTTCCAAAAGAGCAGCAGCCTCTCCAGGAATATGAGATGCTGAAAGAGTCGTGGTTCTTTCGATGGGCAACACTGGACTTATTTCAGTACATTCGTCAGCTTCTCATTCTCTGGGGGACGGGGTTGTTTGTCTCGTCGCCAATTGCTACTGTGAGCTTTCCCTTTGCCAAGGAACCGTTCCATTTTGGCCTTAGTGCTGCGGCTGGGGCACTGTTCATTCCCATCTTGGTGTTGTTTCGGCTATATCTCGGTTGGTTTTATATTCGCAATCGTCTCTATGATGAAGCGGTCGTTTATGAAGAATCAGGTTGGTACGATGGGCAGATCTGGGAAAAACCCGCTGAGGTTGTTCAGCGCGATCGACTGATTGTGTCCTATCAAATTCGCCCAATTCTGAATCGGTTACAATTAACATTCTTGGTAGTTCTAGGGTGCTGCGTGATTGGAGCCTGTCTGTGGCAACTCCAAGATGCGATCCAATGAAAGGTGCAATCCAGTGAAAGATGCAATCCAGTGAAAGATGCAATCCAGTGAAAGGTGCGATCCAGTGAAAGGTGCAATCCAGTGAAAGGTGCAATCCAGTGAAAGGTGCAATCTTGTGATCCTCCGTCCAGGAACTAATTACTCCTCTGGGAACTTTGCTGGGTTTGACATCCGTGTAAAATTCTAACCCTCTGTGGGGTTTCAGAACAGGTCTACGTTTTGCAGTAAGATTCAGTAGCTTATTGTTTATTTTTTTAAGCATTCATGACCAGGGGCAAGCGCACACAAACGGCTGATATTGAAGTCCGGCTTCTTCGAGAAGGCATCGTGGAATCGGTTCACCATGTCCAGGCAACCCTCTGCGACGAACGAGGACGAGTGCTGGCGTCGGCAGGTGATCCCGAAACCTCAGCGTTTGTTCGGTCGGCTCTCAAACCATTCCAGGCTCTTGCTGTCACGTCCAGCGGAACGATGGAGCGCTATGGACTCACAGATAAAGACCTGGCAATTATTTGCTCATCTCACCGGGGCATGATTGAGCAAGCGCGGCAAGCCTTTAATATTCTCTGGCGAAGCGGAGTTGAACCCACGGCACTCAAGTGCCCCTGTCCGGCAGGAAAGCAAAGCCCGCTCCAACACAACTGTTCAGGGAAGCACGTAGGCATGTTAGCCGTTTGCCAGCAGCGGAACTGGTCGTTGAATGGCTACCTTGAGCGAGATCATCCGGTGCAGAAGCTGATCTTAGAGCGGATCGCAGATCTGCTGCATATGCCTGCTGCGGAGTTTATCGGCGTTCACGATGACTGCGGAGCACCTACCTACTTGCTGCAAATGCAGCAAATTGCGGCGCTCTATGCTCAGCTCGCATCTGGCAACAACCTGGATATGGAACGAATCATTCGCGCCATGACCCATTATCCGTCGCTGATTTCGGGTAAGGGTGAATTTGACACCGAGCTGACCTGCCTTGCGGAAGGTGAATTGCTTAGCAAGGCGGGAGCTGAAGGTATTCAGTGTGTCGCACGAGTTGGCGAAGGTCTGGGCCTTGCGATTAAAGTGCTGGATGGCTCGAAGCGCGCGAAATATGCCGTTGCTATTCATTTATTAAAACAACTGAGCTGGATTACGCCCACCATGTCGGAAAAGCTGGCGGAAACTTTTATGTCTATCGGCAATTACAAGCGGCTAGATGTCGTTGGTGAGCTGACGATGGCATAGCGTGTCAGGATGATGTCTGTGCTGAACTGTCGTGCTCCATCTCCGCTACAACCGGGCGATTTACTATACGTGGTATCTCCCAGTGGTGCCCTGCAAGAACTGGAGTGTTTCCATGCTGGAGTAGAGCTATGGCGATCGCACGGGTATCGGGTCGAGCTAATTCCTGGCTATGATGGCTGCTGGGGCTATCTAGCGGGGACCGATGAACAGCGGCGTCAGCAGTTGACCAGGGCGCTCTCTGACCCTGACTGCAAAGGCGTCCTCTGTGCACGGGGGGGCTATGGCGGAGCGCGGCTTCTGGAACACTGGCAGTGGCCTCAGTCCATGCAGGATAGTCCTAAATGGCTGATTGGCTTCTCGGATGTGACAAGCCTGCTGTGGAGTTTGGCGGTACAGGGCATCTCTGGGGTGCATGGGCCATTGTTGACGACGCTATCTCAGGAACCGGACAGGTCACAAAAGCGGCTATGGAGTTGGGTCGCTGGGAGACCCCTGGAGTGTCTTCAGGGAGAATCCTGGAGTCGGGGGCGGGCGATCGCCCCTTTGCTGCCTGCTAACCTTACTGTTGCCACCCATATTCTGAGCACGTCCCACCAGCCTGATTTAGAGGGCGTCATTCTTGCCTTTGAAGATGTGTCGGAAGCCCCATATCGTGTTGACCGAATGCTGACCCAGTGGCGAATGATGGGAATCCTTGACAAGGTAGCAGGGATTGCCCTTGGCCGATTTAGCCGCTGCAATCCCCCTCAGGGCATTCCCAGCTTCTCCATGAATGAGGTCTTGGGCGATCGCCTGCTCGACCTGGAGATTCCAGTTGTGGCCCAGTTGCCGTTTGGCCACGATGGGGAGAATGCTTGCCTCCCCGTGGGCATTATGGCGTGCCTGGATGCCGATATGGGCACCCTGTCGTGGGATGTTTCATGATTTACGACTTGGCAAAGTTCTCAAATTCAGGCTTGTAATTTAAGCCGGGAAATCCTGGATGAGCAAGAAGCCAGAATCTAGGAGTCAGAATTTAGGAGGGAGCTGGCTTCTGTCTCCTGTCTTCTGTCTCCTGTCTTCTGTCTCCTGTCTCCTGTCTCCTGTCT
>CAYXJG010000416.1:0-4618 GCA_964465285.1 uncultured bacterium
TGTCTCCTGGATTCTATCCTTGGGAAAACTTCCCGCCTTGAGGAATACGCCGGTTCTACAGGGTTGATGATTAACTGTGCTCGCCTACTTACCCAGAAAGTTAGAAATGTCTGCATGCATGTAGGCGATCGCTGGATCACGCTGAATGGCGTGATAGTACCGCTGGGCTTGGGGGCTTCCAGACTCATCTGCATCCAGCAGCCTCTGCGCCTCGGTCAGAAGATAATTCACCTGCTCGAGGGTCATCGTTTCTTTATCGCTGAAGGCTTCATCGATCTGCACGATAAATTGAGAATATACCCGTAGCCAGCTAAACCATTCATCACCGATGACAAGCTGGAAAAATTCACCCTTCGACTGAATCCGTCCGTGGTTCTGTTCGTACACGATGCGCTCTGATTCGAGTAGCGCTTTATGCAACTGTAAGAGCCGGGTTCTGAGTTCGCGTAATCGGTGAAAGGGAGAGTCTAGAGGTTGTGGAGTCGTTGTCATTCAAACCAAAAATTTCTACTTTTTCCATCTTGGCATACGCTATAGACAAAACAAAAATGAGGGCCTTAAAAATCAAAAGATTATTAGATTTGTCCAAAAGTTATAGCGATGTGCAGGTTGATTAAGCACATGTAAGGGGCGGCGCTCTGCGCCGCCCCTTACATGTGTTGTACCTATAGCGCTTGCAAAGCGCTATAGGTTGGAGTGTCTTCAGCGGGCGCTCCAACTTTTTCATTTTCGAACGGAACGATTAATTGATGCCGCTTGGGTCTTGTCCATAAGCCTGCCATGCCAAGTCCACAAGCCCCTCTACAATGGCAGACGCGACCACCGCACTTCCTTTCCGCCCCTCAATGCGGATATGAGGAATCAGTGAATTTTGCAGGCGTTCTTCAATGGCTTCTAACCCGAAAAATCCTGCTGGAGTGTCTACTACCAAAGCAGGACGTATCTCTTCAGCTTCAATCAGATCAATTAAAGCGGTTAGCGCTGTTTGGGCTTGTCCAATGACAAAGATAGCCTCAGGGTATCGCTTTGCTAAGGTTTCAATCCCCCATGCAGCCTGACTTTTCTCTCGCTGAGGCCGAGTAATAGTGTCCATGCTGCAGTAGACGGGATTCGCAAACGTTTGCTGAATGATGGGCGCAATACCAACCTGCACCATCGGAACATCGACAACGATGGTCGTGCGAGCCGCCAACGCCGCCGCCCCTGACTGAAGGGCATGGTCAGAGAAGCGAATCAAGTCTTTGTATTCAAAATCGGCAGTTGCATAGATTACACGGCGCACAATTTCATATTCAGAGGGCGAAAATGCATGAGTGCCCATCTCACCATCAATCATTCGCAAACTGTGGGCGTCAGAGACGTGCCATTCCATTTCGTGTTTAAGTCACTTGCGTTACTAGAAGAGATTCTCAGAGGCTCTACACGGCGTTGTGAGACCCAGCATACAATTACACTACAGTAATTGTTTCAGAAAAAACAAAACGAAGGCAATTGAGACATGTTTAGCATTCTCGGAAAACTGGAACAAAATAGCGCGGAAATTCACTCATGTTGTAGGAAGATAGAATGCATCCTACGGTACAGAAGCGCATCTTGAGGAAAGTCATGGTTAAGCTACCAACGTCGTCATGGACCGGATTGGAACAGACCCAGTGGGGTACAGGGGCGTTTCTTGCAGTGGCGATCGCCCTTGCCACAGCCATTGGAATTCCATCAACCGGATGGGCGCAGGACGACGAATTTCCTCCGAATCCTCTAGTGCTTGATGAAGCCGACCCCCTGCTCCCGACGGCAGTGCTCGATCGTCCTCTCAGCGATCAGGAGCGCACGGTTCTCAATGCGGCACTCAACGAGCTAAACCAGGAAGCCCAAGCTGCCTTTGAAGGGGGCGACATTTCTGGAGCCTTTGATATTTGGTTTCGGGAACTACGTTTGCGCCGGGTGCTGGGTGTACGGGAGGAGGTAGCTGCCCTGAGCCGGGTTGGAGAAATTGCCTGGAATGAAAGTCAGACCACGGAAGTTAGGCTTGTGACGCAACGCCTCCTAGAAATTGAGCAGCAGGTCCAGGCTGAAGAACCGCTGGATTACGAACTGCTGCTGATGATTGCTGAAGCCTATCAAAAGGTGCGGGCTCGTGACTTTGCCGTAGCGCTCTATGAGCAGATTTTGATACAGGCTCGGCTGGATGGCGATCCGGTGACGGAGGAGCAGGCCCTGCAGGCACTGGGTGATTTGCACCTGGCATGGTTCGACTATCCTCGTGCGGCAGCGACTTATTTAGATTTGCTGGCGTTCGTTCGGTCGCGGGGGGATAAATTGGGCGAAATTGATGCCCTACGCCAGCTTGCATTCATCTACGATGAAGGGGATGAACCTAACGAGGCGATCGCCGTCCGGCGAGAACTCATCGCTATTTTTGAGGAGCGTCAAGAACTGACTGAACTCCCCGCCCTGAAGTTGGCGATCGCCAATGCTTACCGAGACCTGGATCGCCCTGAACTGGCGGCTCCCGAGTACCAGGAGACGTTTGCGATCGCTCGTTCTGTTCAATACTATGGCTATGGCAGAGAAGCACTGGCAAATCTTGCAGATTTATACATGGAGTTGGAACGGCCCGATGATGCCCTGGTGGTTTATCAGCTTGTCATTGACGTGGGCCAGCAGTCCTACGACTACTACAGCATGATGAATGCTTACGACCAAATCGCCCAAATTCACCAAAGTCGGGGAGCGATGAACCAGGCTCTTGCTGCCTATCGTCAAGGACTCGTCTTAGCACAACAAATTGACTTTCGAGTCGATTATTTTAATGAGCAGATTGTGCTCCTAAGCCAGGAAAATTAAAGAATTTGAATCAAACTTTAGCAGCAATTCTCATTTTGGGACACTTCGCACCCTATAGGTGCTCACTTGTACAAAGCTAGGGAAAAAAGGTCGCCTCAGGCGACCTTTTTTCCCTAGCTTTGTGTTGTGAATTTGAGAACTTTGCCAAGTCGTGGAAATTTTAGTGGAGCAGTTCCCCACGGTTGCTCCACCTTCGTGAACAGACGAGCGATTGGACGGGCCTATCCGCTAGTTTCGCACTGTTCCGTCCGGCATAATAGTTTCCTGAAGATTCACCCGGCTCAGAATACTGCTTTTAAGGTTCGCACGCTTCAAGTCCGACCCTTTAAGATAAACATCTACGAGACTCGCACCACAGAGCTTAATATTGGATAGATCGGCTCCGCTGAGCATGGCATAGCGCAAGTCAGCCCCTTCTAGATTCGCCCCCGACAAATCAGCGCCACTTAAATCCGCCAAATTTAGATCAATTTTGGTGTGCAGCGAGATGTTTTGACGCTTCAGTTCAGACAGCGTCATCTCACTCAGGTTGACATCCCGTAGAATCGCTCCGCTCAGGTTTGCTCCTCGCAGATTTGCCTGGGACAGGTTCGCACCCTGTAAGACAGCTTGAGACAGATCAGCGTCATCAAGTTTGCACTGACTCAAGTCAGCTTTATTCAAATTTGCCCCCGACAGATTAGAGTGCATGAGCTTGGCATGGGCTAGATTAGCGCGGTTCAGGTTCGCACCCGTGAGGTCAACCCCCCGGAGCACCGTATTGCCTAAGTTTGCACCCATAAGATTGACATTGCTCAAGCTAGCCCGATTTAGATTTGCCCCTTGCAGGTTTGCACGACTGAGGTTAGCCCCAGACAGGTTTGCCCAACTCAAGTCAGCGTCTGATAAATCTGCACCACTTAAATCAGACCCAGACAAGTTAGTGCCAAGGAGCTTGGCATGGTTCAAATCAATTCGGCAGAGAAAACTAGACGATAGATTCGTGCCACTTAAATTTGCCCAGCTCATATCTGCACGATTCAAAATAATGCCGCTTAAATCAGCATTAATCAAATCGACACGGGGTAAATCAATCTTTGAAAAGTCACGCTGTCCAGCTTCGTAATGTCGCTGAAGCGCATCTGCATGATTCATGCTTTTCACATACGTCAATGGTTCAAGGTCGTTTGAGGTTCAAGGTCGTTTGAGACATTTCTCTACCTTGCCAGGGCATACATTTAATTTTTGAATTGGGAGAGTTCTGCGCTCCGCGCAATTCCTGTAATTCAAAAATCAAAGTCTTAGCCTAGGACGGTGTATCCGGCGGTCACGGTGTCTGATGACACACCCTTCTTAAAGGTGCATACTGGCGACGAGGCGGGGGGGGAGACAAGTTGAAAATCGATTGCTCCCTTCCTCCATCAGTATTCCCAAAGCATGCTAAGAAGTACCGGAAATAGCCCAGCAAAGGCGATCGCCCGCATCCCAATTTTGAAATAAAGCTTAAAACCGAGTGTGTATGCATATGTCGTTCTATAGACGACTTGCCAAGTCGTCTATCTATTCCTTAAGAGGGGGGATGCAATACTTTGAACCCACTTTTGGCAGGAGCGCAGCACAAGCAGAGAAGGCTGGAAACGCTCATCATTTCTAGAGGGAATACGTGTAAGAGTTGGCATGAAGAAGATTAGTGTCAAAGCGCTGTTAGATGCATGCAGGAATGGTCAACGAGAGTTTCAAGACACGACCTGGCAAAGTTCTCAAATTCACAACGCAAAAATAGGGGTTTGGGGCG
>CAYXJG010000417.1:0-4605 GCA_964465285.1 uncultured bacterium
ACGAAAAACTAGGGGTTTGGGGCGCGCTCAGCGCGCCCCAAACCCCTAGTTTTTCGTTGTGAATTTGAGAACTTTGCCAAGTCGTATGCTATAGCGATATTAAATCAATCATGAACTGCTAAGCGAGAGGAGGGTCGGCCTGCGCCCGACCCTCCTCTCACAAATCATTTGAGATTGCTATGCTGGGTAATTAGTGTCCATCCCTCGGCGGAACCCAGCACTGTTGGAGATTTCACGTTGAGTTGCTGCATTGTAGCGTTATCCACCAGCACATACACTGAGTCCCGATTGCGCCACTGGCGGCGGATCTGTCGGCTGGGCGCTGGCGTTACTGGGTGTTCGCTGTAAAAGTTCAGCGATGGGCGAATCAGAGGGTGTGAAGTCAGCACTGCTGCATCTTCTGGCACTTTCCCTCGAATCAGAGCCGCAACGGGTTTGACCGGGTAATCTTCGCTGAGTTCCCACACCCAGACATGGGATGACACGAACAGCAGGAGGGAAACGTAGAAGCCCCAGATGAGGACGAGAATGAACTGGCGATCGCGCCGTATCACTAACCCCGCTGCTGCCAGCATTGTCAGTCCCAACGCTGCCAGGGCGATCGCCAGAACAACATCCTGCTCAAGCCAGGCAAAGTAGACGCTCCCCGCCCATCCAATGACGGAGAGGAGCGCAAAGAACCCTGCCAGTCCCCAGCGATAACGACGTGAGGGAGATAGGGCGAACGACTCCCCAGGCAGGGTTCCCCAGAGGTGGTGGAGTTCTCTGCCGATGACCAAGGCGAGAGCAGGATAGAGCGGCAGGACGTACCACGGTAGTTTTGTGCCCATGACTGAAATGGCCCCCAGGTACACAGCAATCCAGACTAGGGTGAGTTTTGCCCAACTGTGGGGGCGATCGCCCCATGCCCGTTTGAGTCCCATGGGCAAAAATATCAGCCAGGGAAACCCATACTTAAGCATTTCCAGCGGGTAATACCAGGGCGGGCCACTATTGCGCTCGACCGATTCAGTAACGCGGTCGAGGGCTTGGCTAAATAGATGCACCGTCCAAAATTCTTGACCGTACTCTGCGTGCTGGTAGGCATACCAGGCGATCGCCGGAAGAATGCCCAGCCCGAATCCTGCCCAGGCATATTTGGAGAGGAGTAAGCGGGGAGCGTCCCAGAGGATAAAAAATAGAGCGATCGCCCCTAGCAACACCGCAATGATGCCTTTGCTGAGAAACAAGCACCCGACCCCAATGCCCGTGCCCAGAGACCAGTAGGGATTGCGGCGCGACCGCAGCAAGCACCCCAGCATCAACAGGAAAAAGCACAGCACAGCCCCGTCCAGCATAGCAAGCCGTCCGTGGCGCACCACGGGCAGCATCACCAGATAAACTGATGCCGAAAGCAAGGCAGGCAATCGTTGGGCAAACAGTTCTCGTCCGATGCCGTAAAGCAAAGGCACCGATGTTGCAGTGAAGAGTGCCCCCGGTAGTCGCGCCATCCACTCATTAATACCCCCTAGACGGTAGGCGATCGCCACTGCTCCATGCACCAGCGGCGGCTTATTGAAATAGGGATCACCCCAGAGGGTGGGAAACAGCCAGGTCTGCGACCCCGGAGGCGCTTCAAAAATTTCGCGGGCAACCTGGGCAACCAGTCCTTCGTCCCAGTCTCGCAGGGGCAGCCCCCCCAAATTCCAGGTGTAAAGTACCAGCGACGCCAGCACAAGTCCAGCGACGACTGCACCTTCAGCTCGCTGGTCAACCCACGCGGCCCAGCGCTTTATTGATTGAGACGGACTCGTCCACGTCATATCCCTCACCCCATCGCCACCTGTGCAGATATTAGATTTTGCTGCCTTGTGCTTGGATGCCTTACTATACAGTGTGCTGGCCAGTGTGTACCCCCGACAGCCTACCGCAACTACGCCCACCTGCTGGGGAATAATGGTAGTCCTTTCTCATCTGCGTTCTCAATGAGTCAACTGGATCTTTTGATACTAGTGGTTTACACGATCACGGTGATGATCGTGATGGTTCGAGCGATCGAGTCCCTCGACAAGAAAACGCAGGTTGATTTTAACGATACCCGGCTGCAAGAGCGGCTGAAGCAGTATGAGCTAGACGGCAAACTGAAAATTAAGTTCAAATTTGAAGACCGCTACAGCATCAATGAGCAGCCAAGTCAGCTCGCCATCACCATTGAGAATAAATCAGATGATGCAGTCTATGTGGACTGGGATCGGAGTACCATAGCTGATTTAGACGGGCGATCGCGCCGCACAATTCGCCTCACTCCTTACGGCAGCCCCGATCTGTCCAAAGCCCAGGTTGACACTGTCGTTCCTCCCGGCAGTAGCGTTCAGGAAACCATCACCGCCGAAAGCTGCCTCGCCCCCGACGAGCTGAGTCCCGAAATCCTAAAACCCTCTAAACCCCTACTCGATATTAATGACCTCCAAAAAGCAGGCATTAAATCAAAAGAAAAAAAGGAACTCTACGAAGACTTCATGAATGAAAAAACGACCCTAGAGTTTCCTCTGTGGCTCGTATTTCAGTTTGGGGAGCTAGAGAGTTTACGCCGGGGCGATCGCCTCTATGTCGTTCCCTGCGATATCATCACCCGGAAAATGCCCTGGACGGATTCCCTGCCTTGGAAACCAGAGAAAAAGTAGATTAGGTGCCGCGCTTAGAGAGAGGCTTGAAGCAGCGGCAATGCTACACCGCCATACCTCAACACACAACTTGGCAAAGTTCTCAGATTCACAACACAAAGATAGGGGTTTGGCGCGCGGAGCGCGCGCCAAACCCCTATCTTTGTGTGAAACTTGCCAAGTCGTGTCAACACCATTGGAGTCAAATGATCTAATTCTCGTTCCTACCCGCAATTTAATTTGCATTCCGATAAACTAAAAATAGGAGGGAGTAGGCGAGGTGGTTGCAGGCAGATGCCTGAGGAAAGTCCGGGCTCCCAAAAGGCCAAACTTGCTGGGTAACACCCAGTGCGGGTGACCGTGAGGATAGTGCCACAGAAACATACCGCCGATGCGATTTTGGATTGGCGATTTTGGATTCAACTTAAAGTCTAAAATCCAAAATCTAAAATTCCGCAGGTAAGGGTGCAAAGGTGCGGTAAGAGCGCACCAGCAACATCGAGAGGTGTTGGCTCGGTAAACCCCGGTTGGGAGCAAGGTCGAAGGAGCAATGGTTGGTCTTTTTCCGGCTCCGCTGTAACGTACCGCATGAGGCGTCTGGTAACAGCCGTCCCAGATAGATAACCACCCTCCACTTGGTGACACGTGGATGAACAGAACCCGGCTTATGTCCTGCTCCTTCCTAAACCCTTGGATTTTATTCAAGTATCTATCCGTCTTCCAAGGAACGCTGCCTGGTTAATGTAGTGCGCTTAGCGCGCCACGCCAACCAGGCAACTAGGCAACTAGGCAACGTTCGATTGGCAAACCACTAAGTAGGTCGGTATTAATAAACTCAACTTAAAAGCCGGGGGAGCGCCCCTCCGGAGCGCTCCCCCGGTTTTTAGATTTTGAGGTTACTTATGCTGGGTTACTTATGTAGAATTAGTTGTCAGCAATTCTCCTGGGGCCATATCTCTCCAGATGGGCCTCTAAAGTATATGTGTCAGTAATTTTGCCCAATGCATGAATCCATTCTTCTGAATTGGTTCATCCTAAATGGAAAAAATTCTGACTCATGCCTATATTGCCACAGGCCACAACTTCAAACATCAAAGAACGAGAATGAAATAATTTGAACCCAACTTTAGTAGAGCGGCGCGGTATCGCCGCGTCGCTCTACTAAAGTTGGATTTGATTTAGCCCTTGATCCCAACTCTATGGCCTGGCAACGTACAGAGATGCGCTGATCCATTGATTGATCCCTCATTATGCTGAGCGAACCTCGCCGCCTCAGGCAACTCAAAACGTTTATCGCAGCCCTTGGGCTAGAAGACGATTCTCAGATTCACTGGGAATTATTGGATCGTGCATTGACGCATTCTACCTACTCCCCTGCCTCTAACTATGAGCAACTTGAGTTTGTCGGTGATGCGGTTATTCGTCTGGTTGCAGGAGAGTTTTTGTTTGAACACTTTCCCCATTCGTCGGAAGGGGAATTGTCGGCTGTGCGGGCGATTTTGGTAAGCGATCGCATCTTGTCACGCATTGCAGATTCTTACCATCTGGATCGCTATTTGCTGATGGCTCCCAGTGCTGCCAACGATGCCACGGGTGAAGATACCCGCCGGGCGGCTGCCTTCGAGGCGATTTTAGGTGCGCTGTATCTCAGCACCCACAACTTTTCTCTGATTCGCCCCTGGCTAGACACGCACTTGCACCGCCAAGCAGAAACTATTCGCCAAGACCCAACCCATCAAAACTACAAAGGCGCTCTCCAGGGGCTGACCCAGCAGCACTATCATCAACTACCGGAATATCGCACGCTTGAAATTGGCCAGAGTCATGGCGATCGCGAACGATTTGCTTCCGAGGTGTGGCTGTTAGGTGAATGCTGGGGCAAGGGAAAAGGCCAGTCGAAGAAGGCGGCTGAGCAGGTTGCCGCTCAAATTGCCTACGAAACGTTTCAGAACAAATTCAGCCA
>CAYXJG010000418.1:0-4598 GCA_964465285.1 uncultured bacterium
ACACGACCTGGCAAAGTTCTCAAATTCAGAAGGCAAAAATAGGGGTTTGGCGCGCTCCGCGCGCGCCAAACCCCTATTTTTGCGTGAAACTTGCCAAGTCGTGTAGGTATACATCTGCAGATGATGTAAATGACGTAGATAATGATAAGAGCAAAAGTTTAGCCATATACTCTATGCTGGCTTCAGATGCAAAGGAACCGCTATGACTGCCCTGACGATTGACGTTAGCCCCATCGGGACGTTCACCCACGACCAGTTTGAGCACTTGTGTCGGGCGAACCCAGACATCAAATTTGAGCGGACTCCCACTGGAAAACTAGTTATCATGTCTCCCACAGGTGGTGAAACTGGAAAAGAGAACTCCGAGCTGAATGCCGATTTTGTGATTTGGAATCGACGGACACGACTTGGTGTTGTGTTTGACTCGTCTACGTGCTTTCGGTTGCCCAAGGGGGGCGATCGCTCTCCAGATGTCTCCTGGGTTGAACAGTCCCGCTGGGATGCCCTCACCCCAGAACAGCAGCGGCGCTTTCCGCCCATTTGCCCAGATTTTGTACTGGAATTGATGTCTCCCAATGATTCCCTCAGGCTCACTCAGGCGAAGATGCAGGAATACCTGGACAGCGGCGCTCAACTGGGATGGCTGCTCAACCCGGAAGATAAGCAAGTCGAAATCTACCGTCCGGGAACGGCAGTTGAGGTATTAGAGTCTCCGGACACCGTATCGGGCGACCCCATTCTCCCCGGTTTCATGCTCAATATAGGATGGCTTTGGGGCTGAGCATCATCGTTAGCCCGCGATTATCGTAGGGAAGCATCGCCCGAAATTAATTTATTAGGTCTACACGACGTGGCAAGTTTCGCGCAAAAGCAGGGGTTTGAGGCGCGCTCCAAACCCCTGCTTTTGCGTTGTGAATTTGAGAACTTTGCCAATTTGTGAGATCTATAGGAATCCTAGTTGATTCCTGAAATTTGATTCCTGAAAATATTTTTATTGTTTATTGGCAGATCCCCTAGCCCCAAGCGATGTAAGGCAACTGTGATGCAGTTTCTCGAATCTGATTTTCCTGAGCCACTAACTGACCACAAGCATCCCACGTGCCTGACAGAAACATCTGCCGGGGGCCGTCACCCATGTGAATGGCAATCGCCCCTTCTCCATAGTCTGCCTGCATAGTGTCGAGATTCACAGTAATCAGTGTATCGGGATTCGCTTTAATGGCGGCCTGTAGCGATTTCACATCATCTGCATCGGCAACCACACAGGGAATGCCCATGGCGACACAATTCCCCAAGAAGATTTCTGCAAAGCTTTCACCAATGAGCACTCTGATACCCCAACGGGCGATCGCCTGGGGAGCATGTTCTCGGCTGGAACCACAGCCAAAGTTGCGGTTCACAACCAGCACTCCGGCATTTTGATATTGGGGGTGATCAAACGGATGATCGCCCTTCAACTGGGTGCGATCGTCTTCAAAAACGTGGTCGCCTAACCCATCGAAGGTGACGCATTTGAGGAAGCGAGCGGGAATAATGCGATCAGTATCAATATCATCGCCTTTAAGAACAATGCCGGAACCGGA
The DNA here is from genome assembly GCA_964465285.1 of uncultured bacterium. Lineage (GTDB taxonomy): Bacteria > Cyanobacteriota > Cyanobacteriia > CAKZMO01 > CAKZMO01 > JBCCWF01. The sequence goes on from CAYXJG010000418.1 coordinate 1,584, forward strand.
AATAATCTGGATTTGACTCATGGAGACTTCGAATTTTGGATGTCAGATCTTGCTGGCAGATTTTGGATGCGAGAATCAACTGACATGGGAAATATCCGGCCTTTGTGAACCCTCACCCTGAATCCCTCTCCCCTCGGGCTACTAAGTACACATAAGTTATCTGGCCTAGGTAATGCTGGGCTTGATCCTCCCTAACCCTCCTATGCCCTCCGGGCAGGCTTCGCCAAGAAAAAGGAGGGAACCGGATCGGAAGTCCCCCTTTTTAAGGGGGATTGAGGGGGATCTCGCAGAGTTTTGGATCCGAGCCGAGATGTGTGTACACAGTAGCCCCTCGGGAGAGGGCTAGGGTGAGGGGCTTCCGGAGGAGCTGTGCATAAGTTTTGTTGGTCAATGAGGGGCTGAGCTAAGAGGCTGAGCCGTTACCCCTAATTTTTAATTTTGACGCCGCACTAGGGGAGGGGAGAAAAAAGTAGATCAGGAAAGAATCGATTAAATTCAATCAAAATACCAGCGGTTACAAACAGCATTGCTGTTGCCAACACTGGAGCTGTTGAGAGATATTTCAAAAAGTTTTCCATAACAAATGCTCCAAATCTCTAAGACTGAACGAACGAAAACGCAGGCACTGAAGTTGATGGAGAACGCCTCAATGCAGACCATACCGAAGCTCATGCTTCCCTAGCGGGGAGATACGGAAATATTGGCATCATCTTCGATCAACTCACCGCTTGCAAACTCTTTGATAGCGGCAAGAGGCCAGACAAATCCAGCCAGCATCACTTTTAACGCCAATGGAACATCAATGATGATTTCCTTCGCTTCAGGCTTCTTCTCATCACGAATCTTGATGAGATAAGCCCGACCGACCCAGCCGATCCAACCTGCAATGTACAGAAATAAAATGGAAGGAATCAGAAACTCTCCAGCATGGCTCAAACGGCCATCAGCAATTAAGTGAGGCAGCCCGTCTTCACCACAGAGAAGATTAGACTCGCCATATAACTTAAAGCGCCGTTCTGCCTGAGGAGTCGAAGCTGCTGCTGCACGGGCTTGGAACGCAGGCGATTCACCGCAGGGGGTTAAGCCAGCTACATCGGCTGATGCAGGAGCGGCGAATCCGAAAAATAGGCAACCAGTAAGTACCAGAGCAAACAACCGTCGCATAGAATTGTTTTCCTCTACTATGTAAAACAACGTTTCTTAGGCATTCGCTTATGGGTAATGACTTGAGCAAAACAGTGGACAGATTAACTAGCCACCATCCCAACTTAAATCCATACCGTTTTTATGCGAAATTTTTACAAAATATTAAGCTACTTGTACACATAATTTGTATACATAAAAAGTAGCCGCAGAGCTTTTATCTTTTTCAGGATAATCCAGCACAAATGAATCCATTAAAGCGCTCTACTGATTTCATAACTTACCTGAAAGGTGTCACAGAATGACAAAAGTTTTAGCAATTGAAACAAGTTGTGACGAAACGGCTGTTGCAGTTGTTAACGATCGCACGGTGTTAAGCAATGTTGTATCCAGCCAAATTGATATTCATCGAGCGTATGGCGGCATCGTTCCAGAAGTAGCATCCCGTCATCATGTTGAAATATTGAACTGGGCGATCGCCCAAGCCTTACAGGAGGCTCTCTTAAACTGGCAGGACATTGACGGCATTGCTGCGACCTGTGCGCCAGGTTTGGTCGGAGCATTGCTGGTCGGCCTTACTGCCGCCAAAACCCTCGCCATGGTTCATCAGAAGCCCTTTTTGGGAGTTCATCATCTAGAAGGGCATATCTATGCTTCGTATCTGAGTGAACCCAGCTTACAACCACCATTTTTGTGTTTGCTAGTGTCAGGAGGCCATACCAGCCTCATTCGTGTGAACGGCTGTGGTGATTATCAAACCCTAGGGCAAACCCGTGATGATGCGGCGGGAGAAGCGTTCGACAAGGTGGGGCGATTATTAAATCTGGGGTATCCCGGTGGCCCAGTTATTGATCGGCTGTCCAAGGCGGGAAACCCGGCGGCGTTTTCGCTGCCGGAAGGCAGCATCTCATTACCGAATGGTGGCTTTCATCCCTATGACTCTAGCTTTAGTGGCTTGAAGACGGCAGTGTTGAGGCTTGTGCAAACCTTGGAGGCGGAAGCGGCGAGTCAGCCGGGAGATGATCTTCCAGTGGCTGACCTAGCGGCCAGCTTTCAAGCCACAGTGGCGCGATCGCTGACACGACGAGCCATTACCTGTGCCCTGGACCATAACCTGGGGACGGTCGCCGTTGGAGGAGGCGTTGCTGCAAACAGCGGACTTCGCCAGCACCTCACTACTGCGGCGGCTAAGCACGGGTTGGATGTATTTTTTCCACCGTTGAAATTTTGTACCGACAATGCAGCAATGATTGGCTGTGCTGCTGCCGATCACTTCAACCAGGGGCACACGTCCCTCTTAACCCTGGGGGCCCAATCGAGAATGGCGATCGCCGATGTGATGACGCTCTACGTAGCTAAACGCCCCGCTTGAGAGCCATTTCAACCCGGTTAAATTCCACTTCCAGACGTTTTTTCAGCTTTTCAGGGACGGGACGGTTGGGGTAGGAGCTATAGTGACCCGCCAGGGAATTGAGGGCAGTGCGAATCGTTGTGAATGAACTGAGCTGCTGCACAGAATTATCCCGACGATACAGCCCCGCAAAGTCGTTGATGTTCTGCCGGGCGATCGTCTGGGCTTCCGCTTGTTCAGGGGAACCATCTGGCAAGGTCAGAGCGGTTCTCAAGTTCTCGATAACCGTCAGCGTGTCTTCACGGTAGTTTCCTGTGAGGCCAGATGGTGTGGGAGATGAGCACCCTGTTAGCCCGACAACGCAGACCAGAAGCAGTGCCAGCAGGCAAGAAACAAACTTTTTCATAAACCCTCAGTCCGTGAACGGTGATATAAACAGTGCTGCAATAGGCTTGTAATTTAAGCCGGGAAATCCTGGATGGGCAAGGAGCCAGAATCTAGGAGTCAGAATTCAGGAGGAA
>CAYXJG010000419.1:0-3711 GCA_964465285.1 uncultured bacterium
GAACAGGTTCTGAATACCAATCTGGATCTCGCCTGGGCCAGCCTGAATACTGCTGATGTAATCGACAACAAAGTAGCTTTCAATGGGTTGGGGATCGCGATCAGCATCAAAACCACGATCGCGATCGCCGACAAGCAATGCCTGCAAGCGGTTACGCCATCCGGGTAAGGTTTCATTTTCCACATAGGCGGAGATTTTAATCGGCTGAATGTCTCTTGTACCCAGCGCCACAAAGTCGCCATCGTCACCTTGGCTGTCTTCCCCTTCATTCCAACTGACTAAGCCGCCGAGCTGCCAGGTCGGGCTGGGCTGCCAGTCAACCGTGGCCTCAACCCCGTAAATACGTCTTGGAGCACGAGCCACTTCGATCTGGGTAAAGCCATCCCCGACTTCAACAACATTGAAACTGACTCCTGAATCAGAGTAGTTGAAAAAGCCTGCTAGAGAAAACTGCACGTCCCGCCAGTTCCCCCGAATGCCCAGCTCATAATTATCAACTTTTTGAGGCTGGGTGAAGATTAAATCCTCATCCACAGAGGTGAATCCATCTGGTGGGCTGCGGAAAATGCGCCCTAAATCAGGAACCCCAAATCCTTGGGCAAAGCTGGCAAATAGGCTCAATTCATCAGTGACGCGGTAGACAGCACCCACATTAAAGGCAACGTCGTCAGCGTTGACGCTTCCTCCTTCAATATCTCGATCGGGTTCAAACCCAATCCCAAAAACGGTATAGTCATCCACGCTAGCGCTAATGTTTTCGTACCGGGCTCCCCCACTCAGCAAAAGGCGATCGCTAATATCCCACGAAAGCTGAGCAAATAATCCCAAGTTTTCAACTTCATAGGGAGGCGTGGTGAAGTTCTCTTCAATGACTCGGAAAACTTGCCCGCCACTTTGATCAAATTCATCAACATCAAAAAATTGTTGAGGTTGAGACAGATTTTCCTGACTGTAGTCGGCCCCCCACAGCAAGCTCAGCGCGTCTGAGAAAGAGGTGTCAATTTGCAGTCGTCCACCCCAGCGCTCGGAATCCTGTTGATTAAACACAACAAAAGGGGGATCACCACCAAAGTCTCGGTTGTCAAAGGGGAGTCCAATCACGCCAAAGTTACTCCGGTAAAATGCTTGCAGAGCCACCTCGGATCCCAGTAAATTGTCGTGAGTGTAGTTCAAATTAACGACAGTGTTGACTCGTCTGGGGTCACCATCTATCCCGATGAACTCAGGTTCTTCAATCTCTAATGCCTCGGCTTTGCGAGTACCCGGCGGGAAGTCATTCAGACTTGGGTCGGAGATAAATTCAACTTCCTGCTGATCATCGAAATGGTTAGCGCTGAATTGCAGCCGTTGCTCATCGGTAAAATCAACACCAAGCTTGCCGAAGAAGTTAAGCGTACGTCCATTTTCCTGGGCATTTTCAAAATTGGGGATGCGATCGCCTTCGGCATCAAACGCATAGCCAAAGGTTTCCCATGAAATATTGAAGGTGGCATCGATGGGTCCATCGGTTCCCGAAACGCCATATTCAGCATAGGTACCAAAGCTTTCCCCAGCAAAGTTGCCGCGAGAGTTAATCCGGGCTTCTGCGGTCATGGTTATTTCATCTTCTGGCTGACGGGTGATGATGTTGATAATGCCGCCTGTTGCGCCTTCTCCAAATGCTGCAGAGGGACCACGAACTACTTCAATGCGCTCGATCGCGCTGGGAGCAATACTTCTAAGTTCTTGAACAAATGCTGTATTTTGATTCGTACTGATGGGCACTCCGTCTACTAAGATTTGAGCTTCGCGTCCGCGTAAAGTTTGAGGAAAGTTTCTGAAGCTCTGGGTTGGTGGTCCTAAACCTGGGACTGTTTGCCCTAAAATGTCTTGCACATTGGTCGTCAAATTGCTTTGCTGTTCAATCTCCTCGCGAGTAATCACTGTCACCGATCGCGGCACGTCTTGAAGTTCTTCCTCGGTGCGGGTCGCCGTTACTACTACCTGAATTGCCTCAGGGTCTGCCGTCACGGCACTGGCTGCCCCCGGCACTACACTCAGCACCAGGTTTCCGGCCTCAGTAGCCACCTGGGCCGCTGGCGGTGCATCGGTTCCCGTAATCGAAACCTGCACCCCTCCATCGGGTAACTCCGTCACGCTAACTAGGGCAATGCCCTCCGCTGGGCCAAAGGCTTCAAACGGCTCCCCCCCTGGCAAATCCAGTACTGCATTAGGGATTTCAGCAATCACCGCATTGCCCACCGTCTGAGTCGTTGGTGCTGAAAGCTCTCCATCGGCTGTTTCCAGCATTTCCAGCACAATAGAGAGTCCCGTTTCAGAAGGTTCGACTCTTACCCCGGTAATTTGCACCCGTGATGCCTCAATTTGGGCTATCCATTCAGAGATAGTCGTAGCAGGTAGGGGAGGCTCAGTCTCCCCTACGACAACTGCTTCAGTCTCTTCTGCACTTAGGCTAATGCTCTCTCCTGCCCAAGCGGACTGAGTGATCAATACCGAACTCAGACTCAAAACGCATAAAAACTTGTATTGCATCCTCTTCAAATCCTTCACCACACCACATGAGTAGCCTGCGAGGGCAACGAAACTCGCACAGAGCCCTTCGCCGCTCATCAGTTAAGAATGAATCTCAACTGATTAGGGGCATGGTACTAAAATTGGGACGATGCAACTTTACTTAACCGGAAGAATTGTTTATCGAAACGGAATTTCTACTGACGCATCGCTCTGGGACTGACGCCAAACTTCTTGCGAAAGGCCGTGCTAAACGAACAGGGATTGCTGTAGCCGACTGTATGGGCGATCGCACTAATCGACAACTGATTTTCCTGCAACAGGGTTCGGGCCTGCTCCATCCGGTAGTGATGTAAATAGCCAAACACCGTCGTGCCAAACACCTGGCGAAACTGGCGCTTCAGGGTGCAGTCATTCAGCCCAACCTGGCGAGCTAGCTCGATCAGGGAAGGGGGGGTGTCAAACTGCTGGATCAAGATATCTTTAGCGTGGTGAATCCGATCTAGATCCGCCGATGGCAGTGACTGATGGGCCAGGGATGCGCTGTCGTAAAGGGAAAACACCTGCTCCAGCCAGAGAACAAGGAGTTCCAGCGTTTTGCTTTCTAGATACAGGTGCTTGACAACACCCTGATAGGGGCAATCTAAAATCTGCCGCAGCGCCACCTGCATGGCCGGGGTAATGGTCTGGATCGGAGACAGCGCCACCTGGGTATCGCCTGCCAGTAGACGTTGCAGGTCTTTGGGCAACTGCTGCAGTTGCTGTAGCTGTTCAGGATTGGTGTCTAAGCCCAGCCATCGCTGAAAGACCTGAGGATGCATGTGAATATCCACCGCCAGGGTAGGCTCTTGGGCCAGTTCAACCACCTGCTGGCAGCCCGGATGATAGACGCCCAGTAGACGATGCTGACCAGCGGTAAGATACGGACCTTCCCAGTATTTCGATATCGAGGACAGGTTAAAGACAAATTCTAGACAGCCCGTATCCTCCTCGGGCCACTGGGTCACAATCAGGTCTTGATGAAATTGATAGCGGTGCAGGGTGAGGCCCACCCCATTTCTCAGGTCGATATCTCGCTTGTAGCCTGTGGCCAGATGGGCTGGATATTGGGCAATGCGATCGCCCTCTAGGGCGGGTCTTTGACCATCGCCCTCTAGGGCGGGTCTTTGACCATCGCCCTCTAGGGCGGGTCTTTGACCA
>CAYXJG010000419.1:3811-4592 GCA_964465285.1 uncultured bacterium
TCGCCCGCATCCCCTGGGTCAGTCGGCAGTGCCTGGGCGCGACTGGCCTGCCACAACTGCCTCCAAGTAGCGCTGGAAAGGATAGCCGCACTGTCTCTAGAAACAGTCATGATCGAAGATGGTTCGCAGGACATCGCTATAACATTTCAGTGGGATAGTAATAGACTCTATCTTACTATTATTGAGAATGTTTGCCAACAAGCTTAACGCCCAGGGAAGTAGGCAAAGGCAAGAGCACTTGCAATCAGCTTTATTGAATATATTTGGCAACAAGAGAGCTACTCTCGAACGGTGGGACAAAGTGCCTTGCCTTCCTGCTGAGCGAGTTTACATCGCTCGATAAAGTCTGCGTATGCGATCGCCATTCCACTTAGTAAGATAAGTAGTTACACGACTGGGCAAGTTTCAAGCAAAGATAGGGGTTTGGCGCGCGCGGAGCGCGCCAAACCCCTATTCTTACGTCGTGAATTGAGAACTTTGCCCAGTCGTGTACTTAAACGATAAAATTAACTTAAATAAGAAAAATGGTCATTAGAGTAATACGCATCCATACCCACCCAGCAAATTGCGAATACAGATTGCAAATATTGACATCCCTTACAAAAAAGCTGCTCGCTCAGGATGCTGGAGGGGTGGGCAATCGCATGTGACAGGACTAGGGCTTGAAGAAGGTTTACTGCTCACAAGAATTTTTAAGGATAGTGTAAGGATAGAGAGTATACTCCCCAGGGCTTGTAATTTAAGCCGGGAAATCCTGGATGGGCAAGGAGCCAGAATCTAG
>CAYXJG010000420.1:0-4587 GCA_964465285.1 uncultured bacterium
TTGGGGCGCGCGGAGCGCGCCCCAAACCCCTATCTTTGCGTGAAACTTGCCAAGTTGTTTGGAAGAGGAGATATCTGTTTGGTCAATGGCCAGGGCAGAAACAACAATGCAACTGCCACCCTATTTTTTCTCCAATAGGATGCCTTGGCTGTCTTGCAGCTTGATGATGGGAAGGGTAGACACGTCATCGGGGAGGTCGAGGCCGGGGGTGGCGATCGCCACCCGCCACTCACTCAGGTCAAGCTGAAGCCAATCTGCCAGAGCGACATCTACCGGGTCGCCGCCCATATGGGTGACCATCACCAGAGATTCCAGGTCGGATGAATGGACAGAACCATCCGGGCTATCGGCATCATCAGGTTTGGGCTGGGTGCGAAGACCGTAGAACACCGTGTAGCCCTCGTCACTCACGCGATTAAAGCGATCCAGCCCCCCAAAGTTTTCCCGAATCCAGGGGTGCTTCAGTCGATAGGTGCGTAAGTCAAGGTTAAACTGGGCACGCACCGGGTCAACATCATTCATGCGATGGCCAACGTTGCAGAGGTCGTGCATGTCTTCCATGAAGGCTTTGGCAAACGCCTTGAGAGTCTGCACATTCAGGTTTCTCATAAATTCCGGGCGATCGGGCACATTGAGATCCTGCATCATGGGCAGATCGCACTTTGTCAGGTCATCCCCCAGGCATCGCTGGCAAATTTGAGATACCTGTTCCAGGTCATAGTCACTCTGTTCCATCGCAGCGGCGATCGCATGGCAAAATTGCCGCAGAAATTCCAGGGTCTGAAACCCCAGCAGCTTGACTCGCTCAAAGGCATGGGTTTCCTGATACAGAGCCGGGGTCATCTGCCAGTCGAGGAAGCCAATTTCCTCAGCCATCACCTTCACGCCATAGCGGTCATCGGTGTTGCGGAAAAAGCCCCAGACAGAGTGCATGAGAGCGTTGATGAAGTCCATGGGCAAGCCAGGACTGAAGCCATAGACCCAGAGCTTCACAGCAGGGTTATCGTAGGCATTATTCAGTACCTCCGGCAGAGTGCTGCCCAGATTCCAGTTGATGTCGGCATCTTTGGAAATTTGTGTGCCCCGACGCACGGTGTCGTGGTTGGCACACCCGGTAATCCAGCGATCGCCCTGGGTCATCACCTCGGTCACCCGCCGCCACTTTGTGTCCCAAAATCCCTTGAGGGCAGGGGTGTTGTGGGCGAAAATCAGCGGGCCCCACTGGTAGGACTCGGGGCGTAGCTCAATCATGTCCCGGTAGGTGGACGTTTCTTCCCACCCCTCTTGAGGCCAAGGGCGTCCGTCCTCAAAGATGGTGAATAGCCGCCGCTGATAACCGCCAATGTTCTGCACCACGTCGCTCATCGCCAGCAGATATGCATCATCCTGTTCCACCCGTCCAGAGAGAGGATTGAAGAAGCGGAAGTCTTGCCCCCCATCCACACGAATGCCATCGGCTCCGGTATCCAGCTTGCGCCGCTGCATATCCAGAAGAATGGCCCGCACCATAGGCAACTGATGGTTCAAGTCCTGACCATACATATTTGGGCCTTTGAGGAACTGGCGACCCAGCAGTTGCTCTGCCTGATTGTCTGCATGGCCGTAGACCAGGTCATAAATCACCTGGATTGGCCCTCCGGCAAAGTTGTGCAGAGTGGCGATAAAGTCAATGAGTTCATCAGGACGCAGGCTTGCCAGGTTTTGCGGATTGGTCGCGGACGACCCCAGAATGGGAATGTCGTAGCCCCAATTCTGGGTGTTGGGTTTGCGGAGGGTGACAGCGATATCGCGGCTGTCGTCCGGGGATGAGTCTTCCCCAATGGAAAGCTTGAGTTGAACGACCTCTGTTTCCATTTCCATCTGAACTTCAGAGGGAACGGCAAAAAATTCTGTTTCAGTGTTATCCCCCTCTGTGTGGTACTCAATGGTGGGCTCGATGGGGAGAAGCTGCACGCCATCGTATCCGACGTAATTTTTTTCGGCTGGGGTGAGTTCTTCGCCCTGCTCCAGCTTGTCAGAGATGGTTTGGAATAGCTCAGCCAAACTCTCCAGGGTACCTCCTGGTGATGCTGTTGACACATGGAGCTGGAGCAAACTGGCCGGGGCGGGCACGCGCGGAATATCCTCTGGTTCCCCACTAGAGGGGGCGGCGTCAGCAGCATTCGGTGTGGACTCGACTGTGGACTCTGCGGGGGGCGCTTGGGAAACGGGGCGGCCTGTGGCGGCAAAATAGGCAAGGTCAGGGCGATCGCCCTGCAACCGCCTCAAGTCATAAACCTCTGCTGGAGCAAACACCCCATAGGGCAGCGAATAGGCGACCACATCCCGAATGGTTTGCAGCACCGCCTGTCCGTCTAAATACCGGAGCCAGTAGAGAGAACCCAGCTGGTCGCGGGTACCCGGCTGCATCCCCGACACCACCGCCCAGATGAATTCGCCCTGTTGCGGCATGGGAAGGCGATCGCACCGAAACGTTGCTGTCTGCTCCTTCAACCGACAGTCAATCGGCTCAACAGGCGTGAACATCTCCAGATAAATCGTGCGCTCTGACTGAATCACCTCACCCGCCAGTTCCGGTGTCCAGAACCCAATTTCAGTCAGCCCATCCTCTCGATAATGAGCCCCCAGGCGGCGGGCAAGGGCTTGCCCCCGCTCAAAGTAGGTCTCGTCTGAATCGGTCACTGCCGCCGCCCAGTCCAGTAATTTCTGGGTTTCAGCATCATCCAGGCGAATCTTCGAAGCCGATGTTGCAATGTTCACGATGTCCCAAGTCCACTCCAGTTATGCCGAGTTTTGAGGATTGAAAGCATAGTGCAGTACTGCCATATAGCCCTACGGGCTTAGGTTCAAGAGTGTATCTCCCGCTGCGCGGGGGATACACTCTCCTCCAATGTCCTAACCTAAGGGGTGCATCCCATTTTCGTTAGGTGGGCGGGCTGCGCCCGCCCACCTAACGAAACAACATTAATCAATTTGCAAAAGTTGGGATGCTCCCTAACCTAAGTGCGTATTGCTATACGATACTTTCAATGTGTCTCTGTCTGTTCTATCCTGCGAACGCGCCGTTGTTCAACATCATGAGGTTAAGGATTCTTCACAAAAATCCTCAAAACTCAAAGTCCAAAGGCTAAAAAGGGGCGATCGCCCGAGTAATCCAGCTCGCCAAGCGAACGGTGAACCGTTGTCTGGTAGATGGCGCGCGCGCCACATTCCCCAAATTCTTATTTTTGCGTGAAACTTGCCAAGTCATGTGAGAAAGGAGAATTAAATAATTTGAACCAAGTTCTGGTGAGGCGGCGGGCATTACCATCTGACTAAAATTGAATTCCAACTAAAATTCAAAATCCTAATTTTTTATCATGGATGCATTTAACCAGCTCGTGGCTCCTGGCTATCCCATTTTCCTGGGATCTGAGTTTCACCATCCCCAGCCGGATGATGCTTTTTTTCACATTCTACCCGTCCCTTACGAAGAATCCGTATCCTATGGAGGGGGAACAGGCTGTGGCCCGGCAGAAATCCTGAAAGCCTCCTGGCAGCTTGAAACCTGGGACGGAAAAAGTAACCCCAGCCACCGAGGCATTTACACCCACCCCCCCGTAGACGTTCATGGTGATGGAGAGCAAGTCGTCAGGGCGATCGCCACGGCCACGCAGCACATCCTTACCAAGCATCATTTCCCCGTGGTGATTGGAGGAGAACACACCGTTACCTACGGGGTCATGAAAGGCTTTTACGCAGCGGGAATGCACAACATCGGCGTCGTGCAAATCGACGCCCACGCAGATCTACGCCATGCCTATCAGGGCAATCTCTACAGTCACGCCTCCGTGATGAAGCGGCTGGTGGAGCTGGACATCCCCCTCTTCCAGCTTGGCGTTCGCGCGCTTTGCGAAGAAGAAGTCGCCACCCGTCAGGAGTATGGCGTTCACCACTTAGACGCCGACATCCTTGTTCCCCAAAACATTAGCCATATTAAACTACCCGACACTTTTCCAGAGCATGTCTTCTTTACCGTAGATATCGATGGCATTGACCCATCTATTTTCCCGTCCACCGGGACCCCGGTTCCTGGAGGAATTGGCTGGTATCAGACCCTCGCTCTGTTCGAGAGTGTAGCAAGGCAGCGCTCCATTGTTGGGTTCGACATCATGGAATTTGCTCCTATCGACGGTTTTCACGCCTATGAGTTCTCCGCTGCGCTCCTAGCTTATAAGATGATGGGCATTATCGATCGCACCCAGGCACCCTTTATCCCTTAGGACCAAGGATTAAATAAAATCAAATTATTTAATTCTCGTTCCTCAAGCTCACAGAAAATAAGCAGGGCAACCCATTCGGCTTTACAAGCAATCGATCTAGCTGGAGGGTCGAAAGCCATGAAGGGATAAAAGGGTTAGGCACGCGGTGTGCATCTAAATTCCTCGCTCCCTTGTGTGGCTTTGAGAACGTTGCCGAGTCATAACAAGGGCAAAAACCCCTCAGCAATTCTCATGATGGAAATTTAGGGAGCAAAAAGGTTGCCTGAGGCAACCTTTTTGCTCCCTAAATTTGTACAAGTGAGCGCCCTACAGGCGCGAAGCTTCC
>CAYXJG010000421.1:0-4522 GCA_964465285.1 uncultured bacterium
AAATTTTCCCTAAGAGAATGTTTGAAAAGTATTTGATAACACGCTGGAACAATACCGATCCCCCTAAATCCCCCTTGAAAAGGGGGACTTTGAACGTGATTCCCCCCTTTTCAAGGGGGGCAAGAGGGGATCTGAAGTAGCACTGAGGACTTCTCAAACATCCTCTAACCCGACTTGGCAAGTTTCATGCAAAGCTAGGGATTTGGCGCGCGCTGAGCGCGCGCCAAATCCCTAGCTTTGCGTTGTGAATTTAAGAACTTTGCCAAGTCGTATGTACTACTCGCGCAGCGGGCTGCGCGGGGTTTTATAGCGATGTGTAAACTGGTTCAGCACACCCAAATGTGTTGAGTGGCGGCGCTCTGCGCCGCCACTCAACACACTGTACTTAATGCACTTGCACAGCGCTATATATCTGGTTGTTAATTGTGCCGATAATTATGCCGAGCTACTTATTACGAGCTACTTATTACATCAGGAGCGTGAATCAAATAATTTGAACCTGAATAATTTGAACCCGATGATGTTAAGCGAATGTAACACCGCTTTATCTTTCTAATATCATTGAATTCTGCGTAGTCCTTAGTTATATGTTTTCCATTGCGTACTCATTTTCTTTCAGGAGCAGACATTAATCATGGCAAAGACCATACATCAATTCAGACGAGCGGTAATGCAGCGGAGCTTAACCCTGGCGACGCTGACTGGATTGGCGCTAGGAATGAGCGTTAGCCCAGAGTCATCAGTTCAGGCACAGACTCCTATTCGCGAAGGGAAACTGCAATTTGTCATGCTAGAAAACATGGCGAACGATGAATTTACCGTACTCTCTAGAGGAGTGTTAGCTGATTTAGAGTCTGATCCTCTGTTTGATGGAGACTTTGACTATATTTTTAACGCTGCCGCAGCTATTCTTGACGACTATACCCCTGTAGTACGAGGTGGTTATTTTCCAGAGAACGCAGGCATTCCCAGGGAACAGCAAGTGACGGTTGATGAAGCCATTTATCGCCTTTTCCGGCTCGATAATGGCTCTGAGTTGATGCTATATCGATCGCCCATGGAAAATACATCACGCTACTTTATCCGGGAAAGTTAAGGGATCTGCGGCTCAAAAAGATACCGGAAGATAAAGAGCAGCGGGCTGCGCCCGCTGCTCTTTTCCGGGTACTTTATTTTCTTGCAAGCCCCTAAGTACTTTGATGGCGTTAGTTCTTTACTTGCCCATAAAGCTTAGGGATCTGCGGCTAAATAAAGATAAGTAGTTGAGCAAAATTATTTACACAGTTTCCTAGGGGCACACCCCGTCGGGGTGTGCCCCTAGGAAACTTGTTTGTAATTAATTCTGCATAGGTACACGACTTGGCAGGTTTCACGCAAAAACAGGGGTTTGGCGCGCGCGTTCCGCGCGCCCTAAACCCCTATTTTTCATTGTGAATTTGAGAACTTTGCCAAGTCGTTTTGCTAGACACCTTGAACTGTATCTTGCTCGTCGTTCGTCAAAGCAGCATTACTGTCGGCAGCCATACTGTTAGGAATTGTTAGGAATTCGCAAAAGATCTAACAAGTGAGGGCTCTGTAGACTCTTTTTCTGTGCTTAAGTCAAGGGTGAGGGTCTTGAATAGTTCTTCGTATCGATTCAAGGCGCTAATGAAGGAATATTCCTTGAGGGCGTGTAGCCGTCCCTTCTGCCCCAGCAAAATCGCCTTCTGAGGATCGTTATACAAGCCCAAAATAGCGGCTGCTAGATCGAGCGGCTCTTCCGGAGGGACGACGATGCCGCCTTCGCTGTCGAGAACTGCACGGGCTGCCGTTCCCGACAATGGGACTGATGCGATAATTGGACGACCACTGGCAAGAAGACACTGGGTCTTTGAAGGCATGTTAAACGATACAACATTCGACTTTTGCATAATCAGGCCCACATTTGCCGCAGAAAGCATGATTGGTAATTGTTCACGGGGCTGAAACTTCAGGAATCTAACGTTTGTCGCCCCATGCTCATGGCACATGACTCTCAATTTGGCGATCGCCTGTTCTTCGCCAACAATCATGAACACAATGTCAGGAATATGTTTGATTAAACCTGCCGAACGGATAACCGTCTTCATGCTCTGGGTTAGTGCAATATTGCCAGAATACATGACGACAAAATTGTCGTGGAGGTTGTGCTCATGTCGAAATTGATTGGTTTCAAAAGGCATTGGGTAAATTTCAGTTACGTCAACCCAATTCGGAATGCAGGTGATCTTTTCAGCCGGAACCTGTTTGCTTTTCAAATTCTCAGCAAAGTCATCTGCAATCACACTGATATGATCCGACTCCCTGTACGCGAATCTTTCTAACGCTTCAAAAATTCGAATGGCAATTTTATTCCGCAAGAGACCAACTCTTACAGCTGCCTCTGGAAGAATGTCCTGGAGATTGAGAACGATAGGGCAGCGGTATATCCAGCTTAGAATTTTTGCTGGAATTGATACAGGGAGGGGAGGAACCGTTAGCAAAATAACATCAGGCCGCCAGCCCCTGAGCGCCTGCAGAAAGCTAGTGAATACAAAACTTCCATCAAGGAGTGCCCGTATCGCTAAGCCCGGCCTAGGTCGCACCCAGACGTAGCTTCGCTGAATTAGGACGCCGTTCCGTTTCTCTGTAACGTAGAACTTTCCTCGATATTCTGGGTAGATTTTACGTTGAGGATAATTAGGCATCCCCGTGACAACCCTGACTTCATGCCCCCGTTGAGCCAGCCCTTCTGCTAGTTGCGTCATCAGAGGAGCAATGCCAATCGGTTCTGGATAATAGTTGTAAGAATAGATCAGGATGCGCATAACATTAGTATTAATCACAGGGCAGTCAATGGAAGAGAAATTCGCTTAAATTCGATTGAAGTTTTTATGTAGCTTGCTCACTAGAGTAGATAGATTTCCGGGAAAATATGGCTTTCGTTAATTCTGCATCGACACTCAGCGCGTTTATCTTCTCTTCTTCTATCAGCTTAAGTCGGCTGAAGACAGACGATATCAGTGCAGCTACTTAATTCTGTTTCGTAATTAACTTGGGCTTGTCATTTAAGCCGGGAAATCCCAGATGGGCAAGGAGCCAGAATCTAGGAGTCAGAATTCAGGAGGGAGCTGGCTTCTGGCTCCTGTCTCCTGGATTCTATCCTTGGGAAAACTTCCCGCCTTGAGGAATACGCCTTAACTTGCTCTAAGTTCTGAACGTGGAGCAGGTGCACTCGACCCATTGTGAGTACCCGTCTCGAATCGGCATAGAGTGCTTGCCTGATGCGCCAGGTCGATGACAAAGCTATGTAGTTCCGCTTAAATGGAATAATACATCCGAATTCAGCTTATTTTATTTGGTTCCCCTTAATATTTGAAAATCTCGACAAGGCTGTGGCAAAGTTTGAAAAATATTTGCAAAAAAGATAGCTAAGCCTTTGACTCTGCCCTGGTTACTTTCAATGCTTCGTGATCCATCGTCTATCAATCTGTGGGATTTATCTGTTCCTGGAGTTCTTCTACTCAGCATTGTCTTGGCGGCAATTTACTTTGCCCGTGTTCGTATTCGATAAGGAATCTTTGTATGGCTGCTTCGTTAGCCCAAAATGCGATCGCCCTCCTCATTGACTTGGCAGAGCGCGGCGAGATTAATCCCTGGGATGTCAAGGTTATTGATGTCATTGATCGATTTCTCAGCCAGCTTAAGCCAGGTCAGGGAAATAATCTCAATCGCTCTCAGTATGAATCTGATCTTTCTGAATCGGGTCAGGCGATTCTCTATGCGTCTATGCTGGTGCTGCTGAAAGCAGACAGTCTTGCGCGGGCAGAGGAAACTGACCCTCAAGAGGTGATGGATGATGAAGAGCTTCGTTTTGCTGATGACACTGTTGGGCGATCGCTCCCCTCGAATTTAGAACATCAGATTCGGCGGCGAGCGACAGCAAAACCTCCCCAGCATCGTCGCGTCACTCTCCAGGAGCTGATTGAGCAGCTAGAAGTAATGGCAGATGCTCTGACCTCCCATGCCCCGAGGACTCGAACTCGACGATCTCGTCCTCAGCCCAAAAGCAAAGCAGTACGGGCGATTACCCAGCTTGCCCATCAGGAAAACCTGTCTGAAATTGCAGAGGCTTTGGAACGGGTCTTGAACGAATTGTGGCCCGAAATCAGTCAACACACTGACTGGCTAGAATTTGAAGCGCTGCTCAATTTATGGTCTACTCCAAATGTTCGCCAGCGCATGGGCATTGATGAAACGATTATGCCTCGCCATTCATCTCCCCACGGCGATCGCGTAGGCATATTTTGGGCACTTCTGTTTCTATCTGCCCAGTCAAAGGTTGAACTGCAGCAGCAGCATTTTTATCAAGATCTGCACGTGCGGAGTATATCGCCCAAAGCTCTTGCCGATGGGACGGCTAATCAGCAGCTTGATGAATTAATTAACCCAACATAGATAGCCTCACAATCTAAGGGACTTGCAAGAAAATAAAGTACCCGGAAAAGAGCAGCGGGCTGCGCCC
>CAYXJG010000422.1:0-4512 GCA_964465285.1 uncultured bacterium
ACAGGACATCTTGCGATACGACATCTTGCCACAGGACACCCCGTGAAGGACACCTTGCGATAGAACACCCCGCTATAGTAAAAGGAAGCCACCCAAATGCGGACGCTAAAACAGGTTTAGGAGAGTATGATTCATGGCCTTTATCCTGACATTTTTAGGAAAAGGAGGGACGGGGCGAACCACCATCGCCACTGCCGCCGCCCATCGGCTTAGGCGGGACGGCAAGCGCGTGTTGTTAATGAGCCAGGATGTGGTGCCGTCTCTGGAACAGATATGGGGCATGACCCCCACCGGCGAACCCCAAGCCCTCGCGCCCAACCTGGACGTTATTCATCTGAATACTGCCGATTTGCTTGAAAAAAGCTGGGCAGAGCTGAAACGTCAGGAAGCCCAATACCTGAAAACACCCTTCTTCAAAGAAGTCTACGGCCAAGAGTTAGGTGTGCTACCGGGAATGGATTCGGCCCTTGCCCTGAATGCCATCCGCGAATATGACGCGAGTGGAAACTATGACATTATTATCTTTGACGGTCAGGGTGACTTGACGACCCTGCGGATGTTTGGAATGCCGGAAATTTTAAGCTGGTATCTGAGGCGGTTCCGGGATGTCTTTGCCAATTCTGACCTGGGCAAGACCCTTGCTCCCTTTGCCCAGCCCGTCGCCAGTGCGGTTTTGAATGTCGATTGGTCGGGTGATATATTCTCTTCTAAACCCGCAAGTCAGGCAAACAATATGCTCGACCAGGGAACGGCGGCTGTGGCCGATCCGGCGCGGGTAGCTGCATATCTGGTGACGACCACTGCTCCTGGGGCGATCGCCACAGCCCGATATCTCTGGGGATCTGCCCAGCAGATTGGGCTGATCGTCGGCGGAGTCGTGCTTACGCAGTCATCCAACACAGAGGCATTGGAAAGTGCCTTTGCGCCCCTTCCTGTCTTTTCCGTTCCTCTGTGTGCGCCAGAATCCCTGGCAGAGGGAGGAATCCAAGGGATAGCCGATGCCCTGCCAGGCTTTGATGATGCGGTTCAATCCCCCAAACCCATGACTGTTGATGTACAAGCACGGCAAGTGACATTATTTCTACCGGGCTTTACCAAGCAGCAGGTGAAACTCACCCAGTATGGCCCAGAAGTCACCATTGAAGCAGGCGATCAGCGCCGCAACATCGTTCTACCCCCCGCTCTCCGGGGACGGGCTGTCACGGGGGCAAAATTCCAAGAGAGTTATTTGATCATCACCTTTGCCGCCTAATTGCAACCCCAAGCCCAAAACTCTAGGTGCCTCTTACGGAAGAATCTGTTAGCGTCTATACGGGCGTTTTGCATGTCATAGGAAACGCCTGGCATGCATACAGCACTTAGCATTTGAATGGAGAAGTTGTTTATGCTACGACACCGTGCCTTCACCATGTTGCGCCTTGCTAAGGAACGAGAATTCAATAATTTGAACCCAAAGGTATATTTGTGTTCAGAAATCACCTTAAACCTCACCCCTTAACCATTGAGAACCATGCCAGAATCAACGCCGCCTAATTCCCCTCAACCACCTTCTCAAGCCGTTGAGTCCTCAGATGCCTCTCTCGCCGATTCCCAGGAGCCAGGAAAGCGAGGCGAGAAAGCCCGTCAGCTTCTCGGTATGAAGGGCGCAGGCACTGGCGAAACATCCATCTGGAAAATTCGCCTCCAGCTCATGAAGCCCATCACCTGGATTCCCCTTATTTGGGGCGTGTTGTGTGGGGCAGCTTCTTCCGGTCGATTCTCTTGGACTGTGGAGAACGTTCTGGTCGCCCTGGCCTGCATGCTCCTGTCTGGGCCGCTTTTGGCGGGCTATACCCAGACCCTCAACGATTTCTACGACCGAGACATTGATGCGATTAACGAGCCATACCGACCTATCCCCTCAGGGGCCATTTCAGTGCCCCAGGTGACCGCTCAGATTTTGATTTTGCTGTTTGCAGGCATTGGTATTGCTTTTCTCCTGGATCAGTGGGCGGGGCATGAGTTTCCCACGGTTACAGCGATCGCCATTGGCGGTTCCTTCCTGTCTTATATTTACTCCGCCCCTCCCCTCAAGCTAAAGAAAAACGGATGGCTGGGAAACTATGCCCTTGGTGCCAGCTACATCGCCCTTCCCTGGTGGGCAGGCCAGGCTCTCTTTGGTGACCTGACCTGGACCATTGCTATTCTGACCCTGTTCTATAGCCTGGCAGGGTTGGGCATTGCTGTGGTCAATGACTTTAAGAGTGTGGAGGGCGATCGCCAACTCGGTCTAAATTCTCTCCCGGTCATGTTCGGCGTCCAGACTGCCGCGTGGATTTGCGTACTGATGATTGATATTTTTCAGGCTGGCGTTGCCACCTATCTCATCAGCATCGGCCAGAATCTCTACGCCACCGTCTTGATTCTGTTCATTGTTCCCCAAATTACATTTCAGGATATGTATTTCCTGCGCGACCCCCTGGAAAATGATGTGAAATATCAGGCGAGTGCTCAGCCATTTCTCGTCTTCGGAATGCTGGTAACAGGGATTGCACTGGGAGGTGTTGTTGCCTGATTGTGGGGGGGGTGTTCGAATGATGGGTCATCTGCTATGTCGCTGACGATTTATCCCCTGTCTGCGGAAGTCATTCACCGAATTGGAGCAGGGGAAGTCATCGACTCCCTGGCAGCGGTGGTGCGGGAACTTGCTGAGAATGCGCTGGATGCCGAGGCTACCCGTGTGGCGATCGCCCTTGATCCTGAGCGGTGGCTCGTGCGCGTGGCAGATAACGGGCACGGTATGGGGCTAGACGACTTGCAGCAGGCAGCCCAACCTCACACCACAAGTAAGCTGGGCGTTCAGCAAGACTTGAGCGCAATTCACAATTTGGGATTTCGGGGAGAAGCACTGCATAGCCTAACTCAGTTGGCTGCCCTAGAGATTTGCAGTCGTCCTCCCCGCAGCAGCGAAGGGTGGCGGCTGCGGTACGATGCCGAGGGCCGTGTCGCAGCCTGCGAGTCGGTGGCGATCGCCCCTGGCACCATCATAACGGCTAGCCATCTCTTTGCCTCCTGGCTCCAGCGCCGCAATGCCATGCCCTCTCTATTCCAGCAAATGCGGCAGGTACAGCTTATGGTGCAATACCTCGCCCTTTGCCATCCAGCGGTAACTTGGACGGTGACCCAGGGAACACGAGACTGGTTCTCCATTTTTCCAGGGCAGACCCCAAAAACGATTCTGCCTCAGCTAGTACGAGGTGTTCAGCTTGATGACTTACGTGAGCATGAGGCATCCATCCAGCTTGATGGGTTAACAGGGACGCATTCCGTAAGCCATGAATTTTCGCAGCAAGAGAAGCGAGCCGCAGAGGGATCCTGTGCCCGCATCTATGCGTTAGCAGGTTTGCCCGATCGATGCCATCGGCGGCGGGCAGACTGGGTCAAGGTGGCGATTAACGGGCGCATGATCCGGTTGCCAGAACTGGAGCAGGTGATTATCGGGGCATTTCGTCGAACTATGCCGCGCGATCGCTATCCGGTCTGCTTTGTTCATCTGATAGTCCCTACTGACCATGTGGATTGGAATCGCCATCCGGCAAAGCTGGAGGTGTATTTACATCACCTGGAGGCATGGCAGGAGCAGATCCGAGAGGCGATCGCCCATATTCTCACCCTCCATAGCAGCCATGTCTCCGATCAGTATTTTTCGGGGCGCGTTGCTCAACTCATCAAAACCGCAGAGTCTGGAGCATCCTATCGCCCAGGGCCAGACTCCTACTCCACAGGAGCATCACTCGATGCTGGGGATATGCTCTGCTCGCCTAAAAAAGAGGAGACAGAAAAATTTGAGGGCGATCGCCTCCCCTCCGCTTTGTCTACGGCATCACTTGGCTCTCAGGAAACCGGGCTGATGCCCCTGCGGGCGATCGCCCAGGTTCACGATATGTATATCCTGGCAGAGCATCCCGATGGCATGTGGCTGATCGAGCAGCACATCGCCCACGAACGGGTGTTGTATGAACAGTTGTGCGATCGCTGGCAGATTGTCGAGGCAGACTCCCCGGTGGTTCTTCAGCATCTCACTCCTGCCCAGCGAGAACAACTCCAGCGCCTTACCCTGGATGTCGAACCCTTTGGCGAGAACCTCTGGGCTGTGCGGACTCTTCCGGCTGTGTTAGCTCAGCGGGAAGACTGTGCCGATGCCCTGATAGAACTCAGTCTCGGAGGTGATGTTGATACGGCACTTGTGGCAACCGCGTGCCGCACGGCCATTCGCAATGGCACGCCCCTGGACCGTATCGCCATGCAGTCTCTCCTGGATCAATGGCAGCGCACTCGCAATCCGCGCACTTGCCCCCACGGTCGCCCTATTTACCTTGCCCTAGACGAATCCCGCCTTTCCCGATTTTTCCGCCGCCATTGGGTGATTGGCAAGAGCCACGGCATCTAAATGACGACTCAAGCAGACGATGCTCACTTCTTTTACGACTTGGCAAAGTTCTCAAATTCACAACACAAAGATAGGGGTTTGGG
>CAYXJG010000423.1:0-3042 GCA_964465285.1 uncultured bacterium
CCCAGTCATAGCTATACGCTCATAGCTATGAATTGGTCGCTTGCGCCGCCAGCATCTGCTTCAGCTTTTCTAATTCATCAGCCCAACGAGGGTCAGGTTGAGCCGCTTCTGCTGTAGAGCTTCCTTTCTTACTACCGCTCTTTCCACTGGCTCCTTTCCGTTTGCCTGGACTAGGGGCTCCTTCGTCCTTTCCTTTTGCTCTAGGCTGAGCCTTCTCAATTTTAATTGGGCTTTCTTTAAGCATGTAACCGTTGTATTTTTCAATGATTTGCTCAGCTTGCTCGTCGCTGTTGACAGTCACAAATGCAAATCCTCGGCATTTTCCTGTCTTTCTATCAGTAATAAGCTTTGTTGAAACAGATTCGTCGTAGTCTGAAAAAACTGCCTCAAGTTCTTGCCGTTCTAGCTCCTTAGGCAAGTTTCCAATATATAGACGAATGGACATAAGGGGATACCTCCGCGTATTGATTAATTAAAAAAGTTTTTCAGGTAATTGTTTGCAGCCAATTATCTTTGTGAATGACAACTATCAAAAGGTTTGCTTGCGCTCTCAAGCTTGACATGCGGAACCTAACAATCCGCTCAGACGGGCACTGCTCAAAAGGTCAGTAAATCAATAGAGCTTAGCTAGACTATCCGAACAAAGCATTCTGCTGAATGAGACAGTAGTAATTAAGACATCTGTAAACCCAATTGCCCCGTTAACCTTGTCCGTTGACCTTGAATGCTAGCAGTTTCCCGCTTGTAAGTTGTCAGATATGTAGTGTTCGCCGCTAAGATCCGCCGTGAAGCTGATTAGATTTCTACAGAGACATATTCCAAACGAATAATTTTCACCATCAACTACCGTATCACGTCTAAACTCAGTGCAGTGCTCGAATCTAAAACTTTATACCTGCACCCCACACCCACTGACATACCCGCTTAAATGACGACCTAGCAGCACATTAAGACACCTAGACTTACAGAAAATGACTTACAAAGAATCTTCGCTACGGCATCATGGGAGCTACGGCATCATGGGAGCCACGGCATCATGGGACAACGGGACGCAGGCTCAGCATTGGGAACGACACACCCATTAAAAGCATTGCCATCCCTCTAGGATGAACATCGGCAAGGGAGTTCGGGCGACGTTCGGGCGACTATAGCTATTATGTAAGACCATTACATCGACACCACAGGCACAGCTAGAAACTGTCCGAAAACCCAATCAAGGGCTTTGAATTCCAAAAAACCTGACAATTTTTTCGGATACACTCGAATTTCAAAGAGCAGCACGACTAAGGCGAACGGATATATAGCGCTCCTAAGTGATTTGTGAAATGAAATGTGAGAATTGAGGCGGACGCAGCCCGCCCCAACTCTCACATTTCACTGAGGATTGCCATATGAACACATGGATAGGAGTTGATGAAAGCGATGAATGAGTTTAAATCAACGCGCTCAGCTAGACACATGCCATTGCGCTCCGTGGGACATGGCCGTGCATAGATTTTATAGAGCAAGCAGACCATCGCCTTAAGGGATATGCGGCTAAATAAGAATACTTAAGGAAAAGGGCAGCGGACGCAACCCGTCCCGCCTCTCCTGGCACTTTGTTTTCTTACAAGTCACTAGGCAACTGAAAAGGTCATACTCGAACTAGAAATTTTGTTTCCCTCTGTAAAGAAAGGTAACACTCGTCTTTGCCTGAGGCAAGGTGAATCTTTGCCCAGATTCCTCGCAAAAGGCGTTATCCCAATGTCACCTCTCAACTCAGCAGACAAGTTGTTCTCTGTCTCCCAGAAACGACTCTTTGAGAGCATAGGTTATCTGCTCCTGCTGACTAGATGTCAACTCAGGAAACATGGGAAGAGAGAGCACAGTTTGAGAAGCATGTTCTGCCTGAGGGAGTTGTCCACGACGGTAGGCCAGGGGCCGATAGACGGGCTGGAGGTGGAGGGGCAGAGGATAGTATATGGCTGAACCAATCTGCCGTTCCTGGAGCGATCGCCGCGCCTGATCTCGAACTTCCGATGGAGATTGATGAGCCATATTCTCGGGCTGCACTCGGATGGTGTACTGGTTCCACACGCTTGTGCTACCCGGATAGGACCGCGGTCGGGTGATATCCGGAATCGTCGCAAGCAGTTGGTCGTAGCGCTGAGCAACCTGACGGCGTTGGGCATTCCACGTGTCGAGATGACGCAGCTTCACCGAAAGAATAGCGGCTTGAACGGCATCCAGGCGGCTATTGACGCCTACCTCCTCGTGGTAGTATCCGCCGGTGCGCCCGTGGTCGGCAAGCATCCGAATTTTGGCGGCGATCGCCCCATTCCGTGTTGTCACCGCTCCCCCATCTCCAAAGGCACCGAGGTTCTTCGTGGGGTAGAAGCTAAAGCAGCCGATATGACCAATCGCTCCTACTTTCTGTCCTTGCCAGGTTGCCCCGGTCGCCTGGGCGCAGTCTTCAATGACAGGCAGGTTGTGATCCTGGGCGATCGCCATCAGGGTCGTCATGTCGGTCGGTTCCCCAAACAGGTGGACGGGGATAATGGCGCGGGTTTTGGGAGTAATGGCAGCGGCGATCGCCTCACAGTGAATATTGAATCCATCCGGCTCGATATCCACAAACACCGGGGTCGCCCCTACCGCTGAGATCATTTCTGCCGTTGCGATAAAGGTAAAGGGACTGGTGATCACTTCATCTCCTGGGCCAATGTCAAGGGCCCGCAGTGCCAGGAACAGCGCATCTGTCCCCGAATTGCAGGCGACACAGTGGGGCGTTCCAACGTAGGTGGAAAAGTCCTGCTCAAAGCGTTCGACAAACTCACCCTTAACATATTTTCCAGAGGCCAACACCTTGAGAACCGCGGCCTCAATCTCTGGCCGGATCAGCGTATACTGCTTTTTGAGATCTAGGGGAGGAATAAACGTCACTCGCGCACACCCAGGTCGTTCAACAGGTCGTTGATATTGTTGCATAGCAAAGATATTGTTGCATGGCAAAGATATTGTTGCATGGCAAAGATATTGTTGCATGGCAAAGATATTGTTGCA
>CAYXJG010000423.1:3142-4500 GCA_964465285.1 uncultured bacterium
GCAAAGATATTGTTGCATGGCAAAGATATTGTTGCATGGCAAAGATATTGTTGCATGGCAAAGGCGATGGAGTCATTTATTGAGCTGAATTGGATACGGGTTTTCTGGGCCGGAGGACTGATGGCTGCGACAATTGGCCTGTCGGCGCTGCAAAACCTGGGGTTGGAGAAGAATCTGGCGATCGCCACGGTTCGCACCACGGTGCAACTCCTGCTGGTGGGCTACCTCCTCGCCATTGTGTTTACCCTGGAGAGTCCCTGGGCGGTAGTTGCCATTTTCACGGTGATGCTGAGCATTGCCACAGGGGTCGCCCGCAACCGCATTAGTAAGAAGATTCCAGCGCTTCCTATCTGGCTAGGCGGCACGCTGCTGGTCAGCACGGTCGTGACGCTGGCGTATATTAACATTCTGGTGATTCGCCCAGAGCAGTGGTATACTCCCCAATACGTGATTCCCCTGGCGGGCATTTTGCTAGGGCATGCCATGAATGCATCGGCGATCGCGGGCGATCGCTACGTCAGCCTCATTCAATCCCATCAACTGGAGATTGAAACCCATCTCAGCCTGGGAGCTACGCCAATTCAAGCCGTCGCTGCCTACCGCAAGGAAGCCGTTAAATCGGGCATGATTCCCATCATCAATGCCATGATGGTGGTAGGCATTGTGACCCTACCAGGCATCATCACCGGGCAAATTTTGAGCGGCATTAATCCCTTCAGTGCGTCGCTTTACCAGATTGTGATCATGTTTATGCTGGCGTTTGCGGATATGGTTGCCATTCTGCTGATTCTCAAAGGGCTTCAGCAACAGTTCTTCAACGCTGCCTGGCAATTGCAAATTCCCTGATACTCACAGGGCTCTTTTCTATTACCAGGTCACCCCAACCCCCTATTTTTTATGTCTTGGCAGAGTTCTCAAATCCATGATGAAGGGCTGATGGCAATTTTCGATCTTGGATTTTCGATTTTGGATTGGCAACCCTGTGGTTGATACGACTTGGCAAAGTTCTCAAATTCACCACGCAAAGATAGGGTTTGGCGCGCGCTGTGCGCCTAAAATCTTTAGTCCTTCGTGAACTTTGCCAAGTCGTGTATTTTTGCGTCAAACTTGCCCAGTCGTGTTTGCTGAGATTTTAGCTGCTGCAAAATCGCCTGGGTGGTGGGAGGGTCGAAAAACGGGTCGGCTTGCCCTGCTTCACTCAAGCCAACATCTAAAATTCCCCGTCACTCCTCACCCATCAGTTGCCCACGGATTTGCTGCGCCACCTGACAAAAAATCTCTATCCCAGTTGCCCGACCAATGGCCTCCGCCTCATCCAAAGACCGCATCACCCCCTCTTCATCGCCCAACTGCGCCTG
>CAYXJG010000424.1:0-4481 GCA_964465285.1 uncultured bacterium
CGACTTGGCAAAGTTCTCAAATCCACAACGAAAAAATAAGAGCTTGGGGCGCGCTTAGCGCGCCCCAAGCTCTTATTTTTTCGTGAAACTTGCCAAGTCATGTTTATGGACGTTCCTAGTACTCTGTCATTTCTTGAAATTAGGGTAGATCCCGGAGGGATTTACCCTAATTTTTAATTTTGACGCCGGACTAGAGAGGACAAACAGGAACGCTGTTGGCATTCAGGCGAATATTGCCAGCAGCCCCACCCACGACGAAGGGTTGGTCCCCACCGCGAGTTGCACGAACCATTTCAGGGGACTGGCTTAGACATCCTGCGACTGCTTCTCCCCATGTTGAAACATCGTCAGACAGAGCATCAGTGATTGGAGTATTGGTGGTGATTGAAGAATCCTGAACAATCCGAATTTCCATTGGAAGAGCATATCTCCAAGGAGTTACAGGTACGGAGGGTAGAGAAACATCACGACCGCCGACGATGGTTTCAGGATCGGGGGAATAGGTGCCAGCCAACTGTGCATGTGCAGGAAGGGCAATGCCAAGAGCCACGGTGGCAACACCAAGAGCAGCAATTTTTTTTAACATTAGAAACACTCCATGTTTTAAGGATATACGTGGATTTTGAGATAACTCAATGTCACCAACGGCAGAATGTTCTAAGCTACTTCACTCAAACTGAGTATTCCCTAAAAGAGGGACAACATCTATGCGTTAATGATGACCGCTTTTATAGTTCCCACTATTAGCTGTCAGCTATCATTTTTCTTCATCGAAATTTCAATTTAAGACACGACCTGGCAAAGTTCTCAAATTCACAACAAAAAAAAGGGGTTTGGGGTGCGCCCCAAACCCCTTTTTTGCCTGAAACTTGCCAAGTCGTGTGCGTCTTCTGAATAAGATCGCGATACCGGGTGGGCGCTGACTGGCATAGCCCGACCATCCGCCCAACCGGGCAATCAGCCAGGTAGCCCAAGCCAAAGTGTAGGGCTGAAAGGAATTCTGCTGTTTGCGCGTGCGGCTATTCAACCGTGGACTCAGTTGCGCTAAAAATTGCTGTTGGGCCTGGTTAAAGACGAGGCTGGCAGATTCGACTCCAACGCCACATTTTTTTGATCTGGAGACCCCACGATGACCGAACAAAACTATGAACTGGGCAAAAAGGGGGCGATCGCCCCCTATCTTTTACAGCTCATGATCGGGCGGCAGCAGCCATGCGTGCGATGACTGGCGGAAAATCCCGATCGGCCTGAAAAGACAACATTGGCATGAGCACCGGGGCCAGCAAAGCGGGCTTGGGTTGCAACTCCCACCAAACCATCACATCAGCTCCATCTTCCGAGGAAAAAACCTCCCACCCACCCACCATCGCGCTGGCCGGAAACGGAAAGTCGGGAGCCTCTGCCAGAAACCGGACCACGAAACGACGACCAGCCTCGAAGGTGACGCACTCCTCAGCCCAAGCTTTGCCAGCTTGGTTCACACAGCGGCGAATCGCGCCGACTCCAGGGGCCTTGTCGTCCAGAATTTCAGAACTTTTCAGAGCAGGTGTGTAGTTCTGGATATCCTCCAGTTGACTCACCACCGACCACATGGCCTCAGCCGAGGCGTTGGTATGGACGAGGAGACAATGACGATAGAGTTTCGATGCGGGCACCTGATGTACTTGGTTAATGCCCCAAAACTGCCATGCGCCAAACGTGAAGACAATGGCGGCTACCGCGCTGACTATAAGTAAACCAGACTCCGAGAGGTTTTTGGCAAAGAAAACAATGCCCACAACCGTTCCCAGAACCCACAGGAAATCAGCAAGGCTGGCGTAAAGGGCTCGCCAAGTTGCCATTTTGGGGCGGGTTGCCTGGTGGAGGAGATCGGCGGCAAAGATCACGAGCCCCAACCCAATGAACTGCAAGGCCAGCGGGATCTGGATATTCAAGCGATCGCCCACCCAAACAGGGGTAAAAATCATTACCGAAGCGCAACTGACTGAAAAAATAGCATTGGCAAGTAACGCCGCCCGCAGCGGTCGTGAACGTTCCATGACAGACTCCTTTTATATATAGCGCTGTGCAAGCGCATTAAATACAGTGGTTTGAGTAGCGGCGCAGTGCGCCGCCACTCAAACCATTTGGGTGTGCTTAACCAATTTGCACATCGCTGTAGAAAAGCTTTTTAGATTTTTAGAAAAGCTTTAAAGCTGGAAAGCAGACTCAGGGCGATGACCCCTGACACTCATGTAAACTTAGTAGACATGCTAGATCGTGAATCGCGATATGTCAACCTGGTTTACAAAAAGCGGCGCGCCCATGGCCGATAGTCAGTCCCTGGAGCTGGTGTTCTCGGCAGCAGGCGTGTATGACTGCATCATGGAATATGTCGCCCAAAGGCTGGAAACTCAGGGCTATGATGATGTTTCTCCGTCTACTTTGAATTTTCTCAGGGCGCTGGATTGCGGCGTTAACTCTGGCTCAGCCATTGCCCGCAAGCTTAAGGTGTCGCGGCAAATGGTGGCGAAAACGGTGAAGGAACTCTCGCATTTGGGCTATCTGGAGCAGGTGTCGAGTCAGGGGAAGCAAAAGCAAATTGTGTTTACGGCTGAGGGGGAACAATTGATGTCTGAGATCAGGGCGATTTTGGCTCAGTTGGATCAGCTTCTGGATGAGCAGTTGGGGGAACAGGCATTAGGGGATGCGATCGCAACGCTGGATGCGATATCAGCGATGGTAAACAGACCAGTTCATCGCTGATTCAGTCGGTATATTGGTCGCACGACTTGGCAAAGTCCTCAAATTCACAAGAAAAAAATAGGGGTTTGGGGCGCTCGGAGCGCGCCCCAAACCCCTATTTTTTCGTGAAACTTGCCGAGTCCTGTTGGCTATGCGGATTGAGTATCAGGACATAAAAAAGGGGGCAACGTCGCCCCCTTTGGAACATTCAAGAGTTTCTAGAAACGCAGATGTATGAAATAAATAAGTCCGGCTAGAAATAGAAGGCAAAATCTGCCTATCTACCCTAGTATGCCAGACCCATGCTTCGGGTCGTCTCGGCTCCAAGGTAAACACGGACGCTTAAGAAGTCAGTAGGGCAAGCTGTCTCACAGCGCTTGCAGCCGATGCAATCTTCGGTGCGAGGTGATGAGGCAATTTGACCTGCTTTACAACCATCCCAAGGAACCATCTCTAGAACATCTAGAGGACAAGCGCGGACGCACTGGGTGCATCCAATACAGGTGTCATAGATCTTGACGGAATGAGACATTGAATAGAAGCTCCTATCCAAACGTTTTTCTGATGAACGAAATAATGGAACAGCGCAATGCCTTCCATTTTCCAATCTAAAAATGAGAATGAAAAAGGGTACATCCCATTTTCGCTGGGTGGGCAGGCTGCACCTGCCTACCCAACAAAACAAAATTAATCAATTTGCAAAAGTGGGATGCTCCCATGAAAGAAGTATTCTCGTAAGATTGTTATCAGTCTACAGCAGCGGTTTTACCAGGTTTTGCAAAACCCATTGAAACTTCAAAGAATGTAATACTGTTGCAATGTTCAAATTATTTAGCTCTCGTTCCTTAACAGCGTCACATCTAAAAATTAGGGGATTCCTCCGGGATGTCTCCGAGCTTTTAGTTGTGAGTGCGCAGGGCGCTAGGCCACGTGGCGGCATATATGGCACTGGACCTCAGCACACAGCGCTGTAAAGGGCATTCAGCTATGATTGAAGGGATTGGCGAGCCTGCTTTAATGCCTCAACAACTGCATCGTGATGTCCATCAGCCGCCCAGATCAAAGCTGTCCAGCTATTATGATCGCGTTGTGAGAGGTCTGCGCCTCGATCAAGGAGGAATTTTACTTCCTCAATCTGTCCTTTACCAGCCGCTGCCATTAGCACCGTCAGACCAAACTGCGTCTTTGCATTGACATCGGCTCCCTGCTCCACCAGAAGTTTGGCGACATCCAAATGTCCACTCGCGGCGGCTGACATCAGGGGTGTCCACCCCTCTGGATCAGACCCATTTGCATCTGCACCCTTTTCGAGAAGCAGCTTCACGCTCGCAAAGGTGCCATGCTCTGCGGCGATCGCCAGCACAGGCATGCCACCAGCGTCCGTTGTGTTAGGGTCAATTCCCTCACTAAGAAACGTACGAATCTCGGCGGTGTTTCCTGCTTGAGCAGCACTAACCAAATCTGGCATTGGTGATTAGTCCTATGAACCTCGATAGGCATCATTTTACTATAGCGATCCTATTTGATTTCTAAAGGTGGGGGCGGTCTGCGCCCGCCCCCACCTTTAGAAATATTTTCAGGAATCAAATAGGATTCACGATTTGGCAAAGCTCTCAAATTCAGAACGAAAAGATAGAGGTTTGGGGCGCGCGAAGCGCGCCCCAAACCTCTATCTTTTCGTGAAACTTGCCAAGTCGTGTAGGATTCCTATAAGTGGGTGAGGAATGAGAATTAAATAATTTGAACTAAATTTTAGT
>CAYXJG010000425.1:0-1717 GCA_964465285.1 uncultured bacterium
TAGGCCAGATAACTTATGTGTACTTAGTAGCCCAAGCAGAGAGAGGGACTTTGAAACGGTTCGGTTCCCCTTCTTGCTCTCACGGACAATGGCACACCTCACGTAGACGCTAGTGGTTCCGGGTGCTAACGTAGGCGTTGTGAATTTGTCGCCGCCCGTTAAGATATGGGGCGTATTGAGAGGGTGCATCCCATTTTTGTTGAGTGGGCGGGCGCAGCCCGCCCACCTAGTAAAACAAAATTAATCAATTTGCAAAAGTGGGATGCTCCCTATTGAGAGATTGTGTTCATTGAGAGATTGTCCGGTTGCTAGCCATCTTAGTTGAAATCAGCTAGATAAGTAGGCTGGCACACTTATCATGAAATCCGTAAGACCCTGCGCCGCCTGTGCAGCAGGCGGCGCAGGGTCTTACATCTAGTTTTTTGGCCAAGCTAAATAGCACCATTAACACAGTATCTTGAGGGGGGGCAGCCGTAACATTCCGACCTCCCCGCCCTTGGATAAATCTTCGTTCAGGGTGTTGATTCGCTCACTGAAATCCGTCCTCTATCCGCCAATCGTGAAAATGTCTATGATGCTCAGAAAGTTCCAAAACCTATTGTCATCCCCTCTGGCCCAAGGGACTCTCATAAAGCGGCTTTATCCAGCAGTTGCCAGCGCTACGGCGATCGCCGTAGCGGCGTGGAGTGCCCCTGCCTTAGCAGATCCCTTTCGCCCTAGCAATCCCCGTAGTTTTGATGGCCAGCTAGAAGCGGCTTTCAGCGCCATGTTTGTAGATGGCAACTATGTCGAAGCCCGGACGCTGCTGGAATCTGCCAGCGGCAGCGATCCTATGACCCACGCCATGCAGGCATCATTCGCCTACTTAGAAGAAGACTGGTCAACTCTTGGCACCGAAGCGGAGCAAACCCTGGCAGCCGCTCAACAGTTGATTGCCGCTGATCCCCTGCGCGGCAATCTGTATACTGCCGTGGGGCACTTCATGGAAGGAGCCTACACCATTTCAACCCAGGGCACCGTGCAGGCAACACCGATTGTCCTCAATAAGCTCAGATTGGTGTTTGACCATTTACGCACCGCTGAGGAAGTTAACCCAGAGGACCCAGAATTCAACCTCATCAAAGGCTATATGGACTTGATGCTGGCAGTGAACCTGCCCTTTTCCAGTCCCGATCAGGCCATTGAACGGTTGCAAACCTATGGTGGTCCGAGTTATCTGGTGCAGCGGGGATTGGCGATCGCCTACCGAGACCTGGATGATATGGAAGCGGCATTGGTGGCAGTGGATCGGGCGATTGATGAAACACCCAACAATCCAGACTTGTACTATCTCAAGGCTCAAATCCTGCGACTCAATGGCAACCTTCAGGAAAGCCTCCAAAATTTCGAGCGAGCCCTAGAACAAGCATCCAACTATCCTAATCCCCTGGCTGTGCAAATTGCCTATGAAATGTGCCGCACACGCAACCAACATCGGGACATGGATCGCAATTGCCGAAACTGGGCAGAGCGTCGCATTGTTGACGCGAATGCAGGAAATGATGCGGAGCCGCTTCCAGGGGATGACCCAGATAGACAAGTGGACGATGCGGCTCGAACAGACGGCCAAATCGAATCCTAGGTTCTGGTGGTATGCATCCTGCCTACAGCAAAATTCTAGATTTAGCGTATTCAATGCCCTCGTTTCAGCAATTCTCATTATGGAAATCTAGGGAGC
>CAYXJG010000425.1:1817-4464 GCA_964465285.1 uncultured bacterium
GAGCGCCTGTAGGGCGCAAAGCTTCCTAAAATGAGAATTGCTGCCCTCGTTTTAAGAGACTGAAATAATTGGAACGAGAATGGTAAGATAGCCCAAGCAAAGTTTGGTTGTACTGAACACGATCGATACTGTCTCGTCTTCTCATACTCGGAACGTGCGCTTCATGGTTAATCTCATTGCTAAGACTAATCTCATTGCTAAGACTTCTTATACCCTAGCCCGTCTTGCTCTTTCGGCAAGCGTAGCCCTGTCGTTAGTGACATTCAATACCCTTGCACCCCTTGCCCAAGCGCAGGAAACTAACCTAGACATCGATGGAGTGGAACTTGATGACTTGAATAACCCTCCTGTGATTCCGTCTCCTGATGAGTCTGGCGAGAGCGTAGACGACTTGCGCCCCCTGACCCAGGGCACGGGTTTCCTAAGCATTCAGGGTGGAGAGCGGTTGATGGACGAAGCCAGCGATGCGGTTGCAGTGCAAGACTATGACCTTGCTGTACAAAAGTTGCAGGAAGCTCGTCAGGTCTATAATCAGCTTTCAAATTTCTATCAGCAGCTTGCCGGGAGCTTCGCAGGAATCGACAACCGCATTGCAGATAGCCAGCGGCAGTTAGCTCTTGAAACAGCCCAGATGCGCGATCAGGCAACGTTTCAGCTTGCCTTAGTGCATCGTGCCCAAAACCAGCCCGATCTTGCGGTGCCTCTGCTGGTGCAAATTATTCAAAGCCAGCAACCAACTCGTGATTTAGGTCAGCGTGCCTACCGTCAGCTCTTTGAGTTGGGTTTTGTGGATGCCCCCTACCCCCGGGGGCAGCGAGAAGATGAGGCAACGTCTTCAGCACGGTAGGCTTCATCTCGGTTAGATTCTGTCAGGGCTTACGCAAATTTTCGACAGTGGCAGGCTGCGCCCGCTACCACCCAAAATCCATCTCCTAGATGTAGAGGACTCGCGTAGGTTCTCTCTGTTGTAAATATTGTGCAAATTGCAGTAAGCATTCTCTATGGTCAGTCCCCAGCAAGTCGAATCCATGATTAAATCGGGTATTCCTGATGCCGATGTCCAGGTTCAAGACCTGACAGGTGGCGGTGACCACTACCAGGTGGTCGTTGTGTCACCGTCTTTTGAAGGAAAAGGAAAAGTCCAACAGCATCAGCTTGTGTATAAATCTGTTCAGCAAGCCATGTCGTCTGAGGCGATTCATGCTTTATCATTAAAGACCTACACGCCTGAAACATGGGCTGCCGCAAGCAAGCAAGGCTAACCTGAAGCTGTCCGTTATCCTCTCCAGGTTTTGCTTTCGTTTGTTCTGTTCGTTTGTTCCGAATGATATTTTGCCAGAAACCTGTTTCTGTCATGAATTCGAAACAGTGAACTTGAACGGGCACTCGCTTTTATTCAACGCACGTATTAGTCAACCGCACATTTGTCGCACCTTTTAATTGGCCTATGACTCCGGAACTCAAAGAACGCATTGACACCATCGTAAACAGTAGCAAGATTGTGGTTTTCATGAAGGGCAATAAACTCATGCCCCAGTGTGGCTTTTCTAA
This sequence comes from uncultured bacterium, assembly GCA_964465285.1. Taxonomy (GTDB): domain Bacteria; phylum Cyanobacteriota; class Cyanobacteriia; order CAKZMO01; family CAKZMO01; genus JBCCWF01. Next base: position 3,369 of record CAYXJG010000425.1, read on the forward strand.
CAATGTTGTCCAAATCATGAATGTCCTGGGCGTGCCGTTCGAGACTTTTGATGTTCTCGACGATGACGACGTTCGCCAGGGCATTAAGGAATACTCAAGCTGGCCTACCATTCCCCAGGTATACGTCAATGGAGAATTTGTTGGTGGATCAGATATCATGGTTGAGCTGTATCAAAGCGGCGAATTGCAGCAGCTTGTCGAAGTTGCCTTAGCTTCTTAGAGACTTGCAGGAAAACTAGAGTGCCAGGAGAGGGGCTGCGCCTGCCGCCCCTCTTTTCTGGGTACTTTATTTTCTTGCAAGTCCCTAAGGGAGGCAGCATTTCACGCTTCCCACAGGATAGGCTGCTCATATCCCAGGAAATAACGGGGAAGCTTTTCAGTTTTTCTTAAACGATTTATCACAAAAGTTTGCGACTTGGACAGGGAAATTGGCGATCGCCTTACCGTTCACCATAATCCTGACCGATTGCGCGAGCCTCAGTTGGGCAATGGGTTCACGCAAAAGTTCGATAGCGTCGATTAGTGCCGTAGCCGTCTGCGAATCGCTACAGTTAATCCGGAACGTTCCCCACCATCGAGATAATTTGCATGTTCCAAGACCCCTCAGAACAATGAGCTCTTCAGGGTTCTCTCGATAGAAATCAAAGATAAGACGGGTTAATTGTGAGTACCAAGTCATGGCTAAGAATCTAAATCGAACGGGCTAAATTGGCGCTTCTATTCTTCTATTCAACACCAGCCCAATTCAATTCATAGAGTGACTGCAAGAAGACTTAATGACACCTCTATTTAAACGGCTTTAACTTCTATGTTGAAAAGCTGAAATTCGCTGATGGCAAGAATTCTGCACCAGGATAGAAATATTAAAAAATATCAATTCTAGGCTTGCAATTTTAAGGCGGGATACTGGGGCGCTGAGCGCCCCAGTATCCCGTTAAACTATTCCCGGCTTAAGTTATGAGCCCAATTCTAAGACATTAATCAAACTGTCTCCGGGCGTATTCCTCAAGGCGGGAAGTTTTCCCAAGGATAGAATCCAGAAGACAGGAGCCAGAAGCCAGCTCCCTCCTAAATTCTGACTCCTAGATTCTGGCTC
>CAYXJG010000426.1:0-4453 GCA_964465285.1 uncultured bacterium
AGGCGACCTTTTTGCCCCTCAAATTTCCATAATGGTAATTGCCGGTCAATTCTGGAAATCAGGGCGAATCCCGTCGGAAGTGAGAATTAACACGACTGGGCAAAGTTCTCAAATTCACAACGCAAAAATGGGGGTTTGGGGCGAGCTCCGCGCGCCAAACCCCCATTTTTGCGTGAAACTTGCCCAGTCGTGAATTAACTCGGTTAAACCGCGATTGGGTAAGGCGTTGCAATATCGCTACGCCGCCTTATCGAAAATAGACGTTGTTGAAGCTCAGACCTTTATCGGAAACCCAGATCAACCGCGATACGGTGGGCACAGGCGAAACCTGAGAACGCGACAGCATTCAAGCCCTGTCCAGGGAAGGTGCTGTCTCCTACACAGTACAGACCGGGAATCGACGTTTGGTTAAAGGGCATCCCCAGGAGTCCCATGAGTTTGCGGGAGGGGATGGGGCCGTAGGTGCCGTCGTCTCGCCCCAGAAAGCGGCGATGGGTGCGGGGAGTACCCACTTCCTGGTAGTCCAGAGCGTTCTGAATGCCGGGGAAGATCGCTTCCAGGCGAGAGACCAGTTGGACGGCGATCGCCCCTTTCTTCTGCTCATATTCACTGGGGGACAGGGTTTGCCAGTCATCAATCCAGCATGGAGTGAAGACATGGAAAATATGACGATTTTCGGGGGCCAGGGACGGATCAAGCAGAGTAGGGATGGACACAAAAATAGTGCCGTAGCCGTCTTCCATACGCTCCCACTCTTCCAGGATGATGTGGTGGCACTCTGCACCATCTGCCAGAATATCTGCACGAACTCCCAGGTGCATACTAAAGAAGCTGGGCGACTTTTGGTAGCGAGTGCGCCACTTCTCTTCTTTCCGGGGCATGACTTCTGGAGGAAGCAGCTTATCGAAGGTATCCCATCGGGTCGCATTGGACGCAATGCGTTTAGCTCGAATTTCCTCGCCAGAGGCTAACTTGACGCCCACCGCTTTGCCGTTCTCCATAAGAATGTTCGTCACGCGAGCCCGGTAGCGGATTTTGCTGCCAGCCTTTTCCAGCCCTTCGACTAATTTTTGGGCGATTTGCCCAACACCGCCCCTAGGATAATTGATGCCGCCATAGTGGCGATCGCTAAACACCATTCCCGCATTGATCATCGGTGTCTGCTCAGCGGGTACCACCGACCAGCAGTAGCACTCCATGTCGATGAACCTTAGTAACTCTGGGTCGTGAATGTAGCGCCGGGCAACATCTCCAGTGTTTTGGGGCAAATACTTCACCAGCCCCAGACAGGCAAAGGGATGCTGAAAGAACACCCGTGTCAGATAGCGGGGTTCTTCCAGGGACAGCAGTTCCATCGCGTTGAGGCAGTTAAACACCTGCCAGCACTCATCGTAAAACTGGCGGATGCCCTTTGCCTCATGGGGAAAACAGGCAATGAGTGCCTGTAAAAAGGCGTCGTAGTCTCGATGAACCTTTAGTTCCAACTGGTTGGGCAAATGGTAGTGAATCTGCACAGGATCGGGAATGGTCTCCAAACTCACGTCCACCGCATCCAGGGCGCGAGTGAGCAGGTTAGTTGTGCCGCGATCGCCAAATCCAAAAATCATCGACGCGCCGACATCAAAGCGGTAGCCTTCCCGCTCGAAATATCCGGCACTCCCCCCCGGAATGAGGTAGCGTTCCAGCACCAACACCTTTGCGCCCTCAGCGGCAAGCTGCGTCGCTGTCACCAACCCACCAATACCAGAGCCAATGACAATGATATCGAACGTATCACTGGTCGGCGCTCCCTGCTCCTGGGACGATGATGCCACGGCCTGACGAGCTTTGCTATTTCCTGTTTCGATTTGTGTAGCCATTCGTGTTTGTGTTTCACCTACGCGATCCCCAGTGTTAATCAGTGTAACGAACGGCGCACTGTTTTCCTACCGATCGCCATACCGGAGTGATATTGCAACCAAAGGGCTGCTCAGAACAAAACCATGTTGAAGAACCTGCGCGAAACGTGGATTCCTTCAAAATGGCTTTGATCGCGACTTGGCAAAGTTCTCAAATTCACAACGAAAAAGTAAGGGTCTGAGGCGTGCGGTGCGCGCCCTAAACCTTCATTCCTTCATAAACTTTGCCAAGTTGTGTCAACATTTACGGACTTGCAAGAAAATAAAGTACCCGGAAAAGAGCAGCGGGCGCAGCCCGCTGCTCTTTTCTTCCAGTATCTTTTTTAGCCGCAGATCCCTTACGTCAGTTTTCAAGGAAATGAGCATGGTAAGAGGATGGGTTTTGGCTCCGGTACGTTTGCTTTGCCAGTCTTTTGAATGCTGTCCATGAAGCAGCCATATTGGTACTTCACACCATCAAGCTGAGAAAAGATTGTGTGCGGGTCAGCTAACCCGTCGCCTGTATACTGCACGACGATGCCTGTATACGGCCTACCGTCCTCGCTGACCAGATTACTCTCAATGGGGTATTCAAGAAAACCATCTAAGCCCTCCAATGCTAGGGACTCTTGCATTTCCGGCCAGAGCATATCTCCGACTTGCTGAACCCCCGTCGCCAGGGCAACAGCGTCGAAAATAGCTTCAGGGAAATCGCTGTCTCCTTGCCCCACGGGCTGGTAGATCGAGCGAGCAGGATGATTCGGGAGGGGGCGCTTTGCCATCCGAGCCATGTAGACCATAGGCTCCGCTGCTTCCCAGGAACTTTGCAGGAGCCTCAGTGCCGGATACAGGTGGTCGAGGGGGTCTCGCTTGTCCAATACCTTGCCTAGCAAATTTGCGATCTTTTCAAACTCGCCCCCATTAGTATTTGCAAGCTGAGCAAATAGCAGCGCCCAAAATCCGCCCGATCCCGTCGGAATCACCGCCTTAACAGCCGGTTCAACGGCGCCCATCATCGTCGCGTATTGCGCACCCTGAGACTGTCCTAAAGCGACAACCAAGCGGGTGTTGATGCGGAAATTATATACGCCGCTGGGTAATGTAGGGCCTTCGCAACCGTTTAAGACCCTGGGCGGAATGGAAAGACGGCTGAGGGCTTCGATGATTAGCCGTTGCTCAAACACGCCCTGGCGAAAGGTATCGCGGTAGGCAGCGGGATTGGTCGGGTTCAGATAGGCTCGATTGTCGAAGACATCGGAAACAACGACGGGGATGCGTTCTGGGTTAAGGGGCAGGGCACTGCCCACCGAGGCAAACCCAAACCGGGCAACCACATCCGCTGGGCCACGACCAGGAATGCGTTTGCCCCCTGGATCGCGCACCGGGCCACGATCAACCACCTGGGAGCTGAGTCCCCCTGAGCCGTGGTAGTAAGCCATTAGGGGATAGCCGTTCTTGGGCATGGGCTTTTTGGGCAGCGTGATGACCAGGGAGATCGTGTCTTTTTCCTGCTCCTTTAACTTACCTGAGGTATCAAACTCAAATAGTCCTGCCCGTTTCTCAAAAAACAGAAAAGGCGGCGTGCCCTTCTGGAACTGAGGCAGCTTGATATCGGCTACAAACTTACAGTAGCCCAGATCAGAAATGCGGGTTTCGGGTTTGTAGCGGAGGTGGGTGATCGTGGGATTATAGCGAGCGAGAACCTGGTCGGACAGACGGGCAGTTTCAGCCACCACATCCCCAGTGGTGAAGACGGTAGCACTGACCACGCTCTTTCGGTTGATGCCCAGTTGATCCAGGGTTTCCCAAAGGGGTTTGTAGAGTAAATATGCCTGGAACTTTCGCTTTAGCAAGCCCTGAGGAATGCCGCCTTTCCGTAGTTCTCTAAACGCTTGGGTTGGCTCGATAGTGGTTCCATCCTGGGCTTTGACCCCACGCCGGATGATGTAAGCGTACTGGCGATCCGGCTTGAGAATGATGCCGGGGTAAGGGGCAGCGGCGAGTAGATAGGCAGGTACGTAGAAGGGATCGGGTTCTGGTGTAGATGCAACCACAGGGAACAGACGCCCCCGCTCTGGGGAGTCTGGATCGACATCCATGAGTAGGATTGGTGAACTGGGATCAGCAGGAATCAACTGGTTGGGGGACTGCTGAGCCAGGGGTTGGTCGAAGCGGAAATAGCCTGCTGCGGTGGTGGGAAACCCAGGGCGATCGCCTGCAATTGTCCTGAGTCGCTTAAAAAATCCATAGAATCGGGTAAAGACGGGAAATCCAGTTAAGTCTGGGTGTCCGTTTGCATCGAGGCGCAGGTCAGATGGGTAGGGCAGATCGTAGAACTGGTTTGGGTTCTTCAGGTCAGCATTGAGGTCAAAGGTGGCGATCGCCCCCACGGGTTCCTGTGCCCAGGCAGTCAGGCGTACCAGGTCAGTCATGGACAGCAGCATCACCAGTATCAGCGTCAGGATGATGCGCAATCCTCGGGTCACACCAGGGAGAATAGGGGAAAGTCTGGACATGGGACTGTTCTACATGATTTGGCTCGTGCTCTGTCATTTCTTGAAATTAGGGTAAATCCC
>CAYXJG010000427.1:0-4436 GCA_964465285.1 uncultured bacterium
AAGAGCAGCGGGCTGCGCCCGCTGCTCTTTTCCGGGTACTTTATTTTCTTGCAAGTCCCTAACGTGACTTAAGATGCGGGAAATCAGGGATGCAGCAAATACCATCAACACAGTCAACAGATTGGGAACAAGTTCGAGCGACGTTCCAGCACATTTGGGGCTATGAGGACTTTCGACCTCCCCAAGGGGAGATTGTGCAAAGCATTCTCAGCCAACGAGATGCGCTCATTGTCATGCCCACCGGCGGCGGGAAGTCTATTTGCTTTCAGCTCCCAGCCCTGATGCAAACGGGGTTGACCCTGGTCGTGTCGCCCCTGGTGGCGCTTATGGAAAATCAGGTCGCTGAACTGCGGCAGCGTGGACTGCCTGCGGCGTCCCTGCACAGCGAACTGCCTGGCTCTTTGCAGCGCAAAACCCTATGGCAGCTTGAGAAACAGCGGCTGCGACTGCTATACCTGTCCCCTGAAACACTGCTAAGCCAGAAGGTCTGGGCATACCTGAGGAAGCCATCTCTGACGATTAACGGGTTAATTTTAGACGAGGCACATTGTTTAGTGCAGTGGGGAGATACCTTTCGGCCTGCTTATCGGCGGTTGGGGGCGGTGCGTCCAGCTTTGCTGAAGGGCAAGCCGCCGGGGAGTACACTGGCGATCGCCGCTTTTACAGCGACAGCCGACCCCTCAGCGCAGCGTACCATCACCCAGACCCTCCAGCTTCAGCACCCGGCATCATTTCTGCTCAATCCCTATCGCCCAAATTTGTCCCTGGGCGTGCAAACGGTGTGGACCCCGAGGGGACGCCGAACCCGATTGCTGAGGTGTATTCAGGCTCATACCAACGAAGCAGGACTGGTGTATGTGCGAACGCGGAAGGACAGCGTAGCACTGGCCCACTGGCTGGCAGGGCAGGGCTATCGCACCGCAGCGTACCATGCAGGCTTGGGGGCTGAGGCTCGGCGGGCCATTGAGCACCAGTGGCTGAGCGGAGAAATTTTGTTTGTCGTGTGTACCTCAGCGTTTGGCATGGGCATCAATCACCCCCATGTGCGGTGGGTGGTGCATTTTCAGGTGCCCCTGCTGCTGTCTGAGTACGTTCAGGAGGTGGGCAGAGCCGGGCGGGACGGAAAGGCGGCGATCGCCCTCTCCCTCGTTAGCGAGCCCACCGGGTGGCTCGACCCTGATGATCGGCAGCGGCAGCAATACTTTCAGCAGAAGCTCCAATCTCAACATCAAAAGGCACTCCACCTGGCAAAGCAGTTGCCCAACGAAGGGGAGGTGATGGCCGTCTCAAAACAGTTCAAAGATGGGGCGATCGCCCTGTCAATGCTGCACAGTATGGGGAAGCTGGACTGGTGCGACCCGTTTCACTATCGCATTCGACCGGGAAAAACCCATCCAGATCCATCGTCACCCGCCCCGTCTTCCCTAGACGAAGCGGCTGAGCAGATGATGACGTATCTTCGCACCAAGGACTGCCGCTGGCGATTTTTGCTCCGCGCCTTTGGGTTCACCCAAGATGCCCAGGGGATGCGCTGTGGCACGTGCGATCGCTGCTTACGGAGTCGTTGAGCACGCACGGGTGCCGACGGCAGACAATCCTAAGCTGCTGTCCCGTTGAGCAACGAGAGCCACGTCCCCGTCGGGCTGTCGTGCCCACCCCTGGGCTTCAATCAGAGGACGGCTGAGTCTGCTTGGGCTTCCGGTAGCAACGGCCAGCGGAGGGGGAGCATCATGCATTGTGGAGGGCGGAGCAGGCTCTGGGGTTGGGAAAGCCCACGCCGTGAGGAGCCATTCCCGCTCTAGGACGCCGTCTGGGCCAGCCGGGAGGCCACCCCGCCCTGTGACGATAAACTCGCTGCGCTGTTGGGCGATCGCCCCATCCCGACATCCTTGCGCGACGAGACGCGAGGCATCCACCACGGAACTGGGCAGTTCGGCGAGTCCTCGACTGGGATCGACATCAATACGGTTGATAGTGACGGTGCCCGCTACGCCAAATTCAGAACTGGCGTCAATGTCATTGGTGCCGTTGCCAGGGATCGCCCGGCGTTCTTCCAGACCAAAAATACCTCGGGTGGTGATGGTGATGTTGCCGCCTCGACCTTCAACCGCATTGGCAATGATGTCGCTGTCCTGGTTGAAGGGGGCAGTGATGAAGCTATTGCTTGCGTCGATGGTGACGTTGCCGCCATCGGCAGCGTCGAAGGCGCGGGCAGAAATGAGGCTGCGATCGCCCAAAAACAGGAGTTCCAGTCCTTGTAGATGAATGTTTGCGCCACTGGTGCCTGGTGCTGTTTCCCGCGTTTCGGCAGTGAGATCCCCAGTCTGTAGGCGGATTTCCCTAGCGCGAATCGTCAGGTTTCCTGCCTGACTCAGGGCACTGCTGACGTTAATCTCTGATTCGTCCGATACCGTTACGGTTTGAGCGGTGATGTCGATGCTCCCGGCAGTCCCGGCATCAAGACCCGCATCATCAAAGGACGCCGCTCGCAACTGCCCCCCGTCTTGCAGCACCAATCGATCGACCGTGAAGAAGGCATCGCCTCCATCCCCAGTGCCAAAGGTGTCAGCGGAAATGCGGGCATTGTTCTCAATGATGAGTGCAGGAGCCATTAACCTCAGGGTGCCGCCATTGCCAGAAGAGTTAGGTTCCGCCGAAACAAAGAACCCACTGCGGTTCGCGTCAACCCCGTCCTGGAGAGGAGGCGCAAAACCGCTGAGCAGAACGGACTCAGAGGCATTGACAGTCAGGTTGCCGCCCTGTCCGCTGTTGCGGGCAACGGTGGCGACCTGGGCACCGTCCACAACATTCAGCCGTGCCGTTTCGATGGTGAGGGTGCCGCTGTTGCCTGTGGCGTTCCGTTCGATGGAGGAAAACAGACCACTGGCGATGTTGCGGTTTTGGGGCGATCGCCCAATCACATCCATCTGTTCCACTGCCCGGACGGTGAGGGTGCCTGAGTTGCCATTGCCGAAAGTAGACACAGAGATCTGCGCTCCATCCCGCAGGGTCAAGCGGTTGGTGTCAATGGTCACGTTGCCACCCCGGCCATCCGCCCCTGCTTCAGAAAAGGAGAAAATGCCGCTGGGTTCTGAGCCCACGGCACCCTGGAGATCGATCGTGTCGGCGGTAATTGTGAGATCAACGCCCTGGCCTGTGCCAAAGGTACTGGTCGAAACCTGCGCGCCATCTGTGATTTGTAGAGTTGGGGTTGCAATGGTGAGCGCCCCTGTGGACTGTCCCGATGCATTGCCGGATACTTCGTTGAAGAGGCCCGTTTGGTCTGTGGAGGTCCGAATCAGGGAAAGTTCTTCAGAGGCGATGATGGTCATCTCTCCAGCACCGCTATTTCCAGAAGCGAGGGAAACGAGTTGGCTTCCTTCTGTCATGCGGATGCGCTGCCCCTGGATGTGCATTGATCCTGCCTGGGTTCCGCCAACCCCGACCAACATGCCGCTGAAGAAATCAATATCTCGAAAAGCAGCAGTGCCGTTGTAATTGATTGTCAGCGGGCGATCGCCCGTTTCCAGCACCACAGTCTCGTTGGCTCCAACACTGCCTAGTTCGATGCGTCCCCCCGGAACCGTCAGTTCTCCCCCGGATAAGGACAGTTCTCCCCCGATAACCCCTACCGTCGTTCCTGCCGTTCCCTGGAGAGTAGACGATTGCACCTCAATAGCTCCGGGATTCGCGCCAAACTGGAGTCCAATCGGCACTGCAACGGTCAGCAGGGGGGTATTTGGTTCTGATGCACTGAACTCAACCCCATCGGCAAAGGTTATTCGGTCTGCGGAGGTGGCAAGAAAAGAGCCGCCGATGTTGAGCCGGGCATTTGCGCCAAACACGATGCCGTTGGGATTGATCAGGTAAACATCTGCATCCCCCGCTGATTCGAGTAAGCCATTGATGCGAGAGGGCGATCGCCCGGTCACCCGGCTAATAATTCGGTCAAGGGCAGCGGCATTACTGAATCGGGCACTGCCATTGGCAGGAATGGAAAACTGCTCGAAACTATGAAATAAGTTTGTTCCTGCGGTGGTTCCTCCAGTAATCGTGCAGTCGGTGCAGTTGTTCGGTACAACGGACGGATTGGGTAAGGTGGCGTCTGGGACAATCTGACTCCATGCTGGGTGATGCCAGGATGTGCCGAGCCAGCCCGCTGCAACCGACGTGACCAGAATGCCGATGGAGAGGCGCGATCGCCCCAATGTCAGGTATTGACTTGGCAGGATGGTGGTCATGACAATCAGCTCTCCGTCGGGAAAAAGGCGCGTTTTACCAAATCATCCTCCAAAATATACCTTGCCAGGTCATAAACTCAGTTGGATTGTATTGAATCCTTGTTTCTTAGGACCGAGAATTAAATAACGTGAACCCATCTTTTAAGTAGTTGAGCAAAATTATTTACACAGTTTCCTAGGGGCACACCCCGTCGG
>CAYXJG010000428.1:0-4402 GCA_964465285.1 uncultured bacterium
AAATAGAGTTTCCGCATGTAGCAATCCTACACGAAATGTGAGAGTGGGGGCGGGCGCAGCCCGCCCCCACTCTCACATTTCGTGTCACAAGTCACCTGTCGTGCTCCAAAACTCTGTAAAGTTTAATACAAAGGGATCTGCGGCTAGAAAAGATACCGGAAGAAAAGAGCAGCGGGCGCAGCCCGCTGCTCTTTTCCGGGTACTTTATTTTCTTGCAAGTCCCAAAGCATCAAGCTTCATTAGAGTGTGCAGCAAGACATCAGCTCCCTGGGTGCATTGCTCTGGAGGCGTATACTCTGCCTCAGAGTGGCTGATGCCGCCCTGGCTGGGCACGAAGATCATGCCCATGTCGGTGATGCGCCCGACTTCTTGGGCATCGTGTCCGGCACGGCTGGGCAATTCGATGTGGCTCAGGTCTAGCATATGGCACACCTGCGTAATGGTGTCCATGATTTGAGGAGAGGAAAGGGTCGGGGGAGCGTTGAGGGCAGGGTGCATTTCGATAGTCGTATCCGTTTGGTGGGCGATCGCCCCAATCTGTTCCTCCAGTCGATTGACCAGGGCGGCTACATTTTCTGCGTAAAGATCACGAATATCGAGGCTCAGTTCGACCCGTCCGGGCACAATATTGGTGGCGTTGGGCCAGACATTCATCATCCCCACCGTTGCAACCTGATCCCCTGGCAGATGATTGGCCAATTGATTGACTGTAAGGACAATTTGCGATGCAGCCACCAGGGCATCCTGGCGCATGTCCATAGGGGTAGTTCCAGCATGGTTGGGGCTGCCTGTCACGGTGAGGTTGTAGCGGTTCATACTGACGACCCCCTGCACCACACCAATGTCCATCTGCTTGGACTCCAGCACCCCTCCCTGCTCAACGTGGAGTTCTACAAATGCCGCCATGTCGTCTCGACTGCGGCGGGCTGTGGCGATCGCCCCCCAGTCTCCTCCAACCCGCGCTAAGCATTCTTGAATAGACAGACCATCCTTGCGGCGGTAATACTCTGGATCAGGGTTGTAGGTTCCGGCGATCGCCTTACCGCCAATCATGCTGCTCTCCTCGTCGGAGAAGACAATCACCTCAACAGGATGGTTCAGCACAATGTTGTTGAACGTAAGGGCACGCACCACCTCAATGCCAGCCAAAACGCCTAGAGTTCCGTCATAGCGGCCCGCCGAAGGCACGGTGTCGATATGAGAGCCTGTCGCCAGTGCAGGCAGGTCTTTTTTACCAGGATAACGGCCAATCAGGTTGCCTCCTGCATCAATGCGAGTTGTCATGCCTGCTTCTTCCATCCAGTTTTTCACCAACTGGCGGGCTAACTGATCTTCCTGGCTAAAGGAGATGCGCTTCACACCCCCTTTGGAGAGCTTGCCGATCTCTGCCAGGGTATTGAGATTGTGGTTCAGGCGATCGCCGTGGACGAATGGAAGTGAAGCAACGGACATGGGCACCTCTCACAGGGTAGATTAAGACAAGGGAAAAATGTGGAGACAGTGACGATAGAGCCGATCAGGCTTGCAAAGCTGCGAGCCACTCCTGTCTTACTATCGGATGGCTAACGATTCAGTACCATAGACTATCGCGGCTGTTCCAGGACTATAGCAGTCTTCAAAATCTCTTTGAACTCACCCTTCAAAGTCTCTTTGAACTCATCTTTGATGGTAGGACACCACTGCCGCACCGCGCTACTCAATGTGGATGCGGTTGACGCCTCGATCCGACATCGTTCATCAAAGCAACGTTGCCAGTTGATGTAGCGCACGACGCCCGTCACATCCATAAGGCACCAGGGCAATGGTTGCCTGGCGAACCATTATTCCCATAAGGAGTATTCCCACAAGGAAAGTCCTATGGGGAAAGCCGTGTCAGAGAAGACGCGTTGGGAACATTGCACTGGAAAGGCTGCACTGGATGGTACATTAGGGAGCGCTGTTACTTAGGAAGACGTTATTTAAGAAGACTATGGATTTGGTAGTGTCAGGGGCGATATTGCCCTATCGGAAAGGGCAATGGTCGATTTGGGTGAGTGATGGAGTGATCCGTCACATCAAGCCGGATCATGGAACTTTGCCTGATTCGAATACAAGTCCTCAAAGCACTGCCCAGGAAATCATCGATGCTGATGGACGGCTTGTGATTCCCGGCCTGGTAGACGCTCATTTTCACCTGGACAAGGTATCGTTGCTCAGTCGGGCTTCATCTACCCAGGGGGGGTTTCAAGAAGCTCTGGAGAAGACCCTCAAGGCAAAACAGGCATTTACAGTTCCTGATATTCAAGCCCGTGCCAGCCGACACATTGAGCAGGTCATTGGCTGGGGGACGACTGCGATGCGAAGCCACGTAGAAGTGGATCCGATGATTGGTCTAAAGGGGATGGAGGCATTGCTGCCTCTGCGGGAGCGCTATGCCCAGGGCATCACCCTGCAACTGGCGGCCTTTGCCCAGGAAGGCATCACTTCGTATCCAGAAACGGTGACGTTGCTCAAACAAGCGATGGGCATGGGCGCGGATGTCGTTGGGTCAGCTCCCTACGTCGATTCTGAACCGGAGAAGAACATTTGCATTATCTTTGACATCGCGCAGGAATTCGACTGCGATGTTGATTTTCATCTGGATTTTCTAGATGATGATGATCCTCTATTAGTGCCCTTTGTGATTGAAGAAACCTGTCGTCGGGGTTGGCAAGGTCGGGTGTGTCTGGGTCACATGACGAAGCTGGCAGGATTGCCGCCAGAGGCCCTGGGGGCGATCGCCACTCAACTGGCTGAAGCAGGCATTTCAGTCCTAGCGCTCCCGGCATCGGATTTATACATGATGGCTCGCCACGATACCCACAATGCCCGGCGAGGGGTTGCGCCCGTTCATCGCCTTGCCCAGGCTGGAGTAACTGTTGGGCTGGCGACAAACAATGTTCAAAATTTATTCACCCCCTTCGGAGATGGAGATGTCCTCAAAATTTGCACCTTAATGGCTCAAGTGCTGCACTTGGGAACCATAGACCAGCACCATTTTTGCCTGGATATGGCGACAATGGGTGGAGCAGCCGCGATGGGCTTAGCCAACTATGGCCTGCAGCCGGGATGTCGCGCAGATTTTGTGATCCTCAATGCCCAGACGGTGTCTGAGGCAGTCGGGGCGTGTCCGGTAGAGCGCACGGTGATCAAGAATGGGGCGATCGCCGCCCAAAGCCGCTTTTCCCGGCAACTGTTTGTCGCGGTGGATTAAGGATTAAATATAGCAATATGCACTTAGATTAGGACATTGGAGGAGCATGTATTCCCCGCTGCGCGGGGAATACATGCTTGGCTCTAAGCCAGTAGGGCTATACAATCCAATTTTGGTGAAGCAGCGCGGCGTCGCCGCGCCGCTTCACCAATTGGGTTCAAATTATAGCGGTGTCAAATTGGCTAAGCACACCCAGATGTGTTGAGTGGCGGCGCACTGCGCCGCCACTCAACACACTGTACTTAATGCGCTTGCATAGCGCTATATTCAATTCTCGTGGGTGCGGGGCGCGCGGAGCGCGCCCAAAATCCCTATTGTTGCGTTGTGAATTTGAGAACGTTGCCAAGTTGTGTCAATGACATATTTTCATCTCAAGCTCATTGCAGCGATTTGCATGGTGATTGACCATATAGGCTATGTCTTTTATCCGGGGGATGACCGGTTTCGGATAATCGGACGGTTAAGTTTTCCGTTGTTTGCATGGCTGCTGACCCAGGGCGAACAAAAGACTCAGAACATTTGGATCTACTCTAGACGCTTAGCAATTTTCGCAGTGATTAGTCAGCCATTTTATTCATGGCTATTCAAAACCCAACAGCTTAATGTGCTGGTGACGTTAGGCGTGGGATTGGCAACGCTGCGCCTTGGTAAACGTTTTCCTGCCCAAAAATACCTGGTCTGGGCGGCTGGGATTATAGTGGCGGGCTTGATTCCGATGGATGCGAGTGCCTATGGCCTGTGCGTTATTTTGTTAATGGCCCAGTGGCGATCGCCCCAAGCAACTCAATCGCTATGGGCGACGTTACGGTGGTGGGGATTATGGATAGGCTTGCATCTCTTCGATTTCTACATCACTGGGATCACGATTCAGCTTTGGGCTATTCTAGCGCCGCTCCTTTTATATGCGCTCAACTATCGACGAGGGCCAAAGGCACGGTGGTTCTATGGCTTTTATCCAGGGCATCTTGCTGTTCTTCTCGTGATCAAACTCGCTGAGGTGCGGGGCTAGGCATATTGTGACTGCGCGCCCTATAGGCGCTCACTTGTATAAATTTAAGCGGGCAAATTAAGGGGGCAAAAAAGTCGCCTGAGGCGACCTTTTTGCCCCCCTTAATTCACGACTTGGCAACGTTCTCAAATTCACAACGCAAAAATAGGGGTTTGGCGCGC
>CAYXJG010000429.1:0-4393 GCA_964465285.1 uncultured bacterium
GCGCGCCCCAAACCCCTATTTTTGCGTTGTGAATTTGAGAACTTTGCTAGGTCGTGTAACTTGAAGTAATAAACGGTCACAGGAAGTTTCAGCATAGGGTGAATCATTTGAGTAACGATATCGACAAAACATGGAGCCAGCGGTTTGAGTCTGCTCTGCATCCGGCGATCGCCCACTTCAACGCCAGCATTGGGTTTGACATTGAACTCATTGAGTACGACATCACGGGTTCTCAGGCTCATGCCCGAATGCTTGCCAAAACGGGCATCATCACCCCCGATGAAGGAGAAGCCATTGTCACAGGTCTGGAGCAAATCCGGCAGGAGTACCGGGATGGTAAGTTCCAACCCGGTGTTGACGCCGAGGACGTTCACTTTGCGGTAGAACGGCGCCTCACGGAGATCATTGGCGACACGGGCAAGAAGCTGCATACAGGGCGATCGCGCAATGACCAGGTGGGCACCGACACCCGGCTCTACCTGCGGGATCAGATTACCCAAATCCGCCAGCAACTCATCGAGCTCCAGAGGGTGCTTCTAAATCAAGCTGAACAGCATGTGGATACCCTAATTCCGGGCTACACTCACCTACAACGGGCACAACCCCTGAGTTTGGCGCACCACCTGCTGGCCTACGTGGAAATGGCTCACCGAGATTGGGAGCGGTTGGGTGAAATCTACCAGCGGGTCAACACCTCCCCCCTGGGCAGCGGTGCCCTCGCCGGGACAACCTTTCCCATTGACCGCCACTACTCAGCGGAACTATTGGGATTTGAGCGCATCTACCGCAATAGCTTGGACGGGGTGAGCGATCGCGACTTTGCCATTGAATTTCTCTGCGCTGCCAGCCTCATCATGATTCACCTGTCGCGCTTGTCGGAAGAAGTCATCCTCTGGGCATCGGAAGAATTCCGCTTTGTGGTTCTCAAGGACAGTTGCTCCACAGGGTCGAGCATCATGCCCCAGAAAAAGAATCCCGACGTACCAGAACTAGTGCGAGGCAAAACCGGGCGCGTATTTGGACACCTCCAGGCCATGCTGGTGCTGATGAAAGGCTTACCCCTCGCCTACAATAAGGATCTCCAGGAAGACAAAGAGGCTCTTTTTGACGGGGTGAAAACCGTGAAAGGGTGTCTGGAAGCCATGACTATCCTCGTGGATGAAGGCCTGAAGTTCTGTCCTGCCCGGCTCAACTCCGCCGTTGCCGAAGACTTCTCCAACGCCACCGATGTAGCAGACTACCTGGCATCCAAGGGCGTTCCTTTCCGGGAAGCCTACAACCTGGTAGGCAAGGTGGTGAAAACTAGCCTCGCGGCAGGCAAATTGCTCAAGGATTTGACAATGGAGGAATGGAAAGCCCTGCACCCTGCCTTTGACGACGATATCTATGGGGCGATCGCCCCCCGTCAGGTCGTCGCAGCCCGCAACAGCTACGGCGGCACCGGATTCGACCAAGTCAAAAACGCCATTGAGGAGGTGCGATCGCGCCTGACTAAATCACCTGGCTAAATCATATAGCGCTTGCACAGCGCTATAAATAACGGATGTGGGAGCGTGATGCATCCACATATTCTCAGAGCAATAAATCCTGTAGCCACGTGCCCATGAAATTCCCCAGACAATCAACAAACAAAGGTATCCTGCCCTCGACCATCATCATTCGGTTGGGCAAATTTGTCTGGACAACCATGTGGCACCTGATGATGTCCCGCCTTGCCCCCCGCAGCAAAGAGGGAGCCTACATTCGCCCTGTAAGCGAGTTTCGCCAATGGATTCACGCTACTTCTGACGCCCAATATTCCGCCGAAGCCAACCGCTACCGCCTGATAGTGGGGCTGGGCTGTCCCTGGGCACACCGTACCCTCATCGTCCGGGCGCTGAAGGGGTTGGATGCCGAAATTCCCATCACAGTGGTTGAACCCTCTCCTGAAGAAGGGGGTTGGGTGTTTGAAAAAGACACCGAGGGATGCCATACCCTGGCAGAATTCTATCGGCAAGGCAAACCGGGCTATCGGGGGCGATCGACCGTGCCCGTTCTGTGGGACAGTCAGACCCGCACCATCGTCAACAACGAAAGCGCTGACATCATCATCCTCCTAAACGGTGCCTTTAACGCCATGGCCCAGCATCCGGACTGCGATCTGTATCCGGCTGAGTTACAGGACTCGATTGAGCAGTGGAACCAAAAAATCTACCCTGCTGTCAATAATGGTGTCTATCGCTGCGGATTTGCCCAGACTCAGGACGCCTACGACCAGGCGGTCAACGAACTGTTTCAGGCATTGGACGAGATTAATGGAGTGCTGGCGAACCAGCGCTACTTGTGTGGCGATCGCCTGACTCTGGCAGATGTGCGTTTGTTCACCACCCTCTTCCGCTTTGATGTGGCGTATTACGGTTTATTTAAATGCAACCGCCGCCGCATTCAGGACTATCCTCACCTCGGGGGATACCTGCGCGACCTGTATCAACACCCTGGCATCGCGGATACCTGCTATCTGGATGCTGTGAAGCGCGATTATTACGCCAACCTGTTTCCACTGAATCCAGGGAGCATTATTCCTGCCGGCCCCGACATTGCTGACCTGCGGCACCCTCACAACCGCGAAAACCTAGAGCGATAAGTAGGTGAGCACAATTAATTACACGACTTGGCAACGTTCTCAAATTCGCAACACAAAGATAGAGGTTTGGCGCTCGCGGAGCGCGCGCCAAACCCCTATCTTTGTGTGAAACTTGCCAAGCCAGTTAAAGTTGTATTCAGCCTAGAGCGTTATCTAGTGACGCCGATGCAACGGGGTCGAGCCACATTAGGATGTTCTGGCGCAGGCGTTTTAGGTCTCGATAAAGCTCCTGCTTAACAAATTGCCCAACGGCATCAATGGGTGAAAACGCATTGCCTGAGGTCCAGTTAATATCCTGCCCCAGCGGGGTCAGATGGTTGCCACGCAAAATCTGAATGGCCGTTAGGCTTGGAAAGCGATCGTACAGGACATCGTGCAGGTTATAGGTCTGGTCAATATCATCCCGCATAAACTTGATGAGCAGATTACGTCGGACGGGATACGACTCGGTGATGATGTGCTGGGTTTCTTCCGGTGATGGCGTAAATTCCACGCGCATGTTCGCCGTGACAGGGGCAAACTGGTCTAAAAACGGCATAGAACGCCGTGCCCCGTCTACCACTGTCGAGAGCTGTGAAACCTGATCCAGCAGAGGTATGGAGCGACGGGCAGGATAATTATTGAACGCAATAAAAATATTGCCAGCCCGGTCTTCGTCAAACAGGCTGCACATTAACAGATGAATTTTACAGCCCATGCTGTGGCCCAGGCCATAAATCGGCAGATATCCACCGCCCAGCTTCCCTTGCACACATTCCAGGGTTTGCTCAAATGACAGGAGAGCCTGACGGGCGATCGCCCCGTGGTCAAAGGTGTTAACAAAGGGAGTTGCAATGACGACATAACCCTGCTGGGAGAGGTTTTCGAGTAGCCATCGATAGGTAATATGGGGAGCCGCTGCGATAAATGCTCCTCCTAGAAAATGAATGATCGCCTTTGGGCGTCTTGGGATGAGCACCCAACTGCCTGCAATCTCCTGCCAATCCATGAATGTTAAGGTGTATAACTTCAGATTTATCCTAGCGCACTGACTCGTAGAAGCTCAGGCGATCGCCCCGAATCCACGCATGTTGCCCCTGGCCTGAAGCCGCCAGGAACCAATCATAGCCATCACCACCGCCCGCCACTTGGGTGACCACCACTGTCTGCCCCGAAAGAAAAGCCGTTAGCTCTGGGTAAACGGTTCCCGGCCCCTCCCGCCCGGCCAAATTCCCCGCCCCCACAATCAGGGCATGTATGGGGTCAATACGCTGTCCGTGTAGAAGCCTCGGTTCCCCTGCCTGGTGCAACCCAACGGGCGACTGCCTACTTGAGGGCTGCGGCAGCGCTACAGGCGGATGGGGAACGACCGGGGACGGTAGCACTAAAACCTCCCGACGCCCGTGAGGATACCCATAGCGCTCGACCACTCGGCCATCGGGATAGACGTAGCGCACGACGGGCACACCATGCTGATGGTAGCGATTGGGATGCCCCACCTGAAAGAAGGTATGCCCGGTATTTACGCGGATGGTATTCATGCGAATAGTGATGTCCGCATAGACGGGCACAGCCATCGCTGTCGTGCCCATCATGGCTGCACAGATAGCCACGAGGGGCATTTTTAGAAAAGTCATGACCCACTCCTTAATGATTGAATGAGAACTGCTGACGCTATAAGTAGCAGTGCAAAATGAATGATATATCTTCTGGAGACACCCCCCTCCAGGGCATGTCCCTGGAAACACGACTTGGCAAGTTTCACGAAAAAATAAGAGTTTGGGGCGCGCT